>CAVQPP010000117.1:0-8906 GCA_963714445.1 uncultured Actinomycetota bacterium
TTACCGCGATGCGGCGATCGTGATCATCCTCGCGCTCGC
This sequence comes from uncultured Actinomycetota bacterium, assembly GCA_963714445.1. Classification (GTDB taxonomy): domain Bacteria; phylum Actinomycetota; class Actinomycetes; order Streptomycetales; family Catenulisporaceae; genus Actinocrinis. The sequence continues at coordinate 40 of CAVQPP010000117.1, forward strand.
TGTCGGGGTCGCCGGCTGGAGCGTCGTCGCTTGGTACGCGGCGCTGGCGGGGCTCTGGCTGATCCTGCGTGCTACGCGGCGTGAAGACGCCGGACCGGTCGCTCGTGACGTCGGGCTGCTCGTAGCGCTCGTGTGGGGCTTCGCGGCTGTTGTGCTGGTCGCGCTGACGGCGACTACCACCGACCCTTTCGGCCTACGCGAGGCTTGGCACGTATCCAAGCCGACCGGCACCGATATTGCGGTGCGTGTCGGAGCGCCGGTCGCTGCGCTTGCGTGTTGTTGGCTGGCGGTGCTCGGCGAAGAGATTGCCGCGTACGTGACCGTCGCAGAGCGGCTACGGCGCGATCGGTTCACGCCTGGGCGCTGGCTGTCGGCCGAGCCCTCGTGGGCCCAGCACGCGCTAGCTGTGCTTGGTGAGCGGCTGGCTGACGGACGGCTTGAGCATCATCCGGTGGCCGATCCGGCGAACCCGTTCATCGGCGCCGGTAGGCAGGTGCTGCGCCGCCGCTGGTTGATAGAGCTTGGGCCGGCGGCAGGGCGTTCGGCGCCCTTCGACGTGGCCGATCTGCTCGACCGGATCGGCGAGCGGCTGGCTGAGGGTTTCGGCCCGCTCGATCCGGCTGATCCGTCCGACAAGGGCGGTCAGGTGATCGTGGACGACTGCGCGATCTCGACCGTTCCGGCGCTGGCTACTCGGGCCGCTGGGAACGAGGTGCGGCTGCTGGCCGACGCGCCGGATGCCGCGAGGCGCGGCAGCGGGCCGCGGTTGTTCCGGAGGGTTCGCATCGGAGCGGATCCGGCCGGGCTCACGGTGACGGGATTCATAAACGCGACCGCTGGCGCGGGGCTGTTACAGGTCGAGCTTTACGGGCACGTCCTCGGTCCGATCGCGCATCGGTACCGCGTGCCTGACCGCGCAGCGCCATTCAATGGCGCTGCTGGGCTTACTTGTGCCGTGCGTGCGGCGCGTAAGTTGCCCGATGCGGTATTCAAGGCGCCGCGGGGGGTTGTGCGGACTGCCGCTGATCCGATTCGGCGTCGGCGTCATCGGGCGCTGCTCGGGCGCGCAGCGGAATCTGGGCTGACGGTGACGGCGGGCGCGAGTTTCGACTTGCGTGAGGCCGTCGCGGCGAAGGCGGGGACCGATCGTTTCGCCGACGAGGACGCGAATCTGTATCTCGCAGTGATCGAGCGCCGCGTGCGTGAGGAACTGCGGCCGTTGCTGCCTAAGGGCGGGGCGGAGTTCTAGGCGGGCTCTGATAGGGCGTTGCGGGGCGCGTCAGCGGGCCATCATTGCTTCGGCTTCGGCCTCTACGCGCGCGACCGCTTCCGCTTGCCGCCGTTCTTCGTTGTCTTCGGGCGCTTCGACCGCACTGCTGCCGTTCACCTGTTGTGGCACGGCGTCATCCGAGATCGGGTCGTCCTGCGCTGCGGCGCCCTCGCCGTCCGCCGAACCTGCCGCGTCCTCGTAGGGATTGGCGATTTGCGCCCAGACGACCTTCCCGGTGCCGGTCGGGCGCACCCCCCAGCGCGCCGACAGCGTCTGCACGATGACGAGGCCACGATGCCGCTCGTCGCCTGAGCCGGTCGGCGTCGGGCGGGCCAGTCGGCCGTCGCCGTCGGCGACCTCTATCAGCACCGCTCCGGGGCGGCGGCGCATGCGCAGCTCCATTGGCGTGCCCGCGTGCTCGACCGCGTTCGTCACCAGCTCGCTGACGATTTGCAGGATCGGGTCGACGAGCTTGTCCATACCCCACTGCTCTGCCGTCGCCTTGGCGAATCTGCGCGCCGCACGCGCCGCGCCGAGCGTGGGGGAGAGAGTTACCGAAGCCTTCTGAGTCGCCGCCGGATGTGCTGCGACGAAGAGCACTGCGACATCGTCGTGTTCCGCGCCGGTCAGCATCTCCTCGGCCAGCCGCGTCGCGCCGTCCTGCACGTTCACCGCGGACTCGGGCTTGCACAGCTCGGCGAGTACCGAGCGCAGCCGCGCGAGCCGGTCCTGCAGGAGTTGGTCCCGGCACTCGACCAGGCCGTCCGTGTACAGCAGGAGCCGGGAGTCCTCGGGCATTGGCTTGGCCATGTCGGCGAAGACCGCGCCGTCCAGGCCGAGCGGCATGCCCAGGTCTGCTTCCAGGAGGGCGACTGTGCCGTCTGGGGCGACTAGGGCTGGTGGCAGGTGCCCCGCGTTCGCCCAACGCACGGTTCCGTCGCAGGGGTCGTACACGGCGTACACGCACGTGGCGATCTGCTCGTTCGGTAGCTGGCACACCAGGTGGTTGACTTGATCCAGGACCTGAGCCGGCGGCAGATCCATGACCGCGTAAGCCTGGATCGCCGCGCGCAGCTGGCCCATCACTGCTGCCGCGCCGATGCCGCGTCCCATCACGTCGCCGATTACGAGTGCGATGCGGTCCGCTGATAGCGGGATCACGTCGAACCAGTCGCCGCCTACTCGGGCGCCCTGCTCGCCCGGGAGGTACGCGGTCGCTACGTCCAGATCGCCGAGCCGCGGCGGGGCGACCGGGAGAAGCGAGCGCTGCAGACGCATCGCCGTCGTGCGTTCGTGGCGGTAGAGACGTGCGTTCTCCATCGCACTCGCGGCCTGCGCCGCGATGCCTTGAGCTAATTGCTCGTCTCGCTCGGTGAAGACCGCCGGGTCGGGGTGGCCGAAGTAGAAGGAGCCGAGCACTTCGCCGTTGGCGGCGATTACGGGTACGGATAGGAACGAGCGGACTGGCGGATGGCCGGCTGGCATCCCGTAGTGGGGCGCGTGAGCGCCGTAACGCGGATCGCGCGTCACGTCGGCGCTGCGGAACGTCGAGCGGCTCGGCGGATCGGTAAGGAACAGCGCTGTGCCCTGCGGCTCGCCCAAGCGCTCGAAACTCTGCGGGGGCAGGCCGGCGAGCGCGTGACGCATTCGCTTCGCACCGTCTTCGTCAACCACTGAGTAGAAGAACGCGCCGAACTTCGCGCCGACGACGCTTGTGGCCGCCTCGATCGCCTGACGCACCAGCTTGCCGAGATCCAGTTGCCGGGCGAGGGTCTGCCCGACCGAGTAGAGCGTCTCGACGATCCGCGACTCCTGCGCCAGCCGTTCGCGCTGTTCCCGCAGCGCGGATTCGACTGACGGCCGCGGACGTACCGACCAGCCCGCCGAGTCGTCCAGCGCGGGCGGCGGCAGGATCGGGCTGGCGTTGTGGCGTTCGTCGATGCCTGCTTCGCCCTCGACGCGGGGGACTACGCGGGCGACCGGAGGCGCCGGGTCGAAGAGGGGGAGATGTGCGAAGGGTGCGAGGGCGGAGCGGAGGGCTTCGGTTACCGCGCCGAAGCGGTGCGCTGTGACCGTGTCTATGGCGACGCGGGAGAAGATCACCGAGGTGAATACCTCGCCGCTCGGCAGGATTCCGCCGAGGCCGAGTGCGGCGGTCACGCCGTAGCCGTCGACAAGCCATTGCGCCGGGACGAGCGGTGAACCGGCTGCGTCGGAGACCAAGTGCACGGCGACGCGCGCCGGACGGCCGTGCTCGTCGTGTTGCACGGTGCCGTCTTGCGCCGCGGTGCGTTGCGCTTCCGCGCCGACCAGGTGGTCTAGGACGGTCAGCGCGAGGGGCACGCGGCGCACTACGTCCGTGCCGATCAGAGGCAGCGCCTGGTGGTCGCGTGAGGCGTGCCGGTCGCACCACGTGGGCCGGTCGCCGAGGGTGGCCAGCATCGCCAGGCAACGGGTGCCGTGTGCGCTGGCGCCCGGCGTCATCCGGGCCATCGCGAACGAGCGCAGCTGCGGGGTCAGGTGCTCCCACATCGTGGTCTGGAACATGCGCACCAGGACGACGGCCGAATCGCCGTCCGGCGTCGGGAAGGCGGTGCGGATCGCCGCGACGGCCTGCCGGGCCGCGCCCTCCATCGATACCGCCTGGTCGCCGCAGCGGGCGATCGCCGCGCTGAGGGTCGCGATCCGCTCGGCCGAGAAGACCGCCTCCGGCGAACGGGCCGCGAGCGCGCCACGGTGTACGCCGAGCCCCACACCGCCAGCCACGGGGTCCACCTGTGCGCCTACCTCCGCCCGAACCGGGAACAGCCACGCGGTGTCAGTGTTCCCATGGCGTCGTCGATCCAACCGACGTGCGCCACGGGCCGCCTGGCACCGCGGGACTTCCCATCATCATCGCCTGAACCGCGTCTGGCGAGAGGGGCTTTCGACGGATCAGTGCCGAAAAATCGCGATCGCAGGTGAACCGCAGGTAAACCGGTGGCGGGTCCCGCCGAAGGAAGAGTCAAAAAACAGTAAACCGCGCCGCGCATCACCACGACTGAGGGACGGGCGATACGCGGCGCGGTCCTAGCGCGTGCTAGACGGCGCGTTGTCAGCCGACGCGGGTATTCGACTGCGCCGTTTCGATCTTCACCTTGTTGCTCGGTGCTGTGTTGCGCTACATCGTGTTGCCCTGTTGAGCCACATCTCGTTGATCTACACCGTGTTCGACGGTGCTGTGCTCGTCTTCTTCGCGTCAACGTTTCCGGCCCACCCGGGGAACGCGGGCCGGGCGCGGATCAGACTTCGGCGATGACCGTGCTGAGCCGCTCGAGCTTCTCGACGATGATGTCGTACTCCTCGTCGGTCAGCGTCTTGCGCACATTGCGTTCCAGGCTGCGGATCCGGCGCTTCGCGGTGTCGAAGGCCTCCTGACCGAGCGGCGTCACCGTGGTGGTGATGACCCGCCCCGCGCCCGGGTGCGAAGTGCGCGCGATGTATCCCTTGCGCTCCAGCGCCGCGACCAGACCGACCATCGCCTGCGGGGTGACCTGCACCGAGCGGGCGAGCGTCGCGGAAGAAGCGCTCTTGAGGTGGATGAGCGCCTGCAGTACGCCGTACTGCGCCTCCGTCAGGTCCACCTCGTCGAGCACGCGGTCGATCTGCCGGCCCAGCTCCCGGTTCGCACGCGTCAACAGCCAGGACAGATACCCATTCGCCGGGCGGTAGGAAGCCTCCGCAGCCCGCACCTGCTCGGCCTCGGCAACCGCCCTGGCGCGCCGCGCCGACCGGCCGCCCGAGGCCGGTAACAGGGCTGTTTTCTTCGTCGCTGTACTCATTACTGACCCCTTCGCATCCTGATGCGCTACTCCGGACAGCGCCGTCGCAGAGCTTTGACGGCGCTGGGAGGCCGTCGCACCATGCGCCCTACCTGCTCTTTCGCCCCCACTGTGCGGTGCGGGGCCGAGCAGAGGGCGGCGCCATCGCTCACTCTCCAGGCCATGATAAACCCGAATGGAGCAGCCAGGAACCATAGTCAGAAAAAACACTGATATCAGCGAGCATGAGATCAAGGCACTGGACGAGACAGCCTGCGAGTTGTTACCCTGACGCCTCGTCAGTTCGGGCCCGAGGCGCACATGCGGATGCACCTCAACCCGCGTGAATTCCCCACCGGTGGCCAACCGCCACACCAGGTTCCAGACGGATCAGGTCGGTCCCGCTGTTGAATGCATCCGGCGGAGCGCTCATCGGCTCGACCGCCACCGCGGCCCGTTGCCACGCTCCTGCCAGCGGATCTGCGGTGAACACCTGGATCCAGTCGAGCCCGCGATCCATCCACAGGGTGACGCATCCGCCTCCGGGCTCGCTCATACGTACCCTGCCGAGCCCGTCGAGTTCCCGTTGAAGTCCGCCGAACGCGGTGTCCATCACCGCGTCGCCAAGCTGCTTTGGCGCGCGGAAGTCGTACCCCGTTGCGTCAACGTCCGCGAGGCCCACCGGGTTCATCCGGTCATCGCTTTCCACACGGCGCGACGTCGGCAAATGCAAAGTCCACTGGTCGATCGCACCGGGCTCGGTATCCACACCTGGAATCAGATACGGATGCGCCGCGTACGCGTACGGCGCGACGGAAGCGCCGATATTCCGTGCGGTCACCTCGACTTCGAGCCCTGCTTCGTCTAAGGAGTAGACGGCGATCAAGTCGAGTGTGTGTGGATAACCGGGGTGAGGGAAAAGCCGGTGCGTCAATACCACGCGATTCGCGTCGTGCTCTTCGACGTGCCATGGCGACCAGCGAACCAACCCATGGATGGCGTTTCGGCGGGTCGGTTCGCTGAGGTCGAGCTGCCGCTCCTCGCCGTCGAAGCGGTAGCGGCCCTCGGCGACCCGGTTCGGCCACGGCGCGAGCAACTGGCCGGCTCCGCTGTGCGCGGGCTCGTGCACTCCATACGACAAAATGAGTGGCTTGTTGCCGTGGGGACCGTCGTGGGTCAGTTCACGCAGCCCGGCCCCGACTTCGGTGACTACGGCGTGATATCCGCCGCCGCTGAGCACGAATTGCCGCCCCGACGGGGCTACCCGCGTGCCGGTGGTGTCCGTCTCGGGGGCGTCCCCCGTCTCGGCCCCGCGCGCCCCGGCCGTCATATTCGCTGCGTTCATGAGCGAATACTCTTCCACATTCGGACGGCCCGTCCGGAACGACAACAGCCGCCCGCGGGCCACGCCAAGGGGGGAGAAGCGTGGACGCGCGGACGGCTGTGCTCTGTGCTAGCGACCGCCGATGGACGTGTCATCTGCCGGTCGGTTCGTTTATAACGCTACGGCCCGGCCACTTCGCTCGGAACCCCATTGCTCGGGCTTTGGCACAAGCTTTGCCCGTCCTTGGTGTTGGCGCACGCTGCGCGGGGACCGGTCATGCCAGCGCTGCCCGTAGGCCGACAACCTCTAGACTTGCCGACATGACGGAGCCGACGCCGGGCGACCAGGTCTGGACCATTCCCAACGCGCTCAGCGTGCTGCGTCTGCTCGGCGTGCCGCTGTTCCTCTGGCTGATCCTGCAGCCGGTCTTCCACGGCCCGCACTACGACGGCTGGGCGATTCTGCTGCTGGTGATCAGCGGCGCCACCGACTATCTCGACGGCAAGATCGCCCGCGCGTTCAATCAGGTCAGCCGGATCGGCCAGCTGCTCGATCCGGCGGCCGACCGGCTCTACATCCTGGCCACGCTCGTCGGTTTGGCGTCGCGTCAGATCATTCCGTGGTGGCTGGTCGCGCTGCTGGTCGGCCGGGACTTGCTCATGTCCGTTCCGCTGGCGATCCTCAAGCGGCACGGCTACCCCCCGCCGCCGGTGCATTTCCTCGGCAAGGCGGCGACGTTCAACCTGCTTTACGCGTTCCCGCTGCTGCTGCTCGGCGACGGGACCGGCACGCTGCACGACATCGCCGGCGACGTCGGCTGGGCTTTCGCGATCTGGGGCACCGCGCTGTATTACCTGGCCGCCGCGCTGTACGTGATCCAGGTACGGCAAGTCATCGGCAGGCGCGCCGAGTCCGCGTGACTTTGGCTACATATCTCCCCTGATTAACCGAGATCGAACGGGGAAGGGATGGGGGCGACGGGGGCTGCGCGCGTGCTTGAGCACGCCTTGATACCGGGAATGGGGTCTGCACCGACCATGAAAGCAGTCGTGATGGCCGGGGGTGAGGGGACCCGGCTGCGACCGATGACGTCCTCGATGCCGAAACCTCTGCTCCCCGTCGTGAACCGCCCGATCATGGAGCACGTGCTGCGCCTGCTCAAGCGGCACGGCCTCACCGACACGGTGGTCACCGTCCAGTTCCTCGCCTCGCTGGTGCGCAATTACTTCGGCGACGGCGAAGAACTCGGCATGAACCTTTACTACGCGAACGAGGACACCCCGCTGGGCACCGCGGGCTCGGTGAAGAACGCCGAGGCCCAGCTGGCCGGCGAGAGTTTCCTGGTCATCTCGGGCGACGCGCTCACCGACATCGATCTCAGCGCCCTGATTGACTACCACCGCAAGAAGAAGGCGCTGGTCACCGTTTGCCTGACCCGGGTTCCCGACCCGCTGGAATTCGGGATCACCATCACCGCCGACGACGGCCGGGTCGAGCGTTTCCTGGAGAAGCCCACTTGGGGCCAGGTGTTCTCGGACACGGTGAACACCGGCATTTACGTGATGGAGCCCGAGGTCCTCAGCTACGTAAAGCCGGGCGAGCAGGTGGACTGGTCCGGCGACGTGTTCCCACAGCTGCTGGCTGAGGGCAAGCCGGTCTACGGTTACGTCGCCGAGGGCTACTGGGAGGACGTAGGTACGCACGAGTCGTACATCAAGGCGCAGGCGGACGTGCTGACCGGGAAGGTCGAGGTCGACATCGACGGCTTCGAGACCGCCCCGGGCGTATGGGTCGCCGAGGGCGCCGAGATCGACCCGGCGGCCGTCCTCAAGGGCCCCTGCTACATCGGCGACTACTCGAAGATCGAAGCCGGCGTCGAGATCCGCGAGCACACGGTCATCGGCTCCAACGTGGTCGTGAAGGCCGGCGCGTTCCTGCACCGCGCGGTCATCCACGGCAACGTCTACATCGGCCCGCAGGCGAACCTGCGCGGCTGCGTCATCGGCAAGAACACCGACGTGATGCGCGCCGCCCGGATCGAGGAGGGCGTGGTCGTCGGCGACGAGTGCCTGGTCGAGGAGGAGTCGATCCTGCTCGACGGCGTGCGCGTCTACCCGTTCAAGACGGTCGAGGCCGGCGCTGTCGTCAACACCGACGTCATTTGGGAGCAGCGCAGCCAGCGCTCCCTGTTCGGCCCGCGCGGCGTCAGCGGCGTGGTCAACGTGGAGATCACCCCGGAGCTCGCTGTCCGGCTCGCCAGCGCGTACGCGACGACCCTTAAGAAGGGTGCGACGGTTACCACCGCGCGTGACGGTTCCCGTGCCGCTCGTGCGCTTAAGCGCGCCGTCATCGCGGCATTGACGTCGAGCGCGCTTAACGTGCGCGACTTGGAGTGCGTACCGCTGCCGGTGGCGCGCCTACAGACCGCACGCGGCACTGTCGGCGGCGTCGCCATCCGCACGACGCCAGGCGT
>CAVQPP010000118.1:0-8645 GCA_963714445.1 uncultured Actinomycetota bacterium
CAGGTCCCAGCCGAGGCCGAGCCAGCCGTCGGCCGCCGACGCGCCGCCGTCCGGCGCGCTGGAGTCGTAGGACAGGCCGAGGCTCGGCATCTGGCCGTGCCGGCCGCCGGGCAGGGTGATCGGGTAGCTCAGGTGCGCGGCGCCGTCGCTGCCTGCCGTCGGCGGGTCGATCAGGTTGACCGCGGTGCCGGGGTCGGCGGCCTTGATGTTCTTGATGGAGGTCGGGTCGTAGCTCAGCGTCCCGGGGTGGTCGGGGACGGTGATCGTGGCGTTGACGAAGTCGGTGAAGTGGTTGGTGCTGCTGGTCACCGTGCTGGTGGCCGGATCCACGGACGTGCCGTCCAGCTGCACCCAATGCTTCTGGTCGACGTCGTAGTAGTACGTCGCGACGTCCTGGTCGCCGAGCCCGGCGGGAATCAGGCTCGGGTCATACGGCAGCTTGATCGCCATCGACGAGGCGAAGGTCATGTGCGGCAGGAACCGATAGCCGCGCCTCGGGCCCTTCGTCACGTTCGTCATGCCCTGGTCGAGCGGCGGCAGCTGGTCGTCGCACAGCGAGGTCGCCGTGATCGTGACCGGAAGCGCGCTCGCTACCGCGGTCGCGCCGACGGACACGCTCGCGCCGTCGTGCGCGACCAGCGTCGTGCGGCCCGCCGCGGCGAGGGTCACCGTGTTCGCGACCATCGACGTGTCCGTACACACCGGCTGCCGTGACGCCGCGCCGGTGACGGGATCGCCGATCGACTGCGGCGCCAGCTGTGGTGCCGACTGCGGCACGGACTGGGCAGCCTGTTGTGACAGCGGCTGCTGCACCAGCTGTGAAACCGACTGCGGCACGGCCGCCGCGGCTCGTTGTGGAGTGCTCAGTCCGGTCCCGGCGATCAGCGCCGCGACGACCACCCCGAAAAACGGCATGCGGAATCGGCCCGCGAAGCGAAGCATTTCCCCTCCCAAGAGCGCACAGCCCGAGCGCTCGCGGAACCGACTCACGCGGATCTTCGACCGCTGACACCATCGGCTCGGCAAGCCACACGGTAGGGCCCAAGGGCGCGACTGTCCATAGTGCGTATATCAGTGGTTTTCAGCTTCAAACACCTGTGCGCACAGATACCGCGTCCCTCCAGCGGCAAATCAGTGATCTGGCGCAACTGCTCGGCGGAAAGCCGCCGGAAGACCACGATCTCGTCGATCCGATCGAGGAATTCCGGCCGGAAAGCTTCACGCGGCCACAAGATATGAATTGGGAAGATTTGATCGACTTGGTTGACCTGTCGGGGCGACCAGTGAACGCACGAGGCCCCTCCCGCTCGGTGTCGCGGGAGGGGCCTCGGACGTGCGATTACGTACGGCTACCGGTTAGTACGTCTACCAGCGGTGCTCGCGCGGGGCGAAGGACACGCCGCGGTACACGTCGCCAGCGGACGCGGTGCGCAGGGTGCTGAATTGCTCACCGGTCGGCAGCGTGGTGGCCGCCGCGTTGTCGGTGATGGTGACCAGCTTGTTCGGGTTGGCACCGTAGTCCGACACGCCGCCGATCGTCGTGGTGACGCCGTAAAGCGTCACGGTGCCGTCGCGGTTGACCTTGCCGGTGAAGTTGCGGATGCCGTCCACGGCCGGAGTCCAGGGTCGGCCGGTGATCGCGTTGGTGCCGGTGGGCAGGCCGGGGACCGTGTACGGCACGCCGAGGCCGAGGCCTGCGTTGAGCGTGTAGTCGTAGGTCCACACGCCGTTGACGAGCGACCACTTCTGAATGCCGGCCAGGTTCTCGGCGGCGGCGTCCGTGTAGACACCGTTGCTGAAGGCGTCCGAGCCGTTGCCGGAATCGCCAACGTATAGCGTGGTCGAGTTGGCGAACCACATCGCGCCGAAGTCCGCGGTGTTGGCCGGAGCGCCGGTGTCAGGGGTCTTAATCGACTTCGCCAGCGCGGTCGGGAAACCGGCCAGGACGCACATGTTGTTGGCCGGCTGGCCGGTCACCGCGTTGTACGCGTCGGCGGTCGTCGGTAGCGGCGCGCCGGGTGCGGGAACGCCGACACCCTGCGGGCAGGCCGCGCCGGTGGTGTCCACGAAGTAGACGGTGTCGATGCCGTTGCTGCCGCTGCCCTTCACGTAATACAGCACGTTGTCGTGGATGGCGACCGCGGCGAAGTTCGTGTCCTTACCGAGCTTGTCAGCCTTCGTGTTCGCCGGCAGCTGCGTGACGCTGAAGCCGCCGACCGGGGTCGGGTCGCCGGGCGTCTGCGCGTGCTCGGGCACGGGCGAAGGCGTGACCAGCTGCGCGCCGGTCCCGAAGATCACCCCGGGTGTGGCCGTTCCAGTGCCGTTGTTGGAGTTGCCGGCCGCGTAGTAGAGGCCAGTGCCCTCGTCGAAGATCGCGGCGCGGCCGTTGTCGCCGCTGTACGCGTTGGTCTCGGTGAACCGGAACTTGCCGTCGGCGTCGAGCCGGCCGATCGCGCGGTAGGCGGTCGCGGTGTCCGGGTTCGTCGGGTCGATGACGCCGGGCGTGTTGCCGTTCGAGGCGTCAAGCGTATTCGGGGGCGCAACGTAGCCCATGAACGTGACCGCCGAGCCGTCGGCCGACAGGTTCAGCGACAGCTCGGACTTCGAGGAGAAGCTGGTGGTGAGCAGGTCGCGGCCGTGGCTGTCGGCACCGTGCGCGCGATCGGGCACCTTGATCGAGCCGAGCAGCGTGCCATGGCCGGTCAGCTGGTCGAGGTAGATCGGCGCGGTGACGCCGAAGTTCCCGTCGACCGAGACGTTGTCCCAGACGTGCGCGAAGCTGCCGTCGGCGATCGCGAGCGCGCCGGTCGGCAGCACGGTGACGCCAGGCGTGAGCATGCCGGAGTACCCGACGTAGTGCGCGCGGCTCAGCAGCAGGCCGCCCGGAATGACCGGCATCCGGTCGCCGGACGCGTGGTCGTCCCCGGCCGCCTGCGCCGCGCCGGTGCCCGAAACGGCCACGACGCACGCGCTCAGCGCGAACGATGCGGCGAGTCCGAGAGCTGTTCGCCTGCCCCGGGGACGCCTTCCGCGGGTCGGCTGATTACTTGAACGGTCGTACATACGCCTGTCCCCTCCCATGAATGACCACTCATGCAGTCGCGATGGCCCGCCTCGGATCAGACCATTCACGGCGGCGCGCGAGGGCGGAGCAGGGGTGAACGGTGAGCAAACGTTCGCCGCCGTTGCGCGCGATCAGTGAATCTGTAGTCTGATTCATCAGACAGGGCGCTCGCCCTGTCTTTTCAGCTCCATCTCGAGGGGACATTTCGCAATGTCTGGAGCATCGCCCATCCCACGATCGAGTAAGAGAGCGAATCGGATCGGCGCGTTCGGCGCGCTGGCCCTGGCCGTCGCCGTGGGCTTCGTCGCACCTGCCGCAGCATCGATTTCAGGGTCAGCTTCGGCGTCCTCGTCAACGTCGTCATCGGCCGCCGTGTCATCAACATCAGCGCACGCCGCGCGTCCGCTCACGAGCCTGTCCCACGCCGCGCCGGCCGTCATCACCGGCGCGCTGATCAACCACGGCGGCCCGGTGCAGACCGCGCCGCGCGTCTTCGTCGACTACTGGGGCTGGGCTTCGGACCCCAGCGGCGAGCAGGCCTACTTGAACCGTTTCCTGTCCTCGGTCGGCGGCACCTTCTGGCTCGGCACCGTCAACCAGTACGGCGCCGGTTCGCCGGGCGGGCTGCTCGCCGGCACCTGGTCCGACCCGGCCGCGATCCCGACCACGCCGACCGACGCCCAGATCCAGGCCGAGGCGGCCACCGCCGCCAACCACTTCGGCACCGGCACCTCGGTGAACGTCGAGATCGTCGTGGCCACCCCGACCGGGCACTCCACGGCCGGCTTCGGCTCGCAGTACTGCGCCTACCACGGCCCGATCGCCTCGCTGCCCAACGTCACCTACACCGACCTGCCCTACCTGACCGACGCCGGCGGCAACTGCGGCATGGGCAAGGTCAACGGCGGCAACGGCCGGCTCGACGGCGTGAGCATCGTCGAAGGCCACGAACTCGCCGAGAGCATCACCGACCCGCTGGTCAACGCCTGGCTCGACTCGGGCGGCAACGAGATCGGCGACAAGTGCGCGTGGAGCGGCCTGGGCAACCTCAACCTGCACGGCAACAGCTTCGCCATGCAGCCGCTGTGGAGTAACGCCGCGAACGGCTGCGTGATGTCGTCGGTGCTCAACCCGGGCGAGCAGAGCGACTTCCAGTTCGACCGGCCCAGCATCCAGGAGACCGCATCCGGCGGCGCTCAGCCGTACACGTGGTCGGCGTCCGGGCTGCCGGTGGGTGTGTCGATCAACTCCTCGAGCGGTCTGATCGGCGGCGAGATCCTCAGCAAGGTCAACACGACGGTGACCGTCAACGTCACCGACGCCACTGGGACGTCCGCCTCCATCTCGTTCTTCTGGATGATCGAATGCTGCTGATCCGCGGAACGTGACAGTCAGAACGGATACGGCGCGATCGAGCCCTGCAACGTGAGCCACTGAGTCTCGGTGAAGGCCTCGATGTTGGCCGCCGCCCCGCCGAAGCGCACGCCGGTGCCGGAAACGCCGACGCCGCCGAAGGGGGCAGTGGCCTCGTCATCGACAGTCTGATCATTGATATGCACGAGCCCGCTCGGGATCCGATCAGCCAGCGCGAGCGCCGCGTCCAAGTCGCCACCGAGGATCCCGAGCGAGAGCCCGTAGTCGGTGCTGCGGGCCAAGTCCACCGCCTCCTCGAGCGTGGAGAACGCGGCGACCGGCGCGACCGGGCCGAAGATCTCCTGCTGGAACGCGGGTGACGACGCGGTGACCTCGGCGAGCACGGTCGGCCGGTAGAAGAGCCCTTCGTACGTCCCTCCCGCCGCCAACCGGGCGCCTGCCTCGACGCTGGACGTGACGATCCCGTGGATCTTGTCGCGCTGGCGTTCGTCGATGATCGGGCCGATCGCGACCTGCTCGGCGGCCGGGTTGCCGACCGGCAGTTGGTCGGCCTTGCGCGCGAGTAGGTCAATGTACTGATCAGCAAGGCTCTGATGTACCAGGTGGCGGCCGGTCGTCATGCAGATCTGGCCCTGGTGGTTGAACGAGCCGAAGGCCCCGGCGCTCGCCGCGCGCTCCAGATCCGCGCCTTCGAGCACGATGACGGCGGAGTTTCCGCCGAGCTCAAGGTGCGCACGCTTGAGATGACGCGCGGCCAGTTCGCCGACGCGGCGGCCCACGGCGGTCGAGCCGGTGAAGCTGATGACGCGCACGTGGTGGTCGGTCACCAGCCTCTCCCCCACGTCAGCGCCGCCGGGCAGCACGTGCAGGACGCCGTCGGGCAGGCCGGCCTCCTCGAAGATCCGCGCGATCGAGAGTCCGCCGCAGACTGCGGTGCGCAGGTCCGGCTTGAGCAGCACGGCGTTGCCCAGCGCGAGGGCGGGCGCGACCGAGCGGATGGCGAGGATGAGCGGGAAGTTGAAGGGTGCGATGACCCCGACCACTCCTGCCGGCAAGCGCCGCGGGCCAGGCTCAGGCGCGGCCGCGCGGTGCGTACGACCTCGCCGTACGGTTGCGACGCCTGCGCTGCGGCCTCGTAGCACTCCTGCGCCGCCGTAGCGACTTCGAACTCTGCCTTCGGCGGGATGGATCCCGCCTCACGCACCAGCCAGGCCATCACTTCGCCGGCGTGTTGCTCCCAAGCCATCCCGGCGCGACGCAGCACCGCAGCGCGCTCGGTGTACGGCAACTCGGCCCACTCGCGCTGCGCCGCCCCGCCGCGAACGCCGCCGCGTCGACGTCCTCGGCGTTCGCGACGCCAATCCGGCCGAGCTGCGCGCCGGTGGCCGGTTCGACTACGGACGCGTCACCGCCGGAGGGCTCGGTCCAGCCGCCGCTGAAGAGTCTTGACGTCCAGATTTCGGGGTCCAGGAGGGTCACCGTTGACCTCATTTCAAGATTCATCTGCCGGGAATGCCGCGAATCGCCGGGCATACTCAAAATATGGCTCCACCAACTTCAACGCGTCCCGGTTCGGCACCAGGCTCGTTCGAAACGGCGTTCGTCCTCGGCGGCGGCGGCCACCTCGGCGCCTACGAGGTCGGCATGCTGCGCGCGCTGATCGAGGCCGGCATCAAGCCGGACCTGGTGCTCGGCACGTCGGTCGGCGCGATCAACGGCTCGGTGCTGGCCGCCGCGCCGACGGCCGATGCGGTCGCCCGGCTCGAGGAGCTGTGGACCGGGCTGAGCGGCGGCGGGATCTTCGAGGCCAACTTCTTCAGCCAACTGGGCACGGTGGCGCGCACGCGCACCCACATGCACTTCTGACGCGGCGCTGCGCCGGATGCTCGAGGCGGACCTGCCGGTGGCGCTGATAGAGGAACTGGCCGTGCCGTTCCAGTGCGTCGCCGCGTCGATCGAGCGCGCGGCCGAGCATTGGTTCACCAAGGGACCGGTCGTGGAGGCGGTGCTCGCCTCGTGCGCGGTGCCCGGCCTGCTGCCGCCGGCGATCGTGAACGGTGAGCACTTCCTCGACGGCGGCCTGGTCAACAGCGTCCCGGTCGGCCACGCGGTGGCTCTCGGTGCCCGCACAATCTACGTACTGCACGTCGGGCGGCTCGAGCAGCCGCTGCGGCCACCGCGCCGCGCGTGGGAGGTGGCCGCGGTCGCGTTCGAGATCGCGCGGCGGCACCGCTTCGCCAGGGACATGGCTGACCTCCCGCCGGGTATAAGCGTGCATCTGCTGCCGACCGGCGCGGACGTGGATCGCTCGACTAGTTGGGCGCAGTACGTGAGGTACCGGACGTTCAACCAGACGCGCGATCGGATCGACCGGGCGTACGCGGCATCGTGTGCGTACCTGGAGCGGATCCGCGTGTGAAACGCCTACTGCTGCGGTACACCGCGCTGCGCCGGTTCGTCACGATCCCCGCGATGCTGCTTCTCTTCGCGGTCGTGGCGGCGCTGACCCCGGTCGCCGTCGTGCTCAGCGGCCTGCTCGGGCTGCGTCCGGGCGGACGAAGCCGGGTCGCGCGAATCGCGCTGTTCACGCTCGTGTACCTCGCGACCGAGACGGTCGGACTCGTCGCCGCCGTGTGGCTTTGGATCCGCTCCGGCTTTGGCCGGCGGCTCAACTCGCCACGCATTGTCCAGTCGCATTACCGCCTGCTCGCCGCACTGCTGCGCGAGCTTTACGCAGTCGGCTGCGCGTTATTCGTCCTACGCGTAAATCCGCCGACGAAGCTGGCACCCGGCAGCGACGACACGGCGGTACTGCCGCCGACGCCCGGCCGTCCGCTGCTGGTACTGAGCCGGCACGGCGGCCCCGGCGATTCCTTCCTGCTCGTGCACGCCCTGCTCACTCTCGCGCACCGCAGACCCCGGATCGTGCTCAAGCTGGATCTGCGATTCGATCCGTTCATCGACGTCGTGCTCGCCCGCCTACCGCACTGCTTCGTCGGCCACGAGTCCGCGGTCGGCGAGACGACGACAGAGGAGATCCGGCAGACTGCGGCGACGATGGGTTCGATGGACGCGCTGCTGCTGTTCCCCGAAGGCGGCAACTTCACCCCACGCCGCCGCCAACGCGCGATCGCCAGCCTGCGCCGCAGGGGCCTGGCGCGAGCGAGCGCACGTGCACGGCACCTATGCAACGTCCTCCCGCCCCGCCCGGCCGGCGTATTCACGGCAATCGATGCCGCGCCGCACGCCGATCTGGTGTTCATCGCCCACACCGGCCTGGATCACATGCAGACGGTGCGTCAGGTCTGGCAAGGCATCCCGCTGACGCGTCCGGTCGAGGTCGCGTGGCGTGTCGTCCCGGCCGAGCGCGTGCCGCGAGGTCAGCAGGAACGATTGAGCTGGCTGGAGGCGATCTGGGCCGAGATCGACGAGTGGATCAGCGTGCACGCTCCTCATTCGCCCGCTCCTCACGCAGACGCTCCGAATCTGCCCGATCCGAATCCACATCGGTGATGTCCAGGAATACGTGATCGAAGCTCGGCCACCGCTCTTGCAACGCATGCTTGATGCGAACGCAGACGTCTTCAACGGTCTCGCTGTCCATGCCCGGCTGCAGATCGACGCGCGCGGCGAGCAGCGTGCTGTCCGGTCCCAGACGCATCGTCAGGACTTCGGTCACTGTGTCGATCTCCGGCTGCTGCGCGAGGAACACGGCCAGCCGTTCCTGCAACTGCGGATCGACGGACTGACCGATCAGTTCCCGCTGCGCTTGCATGCCCAGCCGGACCGCGACGACCAACAGCAGAATGCCGATCGCAAACGACGCGCCCGCTTCCCACCGCAACTCGCCGGTCAGCGCGTGCATCCCAATGCCGGCGAGCGCTAGGAACACGCCGACGACCGCGGCGCCGTCCTCGGCGATCACCGTGCGCAACGCCGGTTCGACCATCAGGTCGCGCCTCGAGAGCCTGTGCTCACTCCCGCTACGCTCCTGCGCCTGCGACACCGCCTTGGCCAGCGACGCGCCTTCAGCCAGCAGCGCGACGACCAACACTCCCGCCGCAACGGCCAGTTCGCCGCCCGATTCCTGCCGCGACGACTGCCACGCCTGCACGCCCTGATAGAGCGAGAAGCAGCCGCCGGTCACGAAAATCCCGACTGCCGCCAAGAACGACCAGAAGAAGCGTTCCTTGCCAAGCGATACATT
>CAVQPP010000119.1:0-16443 GCA_963714445.1 uncultured Actinomycetota bacterium
CTCGAAGCAGATCCAGTGGTGGATGAATCCGCTGTTCAACCAGAACTGGCAGCTTTTCGCACCCAACCCGATCTCGGAGAACGTCACCGTCCAGGCACGCGCCAGCTTGGCGCCGGACGGTTGGGTCACCGGCTGGATCGATATGAGCGCGCAGGACCGGGCAGCCGTGCTCGGCGATCCAGCCCCGGGACACATCGCCGAGAACGGTCTACGCAACGCCTGGTTCGACTGGGTCGGTACGCACGCCGAGAACGGCGATCCCACCGGCGGCACCGCCGACGTGATGCAGCAGTACCTGCTCAACATCGTGATCGACCGGCTACGCGGCCAGGTAGGCGGAAAAACCATCAGCTCGGTGCAAATCCGGGCCATTACCACGCTGATCCCCGGGCCGGGCCGCACGCCTGATCAGCTCGCTCCGTCGACGCGGACGCTCGACTGGTGGACGGTGACCACGTGAGCCGGGTCGTCGAGCGCGCGAACGCCGGGCCCAACCTGCCCATGCGCGCACTGTGGTGGTGCGCCGATCGCTACGGCACGCTGACGACCAGGCTGATCGCGGCACGCGGCTTGGCCGTCCTGCGTATTGGCTATGGCACGCTGTGGGTGCTGTTCCTGCTGCGCGAGTGGGACGAGCGCGGTGTGATGTGGGGTCCGGGCGCCCCATTCAGCCCGACGCTGGATCGCCAGTACGCGACGCAGTCGCACTGGCCCGGACTGTTGCGTTCGTGGCTCACCGCGGTGGCTGGTCTGACGCCGACTGAGTTCAACCTCTGCTACATCGTCGCGATCGCAGTCGGTATCGCGTTCGCGCTCGGCTGGCACACGCGCATCGCCTCGATCCTGTTCGCGGGCGTCGTGGTCGCGTTGGAGAACCGCTCGCCGATGCTGACCGACGGCGGCGACAACGTGCTCATGCTGATGTCGGTCTACCTCGCGTTCACGGCGTGCGGCACGTACTGGTCGCTCGACGCTCGGCGTCGCGCCGCGAAACCGCAGAAGCTGCCACAAGCTGAAATCGAGTCGGAACCGGAACCGGAACCGGAACCAGAACTGGAACCGATACCGACATCACCGACCTGGCGCGCCGAGCTGGCCGAAGCCTGGCGACGCATGCTGACCGTGGCGCACAACGGCGCGGTACTCGTCGTCGCCGTGCAAATCTGCGTCATCTACGGCACGGCCGGTCTGCTCAAGGTCCAGGGCTCGATGTGGCAGGACGGCTCTGCGCTGGCGTACGTGCTGCAGCTCGACTGGTTCCATCCCTGGCCGGGACTCTCCACCTGGCTTGCCGGTCATGCGATCTTCATTGCAATAGCCGGCTATGTGACGGTATTCGTACAAGCTGGATTTCCGTTCATCGTGTGGGCGCCGCGGCTGAAGTACCCGGCGCTCGCGGTGCTCGTGGGGATGCACGCGTCGATCGCCGTGCTGCTCGGCCTGCCGTTCTTCTCCGCGATCATGCTCGTCGGTGATGCGATCTTCCTACCGGACCGCTTCTGGGCGGCCGCCGTGCGCCGACTTCAGGGACCGGCTTACGCTGAAAACATGGCGACGCTAGTTCAGCCAACGCTCGTATTCGATGGGGATTGCGGATTCTGTACCGCGTCCGTCAACTTCCTGCGGCGATGGTGCCGTCCGGCGATTCGTATCGTGCCCTGGCAGCGACTCGATCTCGCCGCGCACGGCCTGACGCACTCGCAGGTCACGAAGTCGGTCCAATGGCTGCCGGCCTCCGAGGCCGAGCCGATCCGCTCCGGTGCCGCAGCAGTCGCGCACGTCCTGCTGCGATCGCGCTGGCCGTGGCGACCGATCGGCGCGCTGATGCTGATCCCGCCGATCTCCTGGCTCGCCGAGGTCGTCTACCGGATCATCTCCGCGAACCGCTACCGGTTGCCCGGCTCCACCCCTGCGTGCGCTGTTCCCGCCGCACGCTCCGACTCTGACGTCGAGTCAGCGCCGCAATCAGTGCCCGAGTCAGCGCAGAGCCTTGGCGACCTCGGCGGCAGCACGCACGATTCGGGGTCCGGTTCGAGCCGGGTCGAGCTCGCCGAACGAGATCACGCCGACTGACGCCTCGATCCCCGGCACGTCCACCAGCGGCGCCGCGATCCCGTACGCCCCCGACTGCAACTCGCCATGCGTAACGACGTACGTCGTCGTGCCCGAGTCGCGGTACGCCACGATCGCGCGTCCCGCCGCTCCGCGGTCCAGCGCGTGCCGCGAACCGACCCGGTACGCGACGTGATAATCGGTCCACGTCGGCTCCACCACCGCGACCGCCAGCGCCTCGGTGCCGTCTACGACCGTCAGGTGCGCCGTCGCGCCGACTTCCTCAGCCAGCCGCCGCAATGGGATTGCCGCGGCGTCGCGCAGCAGCGGCTGCACGCGGCGCGCCAGCGCCAGCACGCCGATGCCGAGCCGCGCACGTCCGGCCGCGTCCCGCCGGGCCAGGCCGTGCAGTTCGAGCGTGGCCAGCAGCCGGTAGACGATGGTGCGATTGACCCCGAGCCGGTCGGCCAA
Organism: uncultured Actinomycetota bacterium; assembly: GCA_963714445.1. GTDB lineage: Bacteria > Actinomycetota > Actinomycetes > Streptomycetales > Catenulisporaceae > Actinocrinis. The sequence goes on from CAVQPP010000119.1 coordinate 2,524, forward strand.
CTCCGTGACGGTCAGCCCAGCAGGCGCCTCGGCCAGCTCTTCCAGCGCGCGCAGGCCGCGGTCGAGAGTCTGCGAGGTCTCCGGGTGGTGGGTGGTCGTCGTCACAGCGAGAGTCTAGGACTCTGTCATGACGCGCGACTGGCAGCCCACTTGCGGACCGTGTCGATTCGGCTGCGTAATTGCGCCGCCGAGGCCTGCGCGGTAGGCGGTCCGCCGCAGCTACGCCGCAGATCGGCATGGATGACGCCGTGCGGTAGGCCGGTCTGGTGATGCCACGCGCCGACCAGGTTGTTGAGCTCGCGCCGCAGCTCCAGCATCTGCTGGTGGCTGACCACCGGCCGCTCCTCGGCCGGGACGGCGGCTCCAGCGTCCCCATCGCCGTGGCCGCGTTGCCGGGAGAGCTGCCGCGCCTGGCGCTTTTGCAGCAACATCCGCACGTGCTCGGGCTCGAGCAGTCCGGGGATGCCGAGGAAGTCTGCCTCTTCGGCGCTGCCGACCTGCGCGGCGATACCGTACTCGCCGCCGTCGAACAGGACCCGGTCGAAGTTCGCCTCGGACTCCAGCGCCTGGAAGGTGAACTCCTCGAACGCAGGCTCGTCCTTCGTGGCGTTGGCGTCGGCGAGCAGGTCCTCTTCCTCGCTCCACAGGTCGTCCTCGCCGCGCTTCTTGCGGTCGAGCACGTGGTCACGTTCGAGTTCCAGCTCGTTTGCGAACTGCACGAGCATCGGCACCGAGGGCAGGAATACGGACGCGGTCTCGCCGCGTCGCCGAGCCCGCACGAAGCGGCCGACAGCCTGCGCGAAGAACAGTGGCGTCGAAATCGAAGTCGCGTAAACGCCGACCGCCAGGCGCGGAACGTCCACGCCCTCGGAGACCATGCGGACCGCGACCATCCACTTGTCCTCGGACTCGCTGAACTTCCCGATGCGCGTCGAGGCTTTTGGATCGTCAGAAAGTACGACTGTCGGCGACTTGCCGGTGAGCTCTCGCAGCATCTTCGCGTACGCACGTGCCGCGTTGTGGTCCGTCGCGATGACCAGACCGCCGGCGTCGGGCACGGCCCGGCGTACCTCGTCCAGCCGACGGTCGGCCGCGCGCAGCACCGCAGGCATCCAGTTGCCCGCAGGGTCGAGCGCGGTTCGCCAAGCCTGCGCAATCGCGTCCTGCGTCATCGGCTCGCCGAGGCTGGCAGCGACCTCGTCGCCAGCCTTCGTCCGCCAACGCATCTGACCCGCGTACGACATGAAGATGACCGGACGAACGACGCCGTCCGCGAGCGCCGCGCCGTATCCGTACGTGTAGTCGGCGACCGAGCGCCGGACGCCCTCGGCGTCCGGGGCGTACATGACAAAAGGGATTGGTGCGGTATCGGAGCGGAACGGCGTACCGGTCAACGCGAGTCGGCGCGCGGCTGGTTCGAATGCTTCGGAGATCGCTTCACCCCAGGACAGCGCGTCGCCCGCGTGGTGAATCTCGTCCAGGATGACCAGGGTCTTGCGACCCTCCACGCGACGCCGGTGCAGCATCGGGTGCGCCGCGACGCCCGCGTAAGTCACCGCGATGCCGGTGTAGTCGCGCGAGGTCCCGCCGCCGGTGCCCGAGTACGTCGGGTCGATCCCTATCCCGACCTTCTTCGCCGCCTCGGACCACTGGTGCTTCAGGTGCTCGGTCGGCGCGACAACCGTGAGCTGCTGCACGATGTGACGGTCCAACAACTCCGTCGCGATCCGTAGCGCGAAGGTGGTCTTGCCCGCACCAGGCGTGGCGACGGCGAGGAAGTCACGTGGCTCGCGGCGCGTGTACTCCTCGAGCGCGGCCTGCTGCCAGGCACGTAGCCGTCCCGCGGTGCCCCACGGGGCGCGATCAGGGTAGGCCGGGGACAGGTGGGACGCGGCGGACGTACTCAGTGTTCTGCCCCCTCGGGTCTAGTTCGCCGTGCTCACGAGACGCGACTATCTACCGTACCCGGACTCGAGGGGCGATCAGCCAGCCGACGGCGCCGATGGCTATGAACATGCCGTACATCAACGCGAACACCGGGCCGTCAGCATGCGCCGATGTATGCAGCGCGTGATACACGGCTCCAGCGACGGCGACCGAAAGCGTGCTGGTCAGTCCATCCGCGACCTGAAGTGACGCCGAGTTGGCGCCCTGATCCGCCGGCGCGGACAGCTCCAACGTCAGCACGCTGACGTTCGGGAACACGAAACCCATGCCGAAGGCCGCGAAGAACATCGACAGCGCCGCGGTCCACACTGGAACGTGCGGGTTAATCGCCGCGATCGCCCCGAACAGCGCGACCGTGGTCACCCCGGCTCCGAAGCGCACCATCCCCGCCTGCGACAGCCGAGCCCGCAGCCCCGGCCGGTTGATCAGCCACGCCGCGAAAGCCCACGCGAGCGCCGCGCCGGTAAGCGAGAGTCCGGCCGTGGTCACGCTCAGGCCGCGCAACTGAACGAGCATCAGCGGGATGAAGGCCTCGATGCCGAAGTACGCGCCGGCCATCAGCCCACGCATCGCGACGACCGTCGGCAACCCGCGCCCAGCCCGGAAGATCCCGGGTGGCAGTAGCTTCGGCACGCTCGGGACGAGTAGCACCAGAGCCACCGGAACGAGCACCGCGCCGAACCAGTCGAGTCGTTGGCTGCCGAATTGGAACAGCCCGGCACCGAGCGCGGTCAACGCGGCCGCGATGCGCACGGTGCGCAACCGAACCCGGTCCGCCTCGGTTCGCTCCTCCGGCTCGGCGGTCGGCAGGTCGCGCAACGGCCGCACGAGGACGCCGAGCGGGAACGCGATGAGCCCGGCCACGCCGAGGAAGACCCAACGCCACGAGACCTGCTCGGTAAGCACGCCCGACACGAACGGCCCGACGATCGACGGAAGCACCCAGCAACTCGCCATCACCGAGAACGCCTTTGGGCGCAGCCGCTCCGGATACGCACGCCCGACGAGCACATACAGCGAGACGATGACCATCCCGCCGCCGAGCCCCTGAATCGATCGACCGATGACGAACTGCGCCATGCTCGTCGCAAGGCCTGCGGTGACGAGCCCGACGCCGAACAGACCTATCCCGCCGAGGAACGGCAGCCGGGGACCGTGCGCGTCGGCGCGCTGACCGGACAGCACCATGCCGAGCAGACTGAGCGTCAGATACGCACTGAACGCGAGCGAGTAGAACGGCAGTCCGTGCAGGTCGGCGACGGCTACCGGCATCGCGGTGCTCACGGCCATCGCTTCGAACGCGATGAGCAGCACCGACGTTACGATGCCGAGCGTGGGGGCGAGGTACTTCGACGAGAACAGTCCGTCGACGACGGGCCGCGCGGCGGCGTCAGAGGTTTCGACGAGACTAGTCACCAAGCGAGTCTACGTTACAGGTGCAAGTGGTTTACACCTATTACCAGTACTGGGGCCAACTGACGAACTGTCATTCAAGCGGAACTTCAGCAGCGGTACTTCAGCGCTGCGGGCCGCGGGCCCAGGGCCGGATCGGGATCGCGGTGCGATGCGCGCCTAGAGCGTCGCGTGCCGCGCAGGCCAGCGCCGCAGCCGCTGCCGCGTGCGCGATCCGGCCGACAGGCTGGTAGCCGAGCGGCAGGGGAGCCGAGAAGCCACGTCGCCGCAATGCCGTCGTCTCCAGGTCACCGATCGACGACTGGAGCGGCGGCAGCACGTCCACCTCGGGCAGGTCCAGCGCGGTCGGCAGCTGCGCGCAGGCCAGCGCTCCGGCCGATGCGCGCGCCGCCGGAGCCTCGTCGGCGAAGACGGCCGACGCTGCCGAGACGACCCCGGCCGCGATGGCTGCCTCGATCCGGCCTGGCACGAGGGCGCGCCCTGCATCGTGCGCCGCGGTGACGCGTACTGGCCGGATCAGCCCGAGTTCGGTATCGGCGTCGACCACGGCGCGATGCACCGCGAAGGCGACGTGCGCTTGGCCCGGCTCGGGCACGAACACGCCGGGTTCCGCCGGCCCCGAGCCGCGCACCCGAAACTCGCCGTCGGCGAGGTACACCGCCGCGCCGCGTAACGCCGAGCGGTATACGTCATCGAGCGGTCGCGACAGCATGCCGTCGTAACTGACGACGCGGTCGCCGCGCACTTCCAGCAGTTCAGGTGAGATGGCGAACTCCGCCGCGACGGCGGCCAGCGCCTGCGATCGTGCTGCGCGCGCGGCCCGCTGGACCGCCATGCCGTGCAGCCACGCGGCGCGACCCGACGCCAGCGGCGTCGCGGGCAGCGCTCCGGGCGTCGTCGGGCGGCGCACCATGACCCGCTGCACGCCAAGCACCTCGCGCACGATCTTGCGCAGCAGCGCGTGCTGTCCGCCGCCGGTGTCGACCATCGCCGTGCTGACGTGGGCAATCGGGCCGTGCACATCGGAAGTCAGCGCGACCTGAGCGGTAGCCAGCTCCTCCGGCAGGCCCGGCGGCACCAGGTCGACCATCGCCAGCGCGACGCCGACGCCGCGCCGCAGCCGGGTCATCTCGCCGGTACGCCCGACGGTGCCAGGGAACTCGCGCACGTCCGGGCCGGGCGGGAACGATGGGACCGGTGCGTCCAAGACGGCCGTGACCAGCTCGGGCAGCACGTCCGCGGCGACGACTTTTCGACCGTCCGGCAGCCGGTCGCCGGTGCGCATCAGGTTCTTGACGCGAATTTCGAGTCCGGACATGCCGAGTGCCGCCGCCACCGCGTCCATCTGCGCCTCGGCGACCACGGCAGCCAGCGCCGCGCCGCCGCCGGGCCACGGAGCCAGCGGTGGGTTGTGCGTGCGCACGACCCAGCCCTGCACCTCGACCTTAGGCACGCGGTACGGTCCGGCAGCCAGGCGGCAGTACTCATCGAGCAGTGCCTCAGCGGCTGCGGGTTCCGCGCCTCCGTCGATAACCAACTCGACGCGGACCTCACGCAGCGTTCCGTCGTCTTCCACGACGTGGATCGCGTGTACGCGCGCCGCGGGCTCCGCAGTCCCGGCGGGCCAGTGCCCGACGCTGCCGTCCACCGCCTTGATCGGCCGACCTGTGCGCGCGGCCAGCAGCGCGGCGGCGACGCGTAGGTCCGCGTCGTCCGCGATAGCGCCGCCGGTAAACGGCGCGGGCACCAGGCGGATCTGCGACTCCGGGCGACCGAGCGCGGCGGCGAGTGCGCGGCGGTCGCGTCGCGGGTCGACGGTCAGCGTGTGGATCTCGACTCCGTCGCCGTGTGGCACGGCGAACACCGTTCCGGGACCGGCTGGCCAGTCCGCCGGGCGAGCGAATTCGTATCCATTTATGACGGACACCGTCTGCGGCGAAGCCGGTGGCTCGGGTACGGGAGCCGGGTGCGCGGGGTCATGCTTCATGCCCTGCAACGCCTCGGCGCGTCGCGCGGACGGCGCCTTCTTCCGCATGTCCGAGACCGGCTCGCGCGCCGTGGCGAAGAAGCGGTGCGCGGCGATGTTGCCGTCGGAGTGGATCGGCGCGGCGTTGAACGCCTGGCGCGGATCGGTCAGCGGCTCCTCGGGCCGGTAGTCGAAGACGACCGCGTCCAGCGCGGCGCGCGCGATCGCCGGGTGCTCGGCGGCAGCTATCGCAACGCACTGGCCGAGGTAGTCGACCTCGCCGACGCCGAGTTCTTCGCCAGCCAGCACCATGTGCACGCCCGGCAGCGCTTTGGCCGCCGATGTGTCGCAGCCCACGATGGTCGCGCGCGCGTGCGGACTGCGGGTCATCGCGGCCCACAGCATCCCGGGGGCGCCGAGGTCGTTCGCGTATGGATAGCGGCCGGTCGCCTTCGCCGCTGGAACCACCTTGCCGATGCCGTCGCCGGCGGCCGGGGTTGGCTCGGAAAGGTTAGGCCCGTACTCGGCAAGCTCCGACTCGACCGGCTGAGCTTCCGCACCCGGCGACGCAGGTAACTGCTCGCCGATCAGGAAGCCGGGCAGCGAGGTCGGCGTGGTCACGCCGGGACACCGGCCTGTTCACCCGCGCGCGACCCTGGACGCGTCTGCGCCGGTACGTGTGGCAAGTCGTATTCGCCCGAATCTTGCAGGGGCGCGTGCGTCTGCGGACGAGCGCGCGCGATGGCCCGCGCGGCCTCATCAGCCGCCGCGATGAAACGCTCCGGCGGCAGGCAACGGCAACGGTGCCCGCTCAACGACTCACGGACCGCTGCCGCGCTCGGCGTGGCGTTCCTGGCCAGCAGCGCCCGCAACTCCATACCGATCCCCGGCAGGCAGAACCCGCAGCCAGCGCCAGCGTGCAGCGCGAGGGCGGTCGCAACTGCGTCCGGCTGCGGCACGGCGTGCACTTCGGGCGTCTCGATCGGCCGGCCGACAGCTGTAACCGCCGGAACCAGGCACGCGGTCGTCGGCTGACCATCCATCAGCACCGTGCACGCGCCGCACTCGCCCTCGCTGCAGCCGTCCTTGACCGCATTGAAGCCGAGACGTTCGCGAAGTACGAAAAGAAGACTTTCGCCGATCCAGGCGTCCGCGACCGGCTGCGGCGTTCCGTTGACGGCGAGCTCATACCGAGCAGTCGGCCAGCCTGTCGGCTGGTTCGGCTCCGGCTCGCTCACGGTTTGGCTCCTCGCCCGGTCGCATTTCTCGGCTGTGGAACTGTAGCTGGATTCGGTCCCTTGGCACGATTGGGCGCCCCAGTTTGGTTCAACGGCGCAGGCCCGACTTTCTCGGCCGCCTCCGGATGCGGTACCGGCGGTTCCTGCGGCAGTCCACGTTCGGCGCGTTCCACCGCGGCCCGGTTCCGGACGAACTCCGCGCGTTGCTGGTACTCGGCGACCTGCGCCAGCCAACCGGCCGGGGGTAACGCCCGGACCAGCGCGCGCCGGGCGCAGATCTCGGCAGCCTGCTGGCGATACTCCTCCGGGACCGCCGCCGTCGTCCAGCCCGCCGGACCGGCCGAGCCCGGCACCATCAGCCCCTCGGCGATCAATCGGGCAAACCGGGGATAGGTCTGCGGGTCCGAGATCGCGCCGTTGTCCCAGTCCACGTGCTCAGCCAGCCACTGGCCCGCGTGGTCGACCCGCACCGCGATCGGCGAGAAGCCACCGATCGAGCAGGTCACGGTCTGGTTGTCCAGATCCGCGGCGAGCGCGAACGTGACCAGTGGACGCGCGGCGCCACCTCGCGTACCCACCTTCATGAAGCCCTGCGGCCCACCACTCAGCGGAACCCGCAGCGCGGTAAGCAGCTCGCCGGGCCGCAGATCAACCCCGCCGTCGCGTGCGTAAAGCTCGCTCACCTGGATCTGCCGCCAGCCCTCGGCGGACCGACACACAGCCACTGCGTTGAGCGCCACGAGTACGGTCAACAGGTCGCGGCCCGGCGCGGCGGCGGTCGCGCCGCCGGATCGCTTACCCGAGAGCAGGTTGCCCCCAAGTGTCGCGCGGCTGCGTAACCCCGGCGCGCCGACAGAACGTGCGGCTTGCGATAGCGCGGGCAGCACGCCTCGTACGTCGCTGTGCATCAGGTCCGCGCACGTGGTCGCGGCGCCCAGCACGAGCTCCCGGTCGGCGAACCACACGCCGCGCAACTCGTCGACGCGGTCGATCGCGATCAGCCCGGCCGGGTACAGCTCCCCGGCGTTGATCAGCGCCATCACCTCGGTGCCGCCGGCTACCAAGGTCGCGTCAGGGCGCGCCGCCACGGCGCGCAGTGCCTCGCGGATCGAGCCGGGGAACGCGACCGCCCCGTCGGCGACCGCCGTCCCCGGTGCCATGGCGGCTACTTCTCCCCGCCGACGGCGGAGTCCTCGTCGTCGTAGAAGAACTCCGGGTCCTCGTAGATCTCCTTGCACGTCGGGCAGATCGGGAAGCGGCTGGGGTCACGGCTGGGTACCCACACCTTGCCGCACAGGGCGGTCACCGGGGTGCCGAGCACCATGGCCTCGGTGATCTTGTCCTTCTCCGCGTAGTGGGAGAACCGCTCGTGATCACCGTTGTCGGTGCTGACCTCGACGCGCTCCTCGGTGATCGTGGCGGTACCACCCGAGAGCGTCTCTGTTGCCGTACTCATAAGGCGAGTCTACGAGTGGATGCCCCCCACTGGGAGCTGTTTGCGATACGCGGTATCTGAAATTCGCCGATCTGGAATTCAACGCTCGATTGACAGATCACTCAGATCACAGAAAGTCACCGCACTACCAGACTTCGCAGACGCCGGAGTTCACGGGATGAGGGTGATCTAATTCATCGCCGGATCTTCAGGGAAAGTCGACAGCAGCGCGAGTTCGCCACGCTGCCGCCGCAGCACCGCGCGCCACGTGCGGTCCGGGTCGAGCGTGAACGCGTCACCCGGCGCCGGATCGACCACGTACCAGGCGCCCTGCGCCAGCTCCCGCTCCAACTGCCCGGAGCTCCAGCCGGCGTATCCGGCGTACACCCGAAACGCCGATATCTCGGCGGCCAGCACCTCCGGCGGGATGTCCAGATCGACCAGCCCGAGATCTCCGTGCACCCGCCGCCATCCGAGTGGTTCCCCGGCGCCGGGCCGTGGCACGGAACGCAGTTCGGCCAGCCCGAGCGCCGAATCCAGCGCCACCGGTCCGCCCTGGAACACCATCGGCATCGGCTCGGCCAGCTCGCTCCACGCCGGAAGCACCTCACGCACCGGAACCGCCGTCGGCCGGTTGACCACCACGCCCAGCGTCCCGTCGCCGTCGTGGTCCAGCACGAGGACCACAGTGCGGTCGAAGTTCGGATCCACCAGCAGTGGGGTGGCGACCAGCAGCCGCCCGGTCAACGCGACCTCGGTCATGGAGTCATCTTCTCAGGCGGATCATCCCGCGCGTGCGCTACGCGGCGCTTCAGGGAGACCTGGGTTTCCCCTTGCCCTACCTTCCTTCGCCAACCCTCTTCCCGCCCTCGCCCCGCCGCCGCGTTCGCCGCCCCTGCCGCACCATCCGCCACCTCTGGCATCCCCCGCCCCATCGGCTGTCGATCAGTCTTCGACCCGTCCTCGTGTTCGAACGGTTTCGCGCGCCGACGGAGCGCGTGTTCGATAGCGCGCGGCGCGGTGTTGCGTCCTGGCGCCGCGACTCTGGCAGACTGGGCGCTTGTTCCGCCCCGAGATCCGAAACGCGGCACCCGGAAACGGTGTCACCGTATCGGGCCAGGACGGGTCGGGACTCCAGGTCGAAGAGCCCGTCCCCGGGCAGACGCAGACACGGAGCCATGAACAGCGCACCAGCCACCGCTCTCCTCCGTCCCATCGCAGCCGCGGATCGCGTCGCGGCAGGTCGGCCGGATCGGATCCACGTCACCGGCGGGACCCCGCTGACCGGAGAGGTCACTCTCCGCGGCGCGAAGAACCTCGTCCCGAAGGCCATGGTCGCGGCCCTGCTCGGCAGCAGCCCGAGCCACCTGCACAACGTCCCGCGGATCAGCGACGTCAAGATCGTGACCGGCCTGCTGACGGCGCATGGCGTCACCGTACGTACCGGCGAGACCCGCGACGAACTGATCCTCGACCCGACCTCGGTCGACACCGCCGACCACGCGGAAATCGCCGCGCACGCCGGCGAAAGCCGGATCCCGATCCTGCTGTGCGGCCCGCTGCTGCACCGCAACGGCCGTGCGTTCATCCCCGACCTCGGCGGCTGCCGGATCGGCGACCGGCCGATCGATTTCCACCTCGACGCCCTGCGCGCGTTCGGCGCCGTCGTCGAGAAGCGCCCGGACGGCCTGCACATCGAGGCCCCGCAGCGGCTGCGCGGCACGAAAATAACGCTGCCGTACCCGAGCGTCGGCTCGACCGAGCAGGTCCTGCTGACCGCGGTGCTGGCCGAAGGCGTGACCGAGCTGCGTAACGCGGCCACCGAGCCGGAGATCGTGGACCTGATCGCGGTCCTGCAGAAGATGGGCGCGATCATCTCGGTGCTCGACAACCGGGTCATCCACATCACCGGTGTGGATCGGCTCGAGGGCTACACCCACCGCGCGCTGCCGGACCGGCTCGAAGCCGCGTCGTGGGCCTGCGCGGCGCTGGCCACCGGCGGCGACATCCTGGTGCGCGGCGCGCAGCAAGGCCCGATGATGACGTTTTTGAACGTATTCCGGCGTGTCGGCGGAGCGTTCGAGGTCAGCGACGCGCCGGGCGACAACGGCATCCGCTTCTGGCACCCGGGTGGCCCGCTCACCGCGCTCGCGCTGGAGACCGACGTGCACCCCGGCTTCCAGACCGACTGGCAGCAGCCGCTCGTGGTGGCGCTGACGCAGGCTCAGGGCCTGTCCATCGTGCACGAGACGGTGTACGAGAAGCGGCTCGGCTTCACCAGCGCCCTGATCTCGATGGGCGCGGAGGTGCAGCTGTACCGGGAATGCCTCGGCGGCACGCCGTGCCGGTTCGGCCAGCGCAACTTCATGCACTCGGCGGTGATCTCGGGCCCGACCAAGCTGCACGCGGCCGAGCTGCAGATCCCCGACCTGCGCGCCGGTTTCTCGTATCTCATCGCCGCGCTCGCCGCGGAGGGCACGTCGACGGTGCACGGCATCTCGCTGATCAACCGCGGCTACGAGGACTTCGACGAGAAGCTGAGCGGCCTAGGCGCCCACTTCGAGTTCGGCGAGTTCGAGGAAGCCCCCGCCGGGAACGGGACCCCGATCCAGCCGCTCCAGTAAGACAATCGCTCCAAACTCCAACAGGACAGTTCGGTTCGGTACGGAACCATCCACCCGGAGGCGTGCATGAGCGCGATCGTCATCACCCGAAACGGCGGCCCGGAAGTCCTCGAATACGTGACGGACGCGCCGTCCCCAGAACCCGGACCCGGCCAGTTGCTGGTGAAGGTGGGCGCGATCGGCGTCAACTTCATTGATACGTATCACCGCAGCGGTGCGTACAAGAAGCAGTTGCCCTTCACCCCCGGCAGCGAGTTCGCCGGGACGGTCGCGGCGATCGGCGAAGGCGTAAACGGCTTCGCGCCGGGCGACGCGGTGGCGTCCGTGGACAGCATCTCCGGCAGCTACGCGGACTTCACCATCGTCGACGCCAACCGGGTCGTGCGCGTCCCCGAGGCGATCACGCTGGAGACCGCCGCTGCGGCGATGCTGCAAGGCATCACGGCGCACTATCTCACCAGCTCGACGTACCCGGTCCAGAAGGGCGACACGGCGCTCGTACACGCCGCCGCCGGCGGCATGGGTCTGTTGCTCACTCAGATGATCAAGGCTCGCGGCGGCCGAGTCATCGGCACGACCTCGACGCCGGAGAAGGAAGCCCTAGCCCGCTCGGTCGGCGCCGACGAGGTGATCCGTTACACCGAGGTCGACGACCTGGCCGCAGCCGTCCGCGCCCTGACCGAGAACGGCCGTGGCGTAGACGTGGTCTACGACGGCGTAGGCAAGACCACCTTTGACGCCTCACTCGCGTCTCTACGCACCCGAGGACTCCTAGCCCTCTACGGCGCGGCGAGCGGCCCGGTCCCGCCCTTCGACCCGCAGCGTCTGCAATTCGGCGGCTCGCTCTTCCTGACCCGCCCGACGGTGAGCCACTACATCGCCACGCCCGACGAGTTCGCCTGGCGTACCAGCGAAGTCCTCAGCGCGGTCGCCGCAGGCACACTCACCATCACCATCGGCGCGCGTTATCCCCTAGCCGAGGCCGCCGCAGCCCACCAAGCGCTAGAGTCCCGCGCCACCACCGGCAAGGTCCTGCTGATCCCGTAATCGCGGTCCGGCCCGCACCACAATTGGCGCGGGGTTACCTCCCGGTCCCCGCCTCGCCGCTACTTCTTCCCATCCACCACTTCACGCACCGCCGCAGCGACAGCCGGCGCCACCTCCGGGTTGAACACCGACGGCACCACGAAGTTGGCGTTCAACTCGTCTTCCTTCACCACGTCAGCCAACGCGTGCGCCGCGGCCAGCAGCATCGCCTGCGAGATCTTGTGGCCGTGCGCGTCGAGGAGCCCACGGAACACACCGGGGAACGCCAGCACGTTGTTGATCTGGTTCGGGAAGTCGCTGCGCCCGGTCGCGACCACCGCCGCGTGCTCGCGCGCCGCCGCCGGATCCACCTCCGGATCCGGGTTCGCCAGCGCGAAGACGATCGCGCCAGGCGCCATCGTCGCGATGTCCGCACCGCTCAAAATGTTCGACGCGGACACGCCGATGAACACGTCCGCCCCAACCAGCGCTTCCTTCAGCGTCCCGGTGTACCCACCCGGATTAGTGTTCTGAGCTACCCACCGCAGATCCGATTCCGGCCCGCCGAGGTCGTCCCGTCCCGCATGCACGACGCCCAAGTAATCCGCGACCGTGATGTCCTTCGCCCCGGCCTCCAGCAACAGCCGCAGGATCGCCGTCCCCGCCGCACCCGCGCCCGAGCCGACAATCCGAACATCGCTGATGTTCTTGCCCACCACCCGAAGCGCGTTGGTCAGCGCCGCCAACACCACGATCGCCGTACCGTGCTGATCATCATGAAACACCGGGATATCCAGCTGCTCGCGCAGCCGCCGCTCGATCTCGAAGCAACGCGGCGCGGAGATGTCCTCCAGGTTGATCCCCGCGAACCCAGGGGCGATCGCCTTGACCGTCCGGATGATCTCCTCGGTGTCCTGGGTGTCCAGGCAGATCGGCCAGGCGTCGATCCCGGCGAATCGCTTGAAGAGCGCCGCCTTACCTTCCATCACCGGCATGGCGGCCAGCGGCCCGATGTTCCCCAGCCCAGCACCGCCGAGCCATCGGTCACCACCGCGATGGAATTGCGCTTGATCGTCAGCCGCCGCGCGTCGTCCGGGTTCTCCGCGATCGCCATGCAGACCCGCGCGACGCCCGGCGTGTAAGCCATCGACAGGTCGTCGCGGTTACGCAGCGGCACCTTCGACTGCATCTCGATCTTGCCGCCGAGGTGCAGCAGGAAGGTACGGTCCGAGACCCGGCCGACCTCGATCCCGTCGATCCCACCGATCGCCTCGGTGATCCGCTTCGCGTGCTCGCCGCTGGACGCCGCGATCGTGACGTCGATCCGCAACCGCTCATTGCCCGACCCCGAAACGTCGAGCGCGGTCAGCTCGCCCCCGGTTTCCTCGACGACGCGGGTGAGCTGCGAGACCGCGTTGCCCTTAGCCGGCGCCTCAAGCCGCACGGTGATCGAATACGAGACGCTCGGCTGCGCGGTCATCGCGATTGCCTCCCTGGAAAGCGGTGTCATGCGCTGACCATGGTCCCACGTGGTCTAGAGCTCGCCCGGCCCGTTTTCAGCCTCGCCCGTGTGATTCCACTCTCACGCCCCGCGACCTCTCGCGACGTGCCGAAGCGGAGCATCCCGGCCTCCCGGCCGCCGCGAACCGCGTGGACACCACGACGCCCCGACTGCAAAGCTGAATGATGCCCGTCCAGCACATCTTCCCGATGGCCGAGCTCAAGACCGCGCGCCTCCTCATGCGCGCGCACCGCGAGCAGGACATCGAGCCCACTGTCGCGATGTTCCGCGACGAACTGGCCGAGCGCTGGCTAGGCGCTCCGCAGCCCTACACCCTCGAAGACGGCCGCCGCTGGTGCACCGACACCGCACACCTGCTGCGCGGTATGGGTGAGGGCATCAACTGGGTCGTCGCGGACGTGAACACCGGCGAATACCTAGGCGGCATAGGCGTCAAATCAACCGACTGGCTCCGCCGCAGCACCGAGATCGGCTACGGCATAGCCCCCTGGGCCCGCGGCAACGGCTACGCCCCGGAAGCCGCCCGCGCGGTCGCCGAGTGGGTCCTGCGCGACCAGTCCTTCAACCGCGTCGAACTCTTCGCCGCCGTCGCCAACCTCGCCTCCCAACGCGTCGCCGAGAAAGCCGGCTTCGTCCGCGAAGGCATCGCCCGCAACGCCGGCTTCACTCACTCCGGCCAGCTGGACATGGTCATGTTCTCCCTGATCCCCGCCGACCTGATCTCTTGAGGCGGACACGAAAGCGCGGCG
>CAVQPP010000120.1:0-7491 GCA_963714445.1 uncultured Actinomycetota bacterium
CGATTCGGTGGTAGCGGAAGAGGCGTTCCGAGTACGACTTGCTGCTTGATAGCAGCATGGGCAGGTGCGGGAGGCCGGCGCCGACGATGATTAAGGGCGCGCCTGTTTGGGAGAGTTCATGGCAGGCGGCGCAGAGGGCCGAGAGGTCTGCGGCCGGGACGTCTTGCATCTCGTCTACGAAGAGGGCGATGCCTACGCCTAGGTCCGTGCCTACGGACGCTGCGTCGGTGAACAGCTCGGTGAGGTCGATCTCGATGTCGCCGGAGTCGGCTCGGCCTCTTGCTGCCGGGACGTCGATGCCTGGTTGCCAGCGCGGGGCGCCTTTGGGCTGGGGGGTTTGGTCGCGCAGCGCGAAGGCTTTGATGACGGACAGGACGTAGTCGATCCGCTCGGGGTCGCGGTGGCGCGGGGCTAGTTCACGCAGGGCCATGTGTAGGGCGGCGGCTACGGGGCGGCGGAGGGTTTGATCGGGGCGTGCCTCGATCTTGCCGGTGCCCCATAGGCGGCCGATGGCCTGGGAGCGCAGCGCGTTGAGTAGGACTGTCTTACCTACGCCGCGCAGGCCGGTGAGGACTAGCGAGCGCTCCGGGCGTGCCTTGGCGATCCGCTCGAGGACCACGTCGAACTGGTCGACCTCGCGGTCACGGCCGGCCAGCTCGGGCGGGCGCTGCCCGGCGCCGGGCGCGTACGGATTCCTGATCGGATCCACGAATAGGACTCTATGACGGCGTCTCAGCTCTACGCTAGATACTCATATACGCCGCGATCGTGTCCCGGGGGCGTTCGTCCTGGGGCATTGGTTTGTCGGCGTGCAGAGGATTGAAACAAACTCCTAGTACGTTCTCATGACTATCGCGCTACATCCCGCCGTAGGACGGACCACCCATGGCCATTCACCTGGAGAAGATCACCGCCACCGTCGACGCTTATCTGCTGCTGTACCCGGACGAGCGGGAGTCGCTGTCCCCGCTGCTGTCGGCGTTGGCGAAGGGCTTCGACTTCACCTCGCGCCGCCGGTATCCCGCGCACATCACGGCCGGCGTCGTGCTGCTCGACGGCGACGGCCGGATGCTGCAGATCCATCACCGCGGGCTCGGCCGGTGGCTAGCGCCCGGCGGCCACTGCGAGCCTGAGGACAAGTCGCTCGTGGGAACCGCGCTGCGGGAGCTCGCGGAGGAGTGCGGGATCACCGCGGAAGATATCGAGCAGGTGGGTGGCGAGGAAACGCTGCCGATCCATATTGACGTGCATCCGATTCCGGCTAGTGACGTGAAAGCCGAGCCAGCGCATCGGCACTTCGACTTCCGGTTCGCGTTCCGGACGGGTGCGGTTGTGCCAGCGGTGACGGGTAGGGATGCGGCGGTGCATCGGTGGCAGCCGATCGTGGAAGTTGGGGATAGGGCGTTGGTGGCGCGGTTGGGGCAGTTGCTCGGGTCTAGCTGACGGGACGTCAGTGCGTTCGGTGCGTCAGTGGGAGAAATGGAAGCGGCCCCCGTCCTGAAATAGGTGGGGGCCGTGCGCGGAGGCTGAGGGATTTGAACCCTCGATGGGCTTTAGACCCAAACCGCATTAGCAGTGCGGCGCCATAGACCGGACTAGGCGAAGCCTCCAGTGCCCGTGTTCGGGCACGAATCGCACACTCCAGGCCACCGTTGGTGACTGGCTTGATACGATCCCGCACAGCATACCCGGACCGCAGACGTGCCGACAAAACAAATCCGGGCTCGTGGAGAGCGCGGGTTGGCCGGTCCGTCGTATGCGGTAGCGCGCAACTGCGCGGGGGTGGGACGGCGTCTTCTGTAAGCAGGTCCTCCCACCGCGACGCAGCATATGGGATAGTCGGACCCACGAATCCGCTCCGGGCCGCTCCGGCGACGCGGTCCGGCGGCGCGTGCGGCGCCCGCCGAACGCGAACCGGGGCGTAGTCGACCGGCCCGTGCGCGGGCCGGATGGAAAGCGAGTGGAGGGCAGTACCCGTTGAGCCGTACATCCGGCCGTTCTGCCTCCCGCCTCGCGGCGATACTCGACGCGTTGCCGGATGCGCTCCTGCTCGTGGACGCGGCGGGCGTGGTCGTCAACGCGAACGCGGTGGCCCTCGACCTGTTCGAGGGCGAGAGCGCGGAGCGCCTGCTCGGCAAGCCGGTCGCGGTGCTGCTGCCCGGACTCGGGCGCGCGGTGACCACCGCCGGGCCGGGACCTGCGGCGTTGCCCCCCGGCACCAGCGCGCCGACCGAGGCCGCGACGCGGGCGCCGTCGCGTGGGCCGGCCGAGCGGCTGGCGGCGCGGCGCACTGACGGATCCCTCTTCCCGGCCGAGGTCAATACGGCCGCGCTGCCGGACGAAGGGGACGACCTGACCCTGTACGTCGTGCGCGACCTGACCGGCCAGCTCGACGTCGAGGCCGAACTGCGCAGGCAACAGCGGCAGATAGAGCTGATCCTGCGCGCGGCGTCCGAGGGCATCATCGGCGTCGACAACGAAGCGCGGATCGTGCTCGTCAACCCGGCCGGCGCACGGATACTGCGGCATCGGGCGAGTGATCTGGGCGGCCAGGACGTGCACGATTTGATCGCGCACTCCGGTGCGGACGGCACGCCTATATCCGCCGACAAGGTGCTACTGATCGACAGCCTGCGTACTGGGACCAGGCACCGTTCGCTCGACGAGGTGCTGTGGCGCAGCGACGGCACGTCGGTGACGGTCGATATGACTACCGCGCCGGTCTACGAGGGCGACGTCATCATCGGCGCGGTAATGACTTTCGAGGACAACAGCGAGTCCCGCGCCTCGCAGCGCCGGGCCCGCGAGCTGGCCGAGGTGCTGGAACGCAATCTGCGCGCGCCGCTGGCCGCCGTACTCACCGAGCTGCGCGAGGTCGGCGATTTCGGCATCGGCGAGCTCGGGCCGGCCGTACGACAGGTGCTCGGCGCGGCGACCTCTGATCTGGGTGAAGTCGCGCGGCTGGTCGACGACATCGTGGACTACCAGCACATGGTGGTCGGCGACACGAACTTCGAGCCGCGCAAAATCTCCCTCGCGTCGGTGGTAGACGCAGCGGTCGACGCGACTGAGGGCGACGCGGCGGCGTTGGGTGTGGATCTCATTTCGCACACGGCCGACGTCGAGGTCTCGGTTGACCCGCAGCTGTTCGCCACGATGCTCGCGCACCTGCTCGCGGACATGGTGAACGCGGCGCCGGTCGGCGGAAAGGTCGTGGTGACCGCAGCGCGGCGCGGACCGGTGGCAAGGATAGAAATTCGTGGCCCGCATACCGGCGGCGGTCCGCTTCACCTGCCGATCGCGCGCGCGATCGTCGCGCGGCACCGGGGCACGGTGACTACGCACCGCATCGCGGGTAAGGGCAACACGCACGTGGTCGAGGTGCCGGTAGAGGGTTCGACGGACGGTGGTCCGGGCGGGAGCGCGGTAGCGGTCGCCGGCGACAACCGGGCCGTTCGCCGCGCGCAGATCCTGCCGGCGTCGAGGGTTCGAGCGCCGGGTAACGGCGACGCGGTCGAAGCGTCTGGGCCGTCTACCGGCCCGGTAATGCAGGTTGAGAAAACCAACGGCCATCACACGAGTCACGGCGCGGACGTGCGTCGTCCGGTCGTCTCGGCGACCGCGCCAGGGCAGAGCGTGCAGGCGCGTATTCCGGCACAGGTGCGTTCGTCGCTGTCTCGTTCGTCCGGGATGAGCGCGATGGATCTCAAGCCGAGCAAGCCGTTGCCGACGAGCGACGTATGGTCGCGTCCGCAGCGAAACGGCTCGCAGCCGCCGGCGCAGGACGACATCGACGCGGACGCCGATGGCGACGAGGCGATGGCGATGCGGGGCACCACGGCTGGCGTCGAGGTGACCGAGCCGAAGGAGCAGCAGCCCTGGCAGCCGCAGGCTGAGATGGGCGCTGATACGCAGACTCGCGTTGAGCCGGAATCTCGGGTGTTGCAGGGCGACGCGGACGAGATCGCGCGGCCGAAGACTGGCGCGGCGTCGTTGCAGCCGGTTCGGCGGGACATGGAGAAGCTGACTCCGCCGAGGATGACCCCGGTGCCCGCGCAAACTGCACCGCAAGCGCCAGCACCCGCTCCGACACCGCCGCAGGCACCGACGCCCGCGAGCACGAACGATCCGCAACCGCGCGGACGGCGTCGTGCGGCGTCACCGGATGCGGCAGCGTCGGACGGCACTGGCAGGGGTACGCAGGCGAGCGCCCTCAACGCAGACCAGCTGTACGGTGCACCGTCGTCGAGTACGTCGTCATCAAATGCAGTGCGTGAGAACGGTGCACGGCTGTCGAGCGGGCCTGTCATGGACGACCTGCCGACGCAGAAGATGCCTTCGATCGTCGTTGAGACGAAGCCTGCCGAAGCGTCACCGCCTGCGGCTCCCGCGCCAAGCATGGTGCGCGCGAGAGTCGAGACCGACGCGGCGAGTACGAGCTCACGCACAGGTGCGGGCGCAGGCACGGCGACGGGAGCACGCGCTGCCGCCGTGAACGGAAGATCGTCGTTGCTGCTGTGGCCGGAGCCGGACGCGACGACCGTCGATCTGCTCGACGATCGCGGGTACGAAGCCGTGTCGCTCGACAACTTCGACGCGTTGCCGCGCACGTTAGCCGAGCGCACGTCGCAGGGCTCGATGAAGCCGAGCGCCGTGCTCGTGGACCCGATCGCGGCGCCGATTACTCGACGTGGCCTGCGGATTCTGCGCGGCGCGGCGATCAACGCGGGCTTGCCGATCGTGGTCACCGCGGGCATCGGTGGCGGATCGGCCGAGTCGCCGCAGGGTCCGGATCCGGCGCTGCTGCTTCAAGCCCTGACACCGTCGGCGGTCTCGCTGCCGCGCGTGTTGCTGATAGAGGCGCGCGAGGATTTGGCCGCAGCGATGACTGAGGCGCTCGAGCGGCAGGGAATGCAGGTGCTGCTCGCGGCGACCGATATGGAGAGCATCAACCGTGCGTCCGACGGCGTGCCCGACGTCGTTCTCATGGACCTGATGCAGATCCGGCGACGGCGCACGGGCATCGTCGAGTGGCTACGCGATCACGAGCGACTAACGACGACGCCGATAGTCGTCTACACGGCCTTGGGTACGGACTCCGAGGAGTTCTCGACCGCGCTGCACGACGGCAACGCGGCGCTCTACCTCGCCGAGCGGGTGACCGAGGGCGAAGTCGCCAACCGGATCGGCGATCTGCTCGCCAAGGTCTGCTAAGACGACGGTCTGCAAAGGCAGCGGTCTACCAACGCGGCTGTCTGCTAAGACTCTGGTCTGCTGAGCTGAACGTCAGCTGAACCAAGACCTCAAGAAGTCCGCTGTTGTCGCCTGTGACGCGTGGTGCCGGGGAGTCGCGCACCTCGTATTCGCATGGCGAATGTCCTAATTTGCGATGCACTGCTTGGCAATAATCTGACCATGCCACTAACGACGTACGGCGTGGGACTGTTGGAAACCGCACTTGTTCAGTACCGTCGGTCCATGTTCGGCGCGTTGCACCCCGAGCACATTCCTTACCGCTGCGACGCCTAGGCGGATTCATGATGCTGTCCGTAAGCCGTGTCCTGGGAGCGACCCGATGAGTCTGCCCCCATACGACCAGTCCGTCCGTGATTTCGAGCGGCACTTCCAGGTCGTGCTGCCCGACTCGGTTGGACAGGCGACCGTCGGCTTTCGGGAAGGCGTCTGGTACCGCCTCAACAGCGGCTCTCCGTACCCGGTGCCGATCCGGTCGGCCATCATCCTTTGCCCTCACGCAGCCGGATCGATCGTGCAAATCGCGTGCTGGTGGATGCGGGAGAACGCGCGCATGCCGCGCGCCCTGGACCTGGCTACCGAACTGGCGCTCACAGTAGGCGAACTCGCTCGAAAGGCGATAGAGGACGACCCGCTCGGCATGTCCATCACGACGCTGCCGCCGGGTCCGTCTCCGCAGGTCGCTCCGGCGCCGATGGGCGCCCCCGCGCTTGGCATGGGAATGGGCTCGAACTCGCCGCTCGACGCGAACCCGTACGGCAGCGGTTCGTACGGCACCGACCCGTACGCGACTCCGTCGCCCGCGCCGTCTCCCTACGAGCCCGCATACGCCGCGGCGACCACGCTGATCCCGCAGATCGCTCCGGACGGCCCCGGCTATCCGATGCCCGGCATGCCGCGACAGGGCGGCCCGAACCCCGGACTGCCCGCGCTGCCGCCGCCTTCGCCGGGACGTCCCGGTCCCGCTGGGCCCGGATTCGGCGCACCGCGCGGTCAGGGCGGACGTCCGCCGATGGGCCAGCAGGCCGGCCCGGGAGGCTCAGGGAACTGGGACCGGCCCGGCGACCCGCGCGCCGGACGACCCGCGCCGCCGCCGCAGCGGCAGCCCGGTTACGGCCAGGACCCGCGCGACGAGTTCTTCCGCAGCAGCGGTCCGCAGCAGCAGCGCCGACCGGAGGGTGACGAGTACCCCGGTGGTGGACGGCCGCCGACGGGACGCCCGGCGCCTGGACGTCCGGACGCCAGCCGGTCCTGGTAGGACTCAACACATCGTCAGGCAGTAGGAACAGTTAGCCGATTCGGGCTACCGGACCGTCGACCCAGTCGCGGTCGATGTTCATGGTCACACCGCCGTGCGCCTCCTTGTGCCCGCCGGTGAACTGCTTGATGCGTAGGTGCGGAGTCCACGCTGCGTTGGGCACCGATGCGTCTTGCACGGTACGGCCGTTGTCCCAGCGCGCGATCCACAGCGCGTCAGGTTTGGCCACACCGGCCACCGCGACATGCGCCAGGTCGGTGATCCCGGAGCCTGCGGAGGAGTAGACGCCGGCGAGGTAACCGCGCGCGTGCAGGCGACTCGTCCACGCGCCGAGGTACTGCAGCACAATGTTCGTGCATCCAGCGTCCTTGCGTCCGTAGCTCTCCAGGTCGAAGTAGATCGCGCTGCCGCGGGCGATGCCGAATGATGCGGCGCGGTTCGCGGCGTCGTCGGCGGCTGCGGCTGCGTCATTCGACAGGGCCTTCGCTCGCATCGGCTGCAGGTGTGGCTGATGCGTACACGGCGCCTGTTTGCCTACGTAGATCGGCACGAAGTGCCAGCCCATCGCATTGACCGAGTGGACCCAGCCGTTGGACAGGTTGCCGTCGCTGCACGCGCGGTTAACGCCACCGATGTAGATGCCGATCGCGCGATACGGCGAAGTCTTTGTCCACGCCGACATGGCCGATAGCGCTGGTGCGTGGCAGGTATCGAAGCCGTCGCCGGTGTAGGTCCTTGTGTACAAACGCTTCACGGTGTCGAACGAGGGGTTCTGGATTTCTGCGTAAGCCGGGATCGCGGCGGCGCTGACGAGGAGGCACCCGGCCGCGGTCATCAGGCACCACAAGCGGGCCCGTCTGAATCGAAACGCCATGATCCAGAACATTGACTGGAGATCAGGACATAAACACTTAATACGCTGACTGAGTGTGTGTCACTCACGTGCGCATCAGGACGGTCCGCGCTCCGAAGCAGTACCA
>CAVQPP010000121.1:0-36836 GCA_963714445.1 uncultured Actinomycetota bacterium
CATTCGGTTACGGCGTATCGCTCTCACCGTGTTCGATGCGCGATGACGCGCGCTGAGCGCGATCCACGCGACTTCACCCGCGACGGTGGAATCTCAGTTATCGGGCCGCAAGCCGCCAACGATCACAGTATGGTGATCGCCTAGGCACTGTCCGTGATCAGGCCCACGCGGCGGCGCGGACGTCGATCTGCGATCCGGAAGGCCTGAGCGGCGCTGTGAATACTCCAGAGTCCACGGATTCCTCGGGACGCGGTGCGGACCCTCACCGCCGCGAGTCGTATGAGCCGCAGCCCACCGGCGGCTCGTACGATCCCGGTGCCTACGAATCCGGTACGGGCGCTTACCCCGGCGCCACCGATCTACTCGATTTCCCACCGCTGCCGCCATATTCGGACACTCCGTATCCGCAAGCCCCATACCCGGACACGCAGTATTCGGATACGCAGTTTCCGGAAACGCCATATTCGACAGCGCCACATACAGAAGCGCCGCCATACGCCGAGGCGCCATATCCAGACGTCCCGTACCCGGACGTCCCGTTCGCTCAGACTCAGTATCAGGATCCTGAGCCGGAGTCGGAATCCGCACCCGCGGCCCCCGCGGAGCCGCCGCCCGGCGAGCCGGGGCTGCGAGTCTCCGCCGACGCGGAAGCGACCGCACGGCTGCTGATCAGGCTGCCGGCCGCGCCGCCTCAGCCCTCGACGACGCTTCGTCCGCACGCCGCCTGGGAGGATCGCGACGGCGACAGCGCGACCCCTGACGGCATGCCGGGACCACGCCCCGGCAGCGCACCGGCCACGCCCTTCGCGCAGGTCGCCGCATCGCCGGCCCGACCGAGCGCGCTGCCGTCCGAACTCGCCGCGCTAACGACCGCCACCCTCGTGGTGCCGCTCCCGCGCGACAGCCGCCCGACCCCCGCGCTGCTCACCACGACGCTGCCGCCGGACAAGGCCGCGCAGGCGAACGCGGCCGCGTTGGCAGACGCCTTCCACGACACGCTCGAGCAGGTCTTCGGGCTCGATCTCGACACCGTCTCCGCCGCCGACGTCGGGCTGGAATCCTCGGCTGAGCAGGCGATCGGCGCCGACGACCTCGACGTCGATCTCGACGCGCACCTGCCGGGAGACTGGTTCCGCGACGACACCGGCGCCGGACTCAACATCCGGCCGGACAGCCTCGCGGGCTTCTCCGGCGCAGGGCTCACCGATACCGGATTCACGAGCGCCGAAGCTCGCGCCTTGAACGAGGCCGAGATCGACTCGGTGGACCTGGCGAACGTCGAGATCGTGGACGGCGAGTTCACCGACGTCGATCAGGCCACTTACGAGGCTGTGCCGATTAACTACGTGCCCGGCGTCGTCACGGCCGCCACGTTCGGCGGACCATACGGCGTGCCGACGGTGCCCGCTGCCTTCCCCGGCTTCGGTACGCACGATCCGCACGCACACGACCCGGCTCGCCACGCGCTCGCGCTGCGCTATCTCGGCGGGATCTTCCACGACTCGTCCGGCGAATCCTCGTACCTCGATCCCGACTCCTACGCCGCGCGCGCCCTGCACGACTCGACGAGCGCGCTTGCGCTCGGTCCGGGACCGTCGGCGGCGCCTGACGCACCGACCGAAACGATCAGCCGCATTCCGGCGCAGGCCACTGGCGCCGGCAGGCATGCTACGGCAGCGGACGTAGCCGTAAAGGACGATGCACGAGCCGATTCCGCTCGAGACGTGCAGCCTGCCTCGCGCCGTCGCGGCGGAAACAGGCTACTGACAGTCGTCGTCGTGCTGGCCGCCGCGTTCGCGATCCTGTACGGTCTCGCGCTCGTCTTCGTCAGCGGCGTGTTCGGCGGCAACCTGCCGCGCGGCACCGTCGTGGACGGCGTCGCGATCGGCGGCATGAGCCCATCGGCCGCCGAGAGCGCGGTCACGACCGGACTCGGCGCTGCTGCCCGCCGTCCAGTGCCGCTGCTGATCGGCCAAACGCCGACGACCATCGACCCCGCGACGGCCGGCCTTACGCTCGACGCTGCGGGGACCGTGCAGGCGGCGCAACGGGATCGCACGAATCCGCTGGTCATCATCCCGGCGCTGTTCGGCCAGAAGCACCACGTGGCCCCGGTTTCCGCGGTGGATCTCAGCACGCTTACCCGCACGTTCACGACAATCGCCGGGGCCTACAACAGCCCGATAATCGAAGGCGCTATCAGCTTCGACCACGCTGTCCCCGTTGTCACCGCACCGAAGGAAGGGCGCGGATTCAGCGTCGCGGGCGCCGTCGAGGCCGTGCGTACTGGCTACCTGGTAGTGAACGGGCCGATCCGGATCCCCGTGCAGACGATGCAGCCGAAGGCGAGCCCGGAGGCCTTGCAGGCCGCGCTCGAGCAGTATGCGCGACCGGCCGTCTCCGCTCCGATCACGCTGGTCACCGGGAGCGTCAAGACGGAGCTGACTCCGACTCAGATCGGCGACGCGCTGACCATTTCGCCCGACAACACCGGCCGCATGGTTCCGCACGTGGACGGCACTCGCCTGCGCGGATACCTCCCCGCGAGCGCGCTGGCGCAGGAGCAGGCTGCCACGAACGCCTCGTTCACGATCGACAACGGTCAGCCGGTCCTCGTCCCCGCGCGCGACGGACGCGGCTTCTCGCCTGACGCGCTCGCCGCAGCGGTCTTGCCGGCGTTGACGCAACCCGCGCCACGTACCGCGATGGTCTCGATCGGTAACCTGCCGGCCGCGTTCACCACGGCCGACGCGCAGGCGCTCGACGTGACCGACGTGCTCGGTACCAGCAGCCTGGCGGTCACCGAGGCACCGAACCGATTCACCAACATCGCGCGCGCCACCACGCTGATC
This sequence comes from uncultured Actinomycetota bacterium, assembly GCA_963714445.1. Lineage (GTDB taxonomy): Bacteria > Actinomycetota > Actinomycetes > Streptomycetales > Catenulisporaceae > Actinocrinis. The sequence continues at coordinate 2,853 of CAVQPP010000121.1, forward strand.
GCCGGGAACGTCGTCCAGCCCGGAGACACGTGGTCGTTCGTCAAGGTGGTCGGAGCACCGACGACCGCGAACGGCTTCGCCACGTCCGCCGCCGCGCAGCGCGCGGGTGTCGATCCGTCAGGCGGTGTGGACACGGTCGCGACGGCGGTCTTCGACGCGGCGTTCTCGTCCGGCATGGGCGACACGGTGCACCATCCGCACGCCTCGTACGTCGACCGCTATCCGGTCGGCCTCGACGCGGCAGTCGTCTCGCCGGGCACCGACTTGCAGTGGACGAACACCAGCGACCATCCCGTGTACCTGTACGCCTCGTACGCGAACGACTCGCTCGTCATCGCGCTGCTCGGTCAGAAGCAGTATGACGACGTCAAGGTGCAGGTATCGCCGCGCACCGCGATCGTTCAGCCCACCGCGACAAGCGGCTCCAGCTCCGGCACCACGTGCGATTCGGGATCGGGCCAGAGCCAGAGCGACGTCTCCGGCTTCCAAGTCGACGTGACACGCACACTGATGCGCGGCGGCAGTCAGGTCGGCACCGAGCAGTTCCACGTCACCTACCTGCCCCAAGGCGTCGGTGAGCACTGCGTCAGCAGTGGCACGCCGAGCCCCGGCAGTGCGGTGAGTGCCAGCCCGACGAAGGCCCCTGTCACCAGCACCGGAGGCGGCAGCGGCGGCAGCTCAGGAGGCGGCGGTCACTCGGGCGGTGGCGGTTCGGCGCCGTCTCCGTCGCCGAGTCCGTCACCCTCCGGCCTCCTCGGCGGGCTGATCCACTGACGCTGTCCACTGAGTGCATCGTTACGTGCATGGTTAAGCCATGACGGTTGTCATGTGAGGTTCACGACGGTGCACACTGACGCCGCGTAGTCCGGATCCGGTTGTATTGGTCTCGTTGCCGGGACGGCGGGTATCGACCGCCCGGGGATCTTGACGACGGGACTACAGATGACTACGGGACTACGCGGCGGGCCGGGCCCGGCCGCGGTGACGTTCGAGAACGTCTCAAAGCACTATGGGCAGGTCAAGGCGGTCAACGAGCTGAGCCTCGAGATCCCGCAGGGCCGCACGATAGCGTTCCTCGGCCCGAACGGGGCGGGCAAGTCCACCTCCATCGACATGCTGCTGGGTCTGCGCCGCCCGACCTCCGGCACGGTGCACGTGTTCGGCAAGTCGCCGCGTGACGCGATCACCGCCGGGCACGTCGGCGCGATGCTCCAGTCGGGCGGACTGCTCAGCGACGTGAGCGTGGGCGAGCTGATCACGCTGATGACCAAGCTGCACCCGCGGCCGCTGCCGGTCGACGAAGTGCTCAAGCGCGCCAACATCGCCGACATCGCCGACCGCAAGGCGAACAAGCTGTCCGGCGGCCAGACCCAGCGGGTCCGCTTCGCCATCGCGATCGCCGGCGACAGCGACCTGATCGTGCTGGACGAGCCGACCACCGGCATGGACGTGGAGAACCGGCAGATCTTCTGGGAGACCATGAAGGTCGAGGCCCAGCGCGGCAAGACGATCCTGTTCGCCACGCACTACCTGGACGAGGCCGACCAGATCGCCGACCAGGTGATCGTGATCAACAAGGGCCGGCTGCTGGCCAGCGGTACCGCCGCCGAAATCAAGGCGCGGGCCGGCTTCCAGCGCATCTCCTTCCGGCTGGCCGGGGTCACCCGCGACCAGCTGCTCATGCTCCCGAGCGTGGTCTCCCTCGAGGTGATCAACGACCGGGTGCACATTCAGACCTCGGACTCGGACAAGACCTTCTACTCGATCCTGGACGCCGGTCTGCGGCCGGAGCAGATCGAGATCACCGCCCTCGGCCTCGAACAGGCCTTCGTGGCGATCACAAAGCAGGACGACGACGGCGAGACCGCTTACGCGGGTGTGGAGGACGCACGATGACCGGGGTAATCGCACTGACTCGGCTGGAGATCCTGCGCGCGCTGCGCAACCGCCGCGTCATGTTCTTCACCATCCTCTATCCGACGGTTCTGTTCGTACTCAGCGCGAGCGCGACCAAGGCCGACAAGCTCGTAGACGGCACGCACATCACATGGCGCACCTACTACCTGATCGCATTCGCCTCCTTCGGCGCGCTCGGCGCGGCACTGACGACGAATGCGCAGAAGATCGCCACCGAGCGCAAGGAGGGCTGGATCCGACAACTGCGACTCACCGCGCTGCCTGGCAACGGTTACGTGATCAGCAAAGTCGTCTCGGCCACGCTGATCACCGTTCCGGCGATCGTGGTCGTCTTCGCGGTTGGCGGGGCGATGGGCGTGCACCTGACCGCAACGAAGTGGCTCGCCGCCTTCCTGGTGCTGTGGGTCGGCGCGCTGGCCTTCACCGGCCTGGGCATCGCGATCGGCTACGGCGTGCCGCAGGACTCGGTGCAGATGGTCAACATCATCGTCTGGGTCGCCGGCTCGTTTCTCGGCGGGCAGTTCTTCCCGCTCGGGGGCGGGGTGATGGAGCACATCGGCCAGGCCTTGCCGACCTACTGGGTCCGCCAGTTGTCCAACGACGTGATCGGCGGCTCGCACCTTGAGAGCAAGGGCGTGATCATTCTGCTCGCCTGGCTGGTCGGCTCAGGGATCCTGGCCGCGCTGATGTACCGGCGCGGCGTGGACGCCGACTAAGCGTCCGGCAGCAGCGCAACCGGCAAGCAGGCACGAGGAAAGCAGCGGAGTCAGGCGGATGAGCGACGACGACGCGGACGTACGGTTAGGGGCCAGGCCCCTAACCGTATGGCTTTGGTCCGGGATCTGGCTGGTCTATCTGATCATCCCGCTGGTGGATACCTGGAGCCGGACCTATCGACCCTGGCAGCAGGGCACCGCCATGGTCGGGTTCTGGGTGTTCTGCTACGCCTATACCCGGTTGGTCGGCCGCAACCGCGTCGATCGCGACGGCCTGCTCAAGACGTGGGGCCTGGACGGCGTCAGCTCGGTGTATCTGGGCACGATGATCGCCCTGGCGCTCGCGCTGCCGCTGGTGTCCAGCCCGGACTGGATCGCGCTGTGGATCTACGTGTCGTCGGCCTGCGGCTCGGCGCTCCCGTTCGAGCGGCGCAAGTGGGCGCTGCTCGGCGGCGTGGCGGCCACGGCCGCCCTCGTCGTCCAGGGAACGGCGCGTGGTGTGGACGCGGGGACCTGGGGCTGGATGGTGCTGCCCTCGATCTTCTCGTGCTTCGCGGTCATCGGCATCCGCCGGATGCGCAACCTGATCAGGGAACTGCATCAAGCGCGCGAGGAGGTCAAGCATCTGGCCGCCAACGAGGAGCGGCTGCGGATGGCCCGGGACTTGCACGACCTGGCCGGGCATTCGATGGCGACGATCACGCTCAAAGCCGAGCTGGCCCGCCGGCTGATGCCGGTGGACGCCGCGGCGGCCGAGAAGCAGGTCGCCGACATCGAGCAGGTATCGCGGCAGGCGCTGGCCGACATCCGCGAGGCGGTCTCCGGCTACCGGCGCGCCACGCTCGCGGTGGAGACGGCCTCCGCGCGCACCGCGCTGGAGGCCGCGCAGATCAACTTCGAGGACGATCCCGCGCTGGTACGCCAGCCGAGCGGGCTCGAACCCGAGGCTGAGGCGGCGCTGGCCTGGTGTCTGCGCGAGGCGGTCACCAACGTCGTGCGGCACTCCGGCGCGACCTGGTGCCGCGCGAGGCTGATCGACGCGCGCGTGAACGGCGACCACACCGTCACGCTCGAGGTGACGGACAACGGGGCTGCCGTGCCGTGGACGGGGACTGCCAACGGCACGGCAGGCGGAGAAGGGGGCGCGGGCACCGGCTCGGGCCCGGTCATCCGCTCGGACGCGAGCAGGGGCGCGGCCGAGCACTGGGGCAACGGCCTGACCGGGCTGCGTGAACGCCTCGCCCCCTTCTCCGCCACATTGACCGCCGCTCCGGTCGCCCCGCACGGCTTCCGGCTCAGCGCGACATTGAGTGTGGATTAGCGGTTCGTCGCTGAGCGTGTTCGGCCAGCCCGTCCGATGATCTGCGCGGAGGCGCTAGCGCGTGCTTCATAAGGGGCGCCGGGGTCGCGTCGCCTGCCACGTACGCTCGCCGCGTTGTCGGATCGTCCACGTACGCCCGGTACGAGGACGATCCTCCGCCTTGCGATCGCACGCGCCAGACGCCGCGCCCTGATCCGGCGCCCCTTATGAAGCACGCGCTAGTCTTGCCCGCGTGAGCGCGGGGAGTGATCAACACCAACGTATCAGGATCCTACTGGCGGAAGACCAGGCCATGATCCGTGAGGCGCTGGCGACGCTGCTGGACCTGGAGCCGGACATGACCGTCGTCGGCCAGGTCGGACGCGGCGACGAGGTAGTCGACGCGGTGACCGCGCTCGGCGGCGTCGACGTGGCGCTGCTCGACATCGAGATGCCCGGCCTCGACGGTTTGGGCGCCGCCGCTGAACTGCGCACGCGCCACCCGAAGACGAAAGTCGTCATTCTGACCACGTTCGGCCGCCCCGGCTTCCTGCGCCGCGCGATGGAGGCCGGGGCCGCGGCCTTCATGGTGAAGGACGCTCCCGCGGCCCGACTCGCCGAGGCGATTCGTCGCGTGCTGTCGGGGGAGCGGGTGATCGATCCGGACCTGGCCGCGGCAGCCCTCGCCGATGGCATTAATCCGCTCACCGGCCGGGAGCGCGACGTGCTCGCGGCCTGCGCCGACGGCTCGGTTAACGCGGAAATCGCCAAGAAGCTGAGCCTGTCCGAGGGCACGGTGCGCAACTACCTGTCCGCGTGCATTCAGAAGACCGGCGCGCGTAATCGCGCCGAAGCCGTGCGTATCGCGCAGGAGAAAGGTTGGCTGTGTAGTAGCTCTCGCTATAGCAGAGCCCTTATAGCCGCGTTCGAAGGGCTGATCGGACGGCTGCAAACGATCTCGGCCCCGTTCCGCATCTCGCGCAACGAGGAACGGGGCTGAGGGGGATGTGCAGATGTGCGGTGTGCAGAGCGTCTTGCTACGTACTCAAGCCGAATGCTCGACCAGCGTCAGCCGACGTACGGCTTCGCCGAGAGCAGCTTGACCGCCAGGGTCTTCCCATTCGGCAGTTCGTACTGCGCGCTCTCGCCGATCCGGTGGCCGTTGATGGCCGAGCCGAGCGGCGACTGCGGCGAGTAGACCTCGATCGCCGCGCCCGCGTCCTCCCGGGAGCCGAGCAGGAACTCGAGGGTGTCCTCGTCGTCCCCGTCGAAGGCCACCTTCACCACCATGCCGGGGGCCGCGACCCCGGAGACGGCCGGCGCGGTGCCGACCTGGGCGTTCTCGAGCAGGTGGCGCAACTGCAGGATGCGGGCCTCTTGCTTGCCCTGCTCCTCCTTGGCGGCGTGGTAGCCGCCGTTCTCCCGCAGGTCGCCCTCTTCGCGGGCAGCCTCGATCTTCTTCGCGATCTCGGTACGGCCCGGACCCTGGAGGTGCTCCAGCTCGGCCTTCAGCCGGTCGTACGCCTCCTGAGTGAGCCAGGTGACGTTGTCGCTGGTCTGGGTCACGGATGCTCCTCGTAGCTACAAAACGGATGACCGGGTACCCGTCCGTATGGATACCCGCGAAACTACGAGGCTACCAAGCGCGACCGACAATCCGCAGCGAACTGCGACCCGCCTTGGGCGCGAGGCCTCTGATCAGGAGGTCAACGAGCAGCTCTGCACGATTACCGTGTTCGCGGTAGACGTGGTCTGCAGCGTGTAGCTCTGCACGTTCTTCGCCCGGCCGGCCAGGATCGGCACCGACGCCGAACCGACCACCGCGTGGTGCACGTCCTCGGCTTGCAGCACACAACTCGCCGACTTGTCGGCGGGCTTGTCGACCTCGAACGTCACTTCGACCGACGAGGCGCTGTTGGCGTTGAAGCTGGTGACCGTGTACTGGATCGACGGGTTCGCCTGCTGCCAGCCGATGTAGCCGGCGACTCCCCCCAGGATGACCAGGCCGGTGGCGGCCAGGCCGACCTTGCGCGGCATCGACATCCCGCGCTTCTCGCCGCCGTAGCGGCCGTCCGGCGGCGTCATCGCCTGCAGCGAGCTGTCGGGCCTCGTCGCGGCGCCTTGCGGAATGATGCCTCTCGGTGCGGCGGTGGCGGGACGGCGCGCGGGCATCGTCGGCCGCGCCGGCTGCGACACCGCGCCGCCTACCGGCTCCTGTGCGGGCTCGGGGAGCCGGAAGCGCGAGGGGCGCTGGGGCTCCGAGCCCGGCTCAGGCCGGGATGGCTGGGGCGTCGAACCTATCGTGTCCGTCATGGATCCCTCAGTTGTGCCGGGAATGGTGGATGACCGGTGGTGCTTGGTTACTGCTGGTACTTAATCGCGGCGGCTGTGTGTTACCGCCGAAAGTCGGACGTCGCATGTTGCGGCATCAAACATGGTCGTCCGCCACTATAGAGGCTGCTGTGATTTTGGCTATGGGAAACAAAACAAACCGCTCATACGAGGGAGACCTGCCCGTGGACCAGCGGCTCAGGCTAATGGCAGTACACGCACACCCTGATGACGAGTCGTCCAAGGGCGCGGCGACCATGGCCCGTTACGTCGCGGAGGGCGTTGATGTGCTGGTGGCGACGTGCACCGGGGGCGAACGCGGGGATGTGCTCAATCCCAAACTGAAGGGCGACGCGGAACTGGCCGCGAACATTCACGAGGTGCGCCGCAAGGAGATGGAGGCGGCGCGCGCGATCCTCGGGGTGGAGCAGGCGTGGCTCGGCTTCGTCGACTCGGGCCTGCCGGAGGGCGACCCGCTGCCGCCGCTGCCGGAGGGCTGTTTCGCGTTGCAGGACCCGGAGATCGCGGCCGGGCCGCTGGTGAAGTTGATGCGCGAGTTCCGACCGCACGTGGTGACTACATACGACGAGGACGGCGGTTACCCGCACCCCGACCACATCCAGTGCAACCGGGTCACCGTCGCGGCCTTCAACGCCGTCGGCGACGGCGACCGTTTTCCGGAGGCAGGCGAGCCCTGGCAGCCGCTGAAGCTCTACTACGACCGGTCGTTCTCCCGGGGCCGCATCCTCGCGCTGCACAACGCGCTGCTGGAGCGCGGGCTCGAGTCGCCGTATGCGGAGTGGATCGCGCAGTGGCCCGACCGGCCGGACCGGAAGGTGACCACGCGCGTACCGTGCGGCGACTACTTCGAGATCCGTGACCGCGCGCTCCTCGCGCACGCCACGCAGATCGACCCCGACGGCGCCTGGTTCGGCGTTCCGCTGGACGTGCAACGCGCCGTATGGCCGACGGAGGACTTCGAGCTAGTGCGCTCGCTCGTGGACACCGAGCTGCCCGAGGACGACCTGTTCGCGGGCGTACACGAGACGGTTAACGCTTAGACGGTTAACGCTAAGAGCGTGCCTCACGCACCGAGGTTGGGGATGAGCAGCACCTGCTTGAGTCCGTTCGACTCCGGGTGCTGCGCGTCCCAGTCGTTGAGCAGCTTCGCGAGCGTGTTGCTGCCGACGATGACGCGCAGCGGCGTCGGCGATTGGGCCACGATGCCCTCGAACGCGGCCAAGTCCGTCTGCTGATCCTTAGTCAGCGGCTCGGACGCGATCGTGCCCAAGTTGTCCAGGGCGTTGAGCTGGTAGATCTGCGAGGAGATCTGCCCGTCGTTGTGGTTGAGCGCCGCCATGCCAAGCGACAGGTTCACGTTCTCCAGCGAAGGCGCGGCCCACACCGTCAGCGTCGGCTGGCCGTCGCCGAGTAGCCCGCGCGCCTTGAGCGTGCTCATGGCGTCGCGGTTCGACGGGAAGATGAACTGCCCGCTCGACCAAACGCGCGCCCACGTGGAGTGGTGCCCTGGCGCCATCGTCGTGTCGGTACGGCTGAAGACGATCGTGCCGTGCCAGAAGCTGTCCGTCACGGCGAACCCGCCGAAGATCGCGACGCAGCCGAGCGCCGCGCCGACCAGGCCGCGGCTCGGCAGCTGCGGGCGGCGCAGTATGTGCCCGGCCGTGCCGACGCCGACCAGCGCGATGATCACCCAAGCCTGCACGGCCTTCTCGAAGTAGTACGAAGTCGTGTGGATCGTCGCATGCTGATACGCCCAGAACACCAGCACGGTGACGCCGCAAGCCGCGCCGCTGATCAGCGCGCCCAGCGCGGACGGCCGCCGCCGCGCGGCCAGCGTCACGAATCCGACCAGCGAGAGCACGCCGATGATCACGAGGCTCTGCGACGACATCGGGATGGTGAACCCGATGCTCAGCGCCGCCTGCGTGGACTGCAGGCCGCCCGCCTTCGCCGACAGCAGTTCCGAGACCGAAATCGGCGCGGCGACCACCGCGGCGCCGACCGCGAGCCGCCAATGCGGCAGCCAGCGCTTGCGGTAGATCACTCCGGACACGATCAGTATCAGCGCGACGAACGGCGCGAACAGCTCATACGTCAAGCAGATCGAGATCGTGAGCGCGGCCATCAGCAGGATGTGCAGTCTGCCGTCGGTCGGCGGCCGCAACGCGAGCGCGGCGGTCAGCGCGAGCAGGCCCATGCCGAAGATCTGCGGGTCCCAGCCGCACCAGATCGAGGTGGTCATCACGCCGGTGCACAGGAACGAGCCGATCGCCGCGACCAGGAACGTGCGCCGCCACCCGGCCATCGCCGGTCCGGCCACCCACCGCGCGCCCCAGGCGACGCACAGCACGAAGAAGCCGTACCCCAAACAGGTGTAAATCTCGTAGCGCATCAGCTCCGAGGTCGGATTGCCCGGATCGGTGCGCGAGGTGACGAAGATGTCCAGCAGCGCGTACGTGTAGTGCTGGCCAGGCGGGTAAACCGCGAGCATCCCCGGGTCCACCATCGACTTGGCCTTGCCCTGTAGCAGGTAGGTATAGCCGCCGATCCGATGGATCGTGTCGAACAGGCTGAAGTGCCGCACGCGGTCGCCGGTGAGCATCGAGAAGGCCAGCCGGTGCCCGGGCGTCGCGTACCAGAGCGGCCCGAACGCTACCGCCGTACCGGCCGCCGCCGCCCCGATCAGTACGATGTCGCTGCCGAGCACGCGCTTCGGCCAGCGCGGCCGGCGCTTGAGCGCGACGCCGATGGCCAGCAGCACGGTCAGCGCGGTGCCGCCGACCGCGATCGGGTTCAGTCCGAAGGGCCAGAAGGAGAACGGGATCCCGGCCGCGATGGCCGTGCCGATCAGCAGTCCGGCGGTGATCATCAACCGGTCCAGCACGGTGCCGCCCATGCGCAGCAGGCCGCCGGTGACGTAGAAGATGACGACGATCAGTAGCGCGTCCGCGCGGAGCAGGTGCGTGATCACGGGAAGCGCCCACGCGCCGACCAGCAGGGCGCCGATCAGGCGGGGATCGCGGCCGGAGAGGCCGGACAGGCGGTCCGACATGCGATTGCCGACGGTCACACGTGCGGGAGCCGAGCGCTGCCGGGGCAGTTGGCTCGGCGCGGAGCGAGCCCAGCGGCCCTGCACTTGTGATCCCATGTCGAAGGCACCTCGTGTCGGAATCAATCGCCCACCCCCATCGGTCGGCTGCGACAGTTTAGGCGGGTACGCGGGTGTGATGTCATCCATCGTCAGGTTCGGTTCAGGAACCGCCCGGGCGCGGCCCTCCCCGAAACGTTAACGGCATGCTCAAGCCGGTGTGAGGCGTTCCACACTGTCTCTGAGGGCGCGTTCTCGGCAGGCGCTGAATCTTGCGGCAACCGTTCGGTGCGTCATAGTCGCCATATCGGGTGGTCGCGCTCGATACACCCGTCCGAGCGTGACAGAATCCGGCAAGCAGAAAGGAGGACCGAATGAACCTGACGATCCTGACCGGGGCCACGGCGTTGCTGTTCCTCGGCTTCATTTTCGAACTGGTCCGTCGGCGGCGGCTGCGCGAGAAGTACGCGGTATTGTGGATCTTCGTCGCCGTGATCGTGCTGGGCCTCGGATTCTTCCCCACCGCGGTGAACCGGGTGGCCATCGCGGTGGGCGTGGCCAATGGCGTGAGCCTGGTCCTGTTCTTCGGCGTGATGTTCCTCCTGCTGGTCTGCCTCCACCTGAGCTGGGAGGCCAGCCGGCTGGAGGACGAGACCAGGGTGCTGGCCGAGGAGATCGCCCTGCTGCGGCTGCGACTGGATGAACAGATCGAGGAGCGTTCGGCGTCGTGACGGAAACCCTGAGCGCGCAGCCCCAGGCCGGGACGGCACGGAGTTCCGAACTACCTCGTTCGGCGGCACGGGTCTTGATCATAGTACCGGCCTGGAATGAGGCGGCGTCGATCGCGGACGTCGTCGCCGAGATCCACGACGCGCTGCCCTTCGCCGGCGTGCTCGTGGTGGACGACGGCTCCACCGACGGCACCGCGCAGGTCGCCCGTAAGGCGGGCGCTGTAGCGCTGACGCTGCCGTACAACCTCGGCGTCGGCGGTGCGATGCGTCTGGGCTACCGCTACGCACGCGACCACGACTACGACATCGCGATCCAGGTCGACGCGGACGGCCAGCACGACCCGGCGTACGTGCCGAAGCTCATCGACGCGTTGTCGGGATCGTCACTCGTCATCGGCGCGCGTTTCGCCGGCGAGGGCGAGTACCACGTGCACGGCCCGCGTAAGTGGGCGATGAGCATGCTCTCCTGGGTGCTCTCCAAGCTCGCGCACACGAAGCTGACCGACACGACCTCGGGCTACCGCGCCTGCGACCGCGACCTGATCAAGCTGTTCGCGGAGTGGTACCCGGTCGAGTACCTAGGTGACACCGTCGAGACGCTGGTACGCACGCTCCGGCTCGGTTACCGGGTGACGCAGATCCCGGTGGCGATGCGCCCCCGGCAGGCGGGTACGCCGAGCCAGTCCCCGTTCAAGGCGTTGCTCTACCTAGCCCGCGCGTTCCTAACGCTCTTCCTAGCGCTAGTCCGCCGCTAGGCGGCTAAGCGCCGCTAAGCCGCTGCTCGCGACCTACGCCCCAAGCCGCTTGCTCGGCGACGTCGCGTAACGCAGCAACTGCCGTACCGAATCCGGCCGCCGCAACTTGATCGCCGCCGGCACCAGGCTCAGCGCGTGCAATCGAGCGGACCGGTGACGCCGCGACACCGCCGCCGCCTGACTCCACCCAACCGAGTCCAGGTGGTCCGCCGTCTCCAGGAAAAACGCCCGCGCCTCGGCAAAACGACGTCCGTCGATGGCCTGTTTGGCCGATTCACTCGCGGTATGCCGCCGGTACTGGAAGCAGACAAGATCCCCGGCGACCAATTCCTCGCCGCGCTCGACCAATTTGATGATCATGTCGAGGTCCTGGATTACCTCAAGGTCCTCGCGGAAGCCAACCGCCGCGACCGCATCAGTCCGCCAGCAGATCGACGGGAAGTACAGCCAGTTGCCGCGCAGCAGGCTCACCGCGAGCTCCTGACCGCGCATCAGGTGCGGCCCCGGCCCCTTCGGCGCGTAGATGCGCCGCTTAGTCCGATCCACCAATCCGCCCGGTACCACCGCACCGGTCTCGTCGATGATCTCGACACCCGGCTGAATGATCCCGGCGCCCGGACTCACCATTTCCAACTGCCGGATCGTCGCCACATAGTCGGGCAGCATCAAATCATCGCTGCCCATCATGACCATCCGGTCGCGCTTGGCCAGCTCGACGCACTTGCGGAAGTTGCCGGTCACGCCGAGATTCACCGGGTTGCGCTGATAGTCCACCCGCGAATCGCCGAGCGCCGCGAACCACTCCGGCACCCCGGCGGCCTCACCGTCGTCGACCACGGTCAGATGCCAGTCCGGGTCGCTCTGCACCAGGATGCTGCGCACAGCAGCCTGCATCATGCCGACATCGCCGTAGTACGGCATCATGATGTCGATGCTCGGCATCTGATAAATCCCGTCTAGCGACTCTCGCCGCTCAAGCTGTGCCCATTTACGCGCTCGCCAAGGAACGATGCGAGCGACGCACGCCAATCCGGCATCGGTTCCAGCCCCGCGAGCGCCCACCGATCGTGCCCAAGCACGCTGTACGACGGCCGCACCGCAGGACGCGGGAACTTGTCGCTAGTCGTCGGCCGAACCCGCTCCGGGTCAAGCCCGGTCAGCTCGAACGCGGCCCGCGCCAAACCCCACCACGTCGTCTCGCCGGAACTCGTGCCGTGATACGCCCCAGCCGGCGCGGCGCCAGCCATCGCAGCATGGCCGAGCCCAATCAGCTGCCGCGCGAGCTCCCGAGCCCACGTCGGCTGCCCGCGCTGATCGTCCACGACGTCCAGAAAGTCGCGCTGCTTGGCCGCGTTGAGGATCGTCGAGACGAAGTTCTTGCCGTGCTCGCCGTACAGCCACTCGGTACGGACCACGTAGCCCGCGTCCGGCAACGCCTCGAAGACCGCCTGCTCACCAACCAGCTTGCCGCGACCGTACGCGTTAACCGGACCGGTCGGCGCGTCCTCGGGAATCGGCGCAGTCGCACCGCTCGCGAACACATAATCCGTCGAGAGGTGAATCAACACCACGCCCGAATCAGCGCACGCAGACGCCAGGTGCCGCACCGCCGTCCCGTTGACCGCAGTAGCGTCCGCCTCGTTGCTCTCCGCGCCGTCCACGTCCGTCCACGCGGCCGCGTTCACGACCACATCGACGTCCTCAAGCGCCGACTTGAGCGCCGACGGATCCGTGATGTCCAACTCCGCGCGGCTAAGCGCGCGCACCTCGTCCCGCTCACGTGCCGCGAGCAGGTCGGTGACCTCCCGGCCGAGCATCCCGCCCGCGCCGGTCACCAGCCACCGGTTCGTCATCCGCCGAGTCGTCACAGCGCGGCCCGCGCCTTCAGCGGCTCCCACCAGGCCCGGTTCTCCCGATACCACTGAACGGTCCGAGCCAAGCCCTCATCGAACGACACCCGAGGCTCGTAGCCGAGCTCATTACTGATCTTCGTAATATCCAGCGAATACCGCCGATCGTGCCCCTTGCGATCGGTCACGTTGTCGACGCTGCTCCAGTCGGCGCCGCAAGCCTCCAGCAGACGCTCCGTCAACTCCTTGTTCGTCAGCTCGGTCCCGCCGCCGATGTTGTAAACCTCGCCCGCGCGCCCCTTAGTCAACGCCAAGTGAATACCGCGCACGTGGTCCGAGACATGCAGCCAGTCACGCACGTTGCCGCCGTCGCCGTATAGCGGAACCCGGCCGCCATCCAGCAAGTTCGTCACGAACAGCGGGATCATCTTCTCGGGGAAGTGGTAATGCCCGTAGTTGTTCGAGCACCGAGTCACCACCACATCCATCTGGTGCGTCCGATGCGCCGCCAGCACAAGCAGATCCGACCCCGCCTTCGCCGCCGAGTAAGGCGAGTTCGGCGCGAGCGGCCACTCCTCGGTCCACGACCCCTCGTCGATCGAGCCGTAGACCTCGTCGGTCGACACGTGCAGGAATCGCGCGATCCCGTGCCGCCGGGCGGCATCCAGCAGCGTCTGGGTACCCACAACGTTGGTGACGACGAAGTCCGACGCACCGAGGATCGACCGGTCCACATGCGACTCAGCCGCGAAGTGCACGATCGCGTCGTGCCCCGGCAGCACGTGATCCAGCAGCTCCGGGTTGTTGATATCGCCGCGCACGAACGTGTAGCGCGGGTCGTCGGCTACCGGCGCGAGGTTCGCCAGATTGCCGGAATAGGTCAGCTTGTCGTAAACAGTCACCTGGTGGTCCGAGCCGTCTTCCAACCCCCCGCCGAGGAGCGATCGGACGTACTCCGAGCCGATGAAACCGGCTCCGCCGGTAACCAGGATTTTCATGGCTCGCATCCTATCCTCCTGTCCCCATCGCACCCCCGGTATCCCGAATCACGCCATGACCTGCGAGAATGGCGAACGCAGGGCGCAATCCGCCCGTATTGCAACGAGTCAACGGCGGTCGCTGACCGTCGATGGTGGTGACCTGCGGCGATTAGCCTCACGGTGGAGAAACGGATACGCTCGGCGGCCGTGGCTGAGTCCAATAAGGCGATGTCCGTCACGGCACTGCTCACCGCCTACCATCCCGACGAACGGCTGACCGCCGTCGTCGAGTCAGCGCTTGCCGATTGCGCGCAGGTGATCGTCGCGGACAACACTCCGGCTGGCTCGCCGAGTATCGCCTCGAAGCTGGACGACCCTCGAATCCAGGTCATCTCGATCGGCAGCAATCTCGGGCTTGGTGGCGCGCTGAACGTTGCCGCGAAGGAAGTGCCGGCGGACGCGGAGGCCGTGCTGCTGCTTGATCAGGACTCGGTTTTGCCGGAAGGGCTCGTTTCCGGGCTGGCCGCGCACCTGCTCGATGATCCGACTGTCGGTATCGCTGCGCCAACGCCTTGGGACGCCAAGCACGAGGCGTTCTACAACTTCGGCGCCGGGATGCACGACTCGACTGCCGACCGCGAGGTCGTCATCACCTCGGGAATGCTGGTGCGGCGTGACCTTATTGATCGAATTGCGTTCCGCGAGGACCTGTTCAACGACTTCGTGGACATCGCCTTCTGCGTCGACGTGCGGCGCACCGGTGCGCGCATCGTGCAGGACTACCGAATCAAGCTGCCGCACTCGATGGGGGACCGACGCGAGCACAAGGTCGGGCCGGTGACTGTTCGCGTCATCCATTACCCGGCCTGGCGGCACTACTGGATTGCCCGCAATGGGATGCGGTTCGCGCTGGACAATCTGCGAAAGCATCCGCGCGGCTTGGCGCCGATGGCGCTCTTCCTCGGCCGGAAGTTCGTGTCCACGACGTTGTTCGAGCCGGACCGCGGCAACCATCTTCTTGCGTTGTCGCGCGGGGTGCGTGACGGGGTGCTGAATCGCGGTGCGCGTCGGTACCTGCCCGCGGGTGCCAACCCTCCCGGTCTGCGCCTGCGATGAATCTGCGCATCGCCGCCGTCGCGACGGCCTACCACCCGGACGACCGCCTAACGGCCGTCGTCGAGTCGGCGCTGGAGACGTGTACGCATGTAGTGGTCGTGGACAACACGCCGGGCGTGGAGCCGACGGTCGCTGACAAGATCTCAGATCCGCGAGTAAAGGTTCTGCGTTCGGGGCGGAACGCGGGACTGGCGGCGGCGCTGAACATCGGGATTCGAGAACTGCCGGACGACGCGGAAGCCGTGCTCCTGCTCGACCAGGACTCGGTACTGACCGGGGACGTCGTCACGGCGTTGGCCGCATATCTGGAAGATTCGACGATCGGTATCGCGGCGCCGACGCCATGGGACGCCGCGCACGACTCGTCATACGACACGCTCGCCGCGCTGCGTTCCGAGGTCGCCGATCGCACCGACGTGATCACGTCCGGCATGCTGATCCGGCGATCTGCGCTCGAGAAGGTCGGCGCGTTCCGCGAGGACTTCTTCGTGGACTTCGTCGACATCGACTTCTGCCTGCGGCTGCGCCGCGCCGGGCTGCGTATCGTGCAAGACCAGCGCCTGAAGCTGCCGCACTCGCTCGGCGATCGGCGCGTACACGGCGTCGGTCCGCTACGCATTCAGATCGTGCATTACCCGGTCTGGCGGCTCTATTGGATCGCGCGCGGTGCGTCGACGCTGATGCGTGAGAACGTGGTGCGCGATCCCAAGTGGTCGGTAAAAGCCGTGCTGTTCTTGGCGTCGTGGACGTGGCGCACTGCGGCGTTCGAGGACACGCGCATGAAGCACGTCGCGGCGCTCGTGCGCGGCATGCGTGACGGGCTGTTCGGCCGCGTCAGTCTCCGCTATCTGCCTGAGGGAGCCACCTACAGTGCAGCCCGATGAACCGGCTCTGAGTGTTGGGCCGATCGCTGCGATCGTCACTGCCTACCATCCGGACGAGCGGTTGGCGCAGGTCGTCGAGTCCGCGCTGGTGAGCTGCGCCCTGGTGATCGTCGCGGACAACACGCCCGCGGACAGTCCGTCCGCCGCCGAGAAGCTGGACCACGCGAACGTCAGAGTGCTGCGTTCCGGTCGCAACCTCGGCCTCGCCGCCGCGCTCAACCTCGGGCTGCGCGAAGTACCGCCGCAGGCCGCCGCCGTGCTCTTCCTCGACCAGGACTCCGTCCTGCCCCCGGAACTCGTCCCCGGCCTGGCTCGCCACCTCCAGGACGAGACGATCGGCGTGGTCGGCCCCGCGCCGATCGACGCCGAGAAGGGCGGGCAGTACGAGACGCTGTCGGTTCTGCACGGCGACGTGTCAGACCGCTACAGCGTGATCACGTCCGGGATGTTGGTGCGCCGCTCCTGCTTCGATGCGGTGCCCGGCTTCCGCGAGGACTTCTTCGTCGACTGCGTGGACATCGACTTCTGCCTGCGGCTGCGCCGCGCCGGGGTTCGAATCGTGCGTGACAAGAAGAGCGTGCTCCCGCACTCGATCGGCGACGGCCAGGACCACCGGCTGCTCTTCGTCCCGGTCCGCGTGCTGCACTACGCCGCGTGGCGGCACTACTGGGTCGCCCGCAACGGCATGGTGCTCACGCGCGAGCACGGACGGGCCCTGCCCGGCTTCGCGCTGATCAACGCGCTGTTCATGGCCCGCTGGCTGGCCGCGACCGCCGTGTTCGAACCCGAACGCCGCACGCACGTCCGGGCGATCCTGCGCGGCCTGCGCGACGGACTGACCGGCCGCACGGACCTGTCGTACCTACCCTCCGCCGCGGAGTATCGGGGCTGAGCCGTCAAAGCAGACGCTGCGGCAAGCCGGAGGTAGCGATAGTCGTGGGCGGTCGGGAGACACTGGTCTGGGAAAGCTGAGTACCGTGGTCTCGGCTCGAAACGTCAAGCGTTAGGCTGTCGATTCATGCGCGGAATCATCCTGGCAGGCGGTACCGGGTCCCGGTTGTGGCCGATCACCAAGGCCATCTCGAAGCAGCTCATGCCGGTCTTCGACAAGCCGATGATCTACTATCCGCTGTCCACGCTGATCATGTCGGGCATCAACGAGATCCTGATCATCACCACGCCCGAGGACCAGCCGGCGTTCCAGCGACTGCTCGGCGACGGCTCGCAGTTCGGGATCACCCTCGAGTACACGGTCCAGGAGCGTCCGGACGGCCTGGCGCAGGCGTTCATCCTCGGCGAGAAGTTCATCGGCGACGAGCCGGTCGCGCTGGTCCTCGGCGACAACATCTTCCACGGCGTCGGCCTCGGCCGGCAGCTGAAGGAACACGCCAACATCGACGGCGGCCTGGTCTTCGCCTATCCGGTCGCCGACCCCACCGCGTACGGCGTCGTCGAGTTCAACGAGGCCGGCTGCGCGGTCTCCATCGAGGAGAAGCCGCTCAAGCCGAAGTCGCGTTACGCGGTGCCGGGCCTGTACTTCTACGACAACCACGTGATCGAGATCGCCAAGGCCTTGAAGCCCAGCGCGCGTGGCGAGCTGGAGATCACCGGCGTGAACCAGGCTTACCTTGAGGCCGGCGTGCTGCACGTCGAGGTCCTCGACCGGGGCACCGCGTGGCTGGACACCGGAACGTTCGCGTCCATGGTGCAGGCCGCCGAGTACGTGAGGGTCATCGAAGAGCGCCAGGGCCTGAAGATAGGCTGTGTCGAGGAGGCCGCGTGGCGCGCCGGATTCCTGGACGCGGCGCGGATGCGTGAACTGGCCGAGCCGCTGCTCAAGAGCGGCTACGGCGAGTACCTCCTTAACCTGCTCGACGATGAGGGCACCGGAGGCGCGCTGTGATGAACCCGACCGGCTTGGCCGCAGGCCTGGACCCGAACTCGGTCTCGCCCGGCCTGCTCGGCTTCATCATCGTGGTGATCATCGGCGTCGCCACCTGGTTCCTGGCCCGATCGATGTCCAAGCACCTGCGCAAGCTGAACGCCGACTACGTCGAGAAGGAAGAGCCCGAGCAGCAGCAGGAGTCTGACCTCGGGCCACAGCCTCGGCAAGGATCTCGGTAACGGACAGGGACCGGCGCCCAACGGCGCTCACTGACCCACGCGGCCCTAGCGGCACGCACGGACCAACACGCAGTAACTGATCCAGCCGCCTGCGTCGCGCAA
Organism: uncultured Actinomycetota bacterium; assembly: GCA_963714445.1. Lineage (GTDB taxonomy): Bacteria > Actinomycetota > Actinomycetes > Streptomycetales > Catenulisporaceae > Actinocrinis. The sequence goes on from CAVQPP010000121.1 coordinate 20,768, forward strand.
ATCAACCTGTTCGCTCTGCGCGTAATTGCTACGCCCTGCATGGCCCTGATCGGCGAGAATGTCCGCGTGGACGAGACCAGAGTGCCCGGCCTGAGGGTGACCGTGCTGCGGGGAGTCGAGGCACGGCGCGACGGGGTGCTGCTGGAAGTACCCGGACCTCGCCTGCGCTCGCTGCTCGCCCTCCTCGCGTTGACTCCGGGCGCCCCGCGCCGCGCCGAATATCTCGCCGACCAGCTCTGGGACGGCGAGCCTCCTAGCGCGAACGCTCTGCAAGCTCTCGTCTCGCGCCTACGCCGCGCACTCGGCGCGGACGCCGTGCTCTCCCGGCCGACCGGCTACCTCCTCGCCGTCGCACCCGACCAGGTTGACCTCAGCCGCTTCGACCGTCTACTCGCCGAGCGCACCCCGGCCGCCGCGCGTGAGGCGCTGGGCCTCGCCGGTCCCGAGCCACTGGCCGAGTTCGCCGACGTCCCCGATCTCGCTGACGAGGCACGCCGCGTCGAGGCCGAGTGTCTGAAAGCCCGGAAGCTGGCCGAGTCCGCGCCACCGCCACCGCAACGACGCTTCGTACAGCACGCCACGTACCGCACCACGCCCAGCGGCGTGCGGCTCATCGGCCGCGAACGGCTGATCGCCGAGATCAGCGCGCGGCTGGACACGACTCGGCTGCTCACGCTGGTCGGCGCCGGGGGAGCGGGCAAGACCTCCGTCGCCAAGGCGGTCGCGTACGCGCGCGACGGCGCGGTCGTCGCCGAACTCGCCCCGGTCGGCGCGCAGGACGTCGCCGCCGAGGTGCTGACCGCCGTCGGCGGCCGCGACATGGTCGTCACCGACCGGGCCCGCCGCGTCAGCGACCACCGCGACGACCGCACCCGGATCGCCGCCGCCCTCGCCGACCGCAGAATGCTGCTCGTCCTGGACAACTGCGAGCATGTCGTGGCCGCTGCGGCCGAGCTGGCCGCGCTCATCCTGGAACGCTGCCCGCAGGTCACCATCCTGACCACCAGCCGCGAGCCGCTGGCCGTGCCCGGCGAAGTGCGCCTGCCGATCGACCCGCTGCCGGTGCCGCCGCTCGAGGCCGAGTCGTCCCGGCTCGGCGAGTACGCCGCCATGCAGCTGCTGCTCGAACGCGGCCGCGCGGTGCGCCCGGACCTGGCCACCGACGGCCCGGACGGCGAGGCGCTGGCCGAGATCTGCCGCCGGCTCGACGGCAGTCCGCTCGCCCTCGAACTGGCCGCCGCTCGGTTCAACATGCTGACCCCGCGTCAGGTCGCCGACCGGCTCGACGATCGCTTCCGGCTGCTCACCCAAGGCGCACGTACCGCGCTGCCCCGGCAGCAGACGCTGCGCGCGGTCGTCGACTGGAGCTGGGACCTGCTCGACACCGTCGAGCGCGAGGTGCTGGCGGCCTGCTCGGTGTTCGTCGGCGGCATCGCGCTCGCGGACCTGGAAGCGGTCGTCGGCTCCGACGTGCTGGACGTGCTCGGCCGCGTCGTCGCCAAGTCGCTGGTGGTCGCCGACCGCCTCGACGACGGCGCTATGCGTTACCGGCTGCTGGAGACCATCCGCGAATACGCCCGCGACCGGCTGACCGAGTCGGGCTGCGAACGAGAGATGCGCGACCGGCACGCAGCGCACTTCGCCCGCGTGTGCTTCGACGCCGAATCCAAGCTGCGCGGCCGCGACCAGCTGTACTGGATCGCCCGGCTCGCCGCCGAAGATGACAACCTGCGCACCGCGCTGGCGTGGGCGATCGAGCACGACGACGTGGCCACCGCGCTGACCCTGTGCACGAACCTGAGCTGGTTCTGGATGCTGCGTGGTCGCCGCGACACCGAACCGATGTACGTCGCGGTGACGGAACTGGCCGAACGCGTGGGCCCGACGGACGGCACGCCGTTCGCGACCGCGCTCGCGTTGCGCGCGCTCGCGAGTCTCGACACGGCCGCTGACCCCGACGCAAGTAGAGCCCTGTTGGAACGGGCGCGCGGCATCTTCCAGACCGTCGGCGGCTACCACACGGTCGCCGTCCTGGTCGAGCTGGTGCTCACCATGTTCGCGGGCGCCGGCCGGCTTCCCGGGTCTCTGGAGCGGATGAAGGCCGCCGCCGAGGCCGAGGGCAAAGACTGGGACATCGGCCTGATCCTGATTTTCCAGAGCCGCGTCCTCGCGGACGACGACAGCCAGGCGGCCGAGGCGCTCGCGCGCCGGGGCATGGAACTCTTCCGCCGGCACGGCGACCGCTGGGGCACCTCCGAGTGCGGCCAGGTGCTCGGCTACATCCAGAGCCTGCGCGGCGAGCATCGCGCGGCGGTGGCCACCTATGCCGAGGCACGGATCGTGGCCAAGGAGCTGAACGCGACCGGAGATCTCAGTCTGCTGACGCTGCAGTCGGCGTGGGAGCACGAATTCCTCGGCGAGCCGGACGAGGCCGATCGCCTGATCGCCGAAACCGAGGCCGCGATCATGTCCGGCCCGCACGCACGCGGCGAGCTGCGCAGCTACCTGTTCGTCAATCAGGCCGAATTCGCCCGCCGCCGTGGCGAGTACGCCATCGCCGAGAGCTTCCTCGCGGAAGGCCGGAAGACCGCCGACCGCGGCTTCCTCGGTCCGTTCCGTGCGCAATACGCGATCAGCAGCGGTTATCTGGCGGTCGATCAGGGCGACTTCCGCGCGGCGGCCGCGTATTTCCAGCAGGGGCTCGCCGCCGCCACCAAGCTCTTCTACGACCGGCCGGACGTCGCGTACTGCGTTGAGGGCCTGGCCGCCGCGGCGCACGGTCTCGGTGACCCGAAGACCGCCGCGACGCTCCTCGGCGCCGCGACGGCCATCCGTCCAACGCCCCTGCCCCCGGCACGGTACGTGGACGGCGCGCGGATCACCCGGAACGTGCATGGCGCGCTCGCCCCCGATGAGTACGAGCGCGCCATCGCGCAGGGCCGGGCCCTTTCCCCGGACGCGGCCCTCGACCTGGCCCGTGAACAGGCCGAGCGCCTTGCCGGGCCGCAAACACACCCTTAGACGTCCCGCGCGTAACACGGTTCCCGTCAGCTTCCTGAATTTCCTGGTGTCTCAGTTCTCCACACTCAGTCTCAGTGCTCAGCTACGCCGCTTGTAGGCGCGGATCGCCAGCGGCGCGAAGACCAGCATCAGTCCCGCCGACCAGGCCATCGTCATCCACACGCCGTGGAACGCCGGCCCGCCGGTCATCAGCCCACGTGCCGCGTCCGCCGCGTTCGTCAGCGGATTGACCTTCACCGCGGCCTGTAGCCAGCCCGGCATCGTGTTCGTCGGCGCGAAGATCGACGACGCGAACATCATCGGGAACAGCACCAACTGCCCGACGCCCTGCACCGACTGCGGCGACTTCGCGGTCGAACCGAGGTACACCGCGACCCAGGAGATCCCGAGTCCGAGCGTCATCAGCACTCCGACACCGGCCAGGAACGCCAGTGGCGAGGTGTGGATCCGGAACCCGAGCGCCATCGCCGCCCCGGTGGTGATCACCGACGCGAGCAGCAGCCGGAGCAGCGCCGAGACGATGTGCCCATTGAGAACAGCCGATCGGGCGATCGGCAGCGAGCGGAAACGGTCGATGACGCCCTTGCTGAAGTCGTTGCTCAACTTGAGCCCGGTGGACATGGTGCCGAAGGTCAGCATCTGCGCCAGGATCCCCGGTACAAGGAACTGAAGGTAGTTCCCGCTGACGCTGCCCTTCATCGCCCCGCCGAATACGTACGTGAACAGCACGGTCATCAGCAGCGGAAAGACCGTCACATCCGCGAGCTCTTCCGGATCCGCCTTGATCGACAGCAGATTCCGCCGAACCATCACGCCGCTATGCCGCAGCAATTCGACGAACGACACCCGGCCAGCGACCGGCGCGCCGACTGCGCCACGACCCGCACTCACACTTGCCTCTACCGCAGCCATCAGGCCGCCCCTCCCTTTCCGTCCCCGGTCAGCGTGATGAAGACCTCGTCGAGCGAGGCGGTAACGGTGCCCACGTCAGCCAGCGCGATCTCCTTCGCGGCTATTCGGCGCAGCACCAGATTCAGCTGCTCGTCGTCAGCCAGCGGACCGATCACGTAGCCGAGTTCCGATTCGTCGTCCGCAGTGCCGAGCACGTCGGCCATCAGCGCCTGAAGCACCGGCACGTCGGTGCTCTCGGCCGGCCGCACGCGCAGCCGTCGTCCGGCCACCTCATGCTTGAGCTCTTCGGGTGATCCCGAAGCGATGATCCGACCGCGATCCATCACCGCGACGTGCCGGGCCAGCGCCTCGGCCTCTTCCATGTACTGCGTGGTCAGCAGCACCGTGGTGCCGCTCCAGGCCATCTCGCGCACGAGGTCCCACATGTCGTTGCGACGCTGTGGGTCGAGTCCGGTGGTCGGCTCGTCCAGGAACAGCACCCGGGGCGTGCCGACCAGCGACGCGGCCAGGTCCAGCCGCCGCCGCATCCCGCCGGAGTAGTTCTTCGCCAGCTTCGTCGCCGAGTCGGACAGCCCGAAGGTCTCCAGCAGCTCATCGGCCCGGCGCCGCGCGGCCTTTGCCGGCATGTCGAGCAGCCGCCCGATCATGTACAGGTTCTCCCGGCCGCTGAGCGATTCGTCCACCGAGGCGTATTGCCCGGTCAGCCCGATCACCCGGCGCACCGAGGGAGCCTGCCGGACCACGTCGAAGCCGCTCACCGACGCCGTGCCGCCATCCGGGGCCAGCAGCGTGGCCAGCATGCGCACGATCGTCGTCTTACCGGCCCCGTTCGGCCCCAACAGCCCGAACACGGTCCCCGCCGGGACGTCCAGGTCCACACCGTCGACCGCTACCTGGTCGCCGAAGCGCTTGACCAGGCCCCGTGTCGAAATCGCGGTTTGCTCTGTCGTCTCTACCATGTCCGCTACCTTCGCAAGGCCGCCTGACGCGCCTCTGACACGCGCTGACAGCGCTCCCGTCAGCTCCGTCAGCGCTTCGTGTCAGTGCCCCGCCGCTGTCAGCACACCGTGCCAAGATCGGACCATGGAGTACGACATCCGGCCGGTCACCGCCGACTTGTGGGATGAACTGACCGCCTTCTTCGGCAAGAGCGGCGCCTATTCGAACTGCTGGTGCGTCTGGTGGCGCGTAACGTCCAACGAGTTCGACGCCGGCTGCGCCGAGGGCGGCGCTGGGAACCGCGAGCTCCTGCACAAACTGACCCTGGAAGGCCGAGTGCCGGGATTACTCGCCTTCCCAACCGGCCAGCCCAGCCAGCCCGCCAATCCGTCCACCTCCCCGCTCGGCTGGGTATCCGTCGGCCCGAGGCCGGACTTCGGCCGGATCGGCCGCTCGCGCAACCTCAAGCCCGCCGACGATGACCACTTCGACGACGCGTCCGTGTGGTCCATCGTCTGCTTCTGGATCCAGCGCGCCAATCGCGGCAAGGGCCTCGGACGAGCGCTGCTCGCCGGTGCGGCGTCGTACGCGTTCGAACACGGCGCATCCGTCGTCGAGGGGTATCCGGTCGACACGCGTGGCGCCAAGACGCAGGCGTCGTCGGTCTACACCGGCACGGTCTCGATGTTCGAGTCCGCCGGCTTCAAGGAAGCGCTGCGGCGCGCGGACAAGCGCCCGGTCATGCGCCGATACCGCGAGGTCTAGCGCGATGGGCTCAAGACACCCGATGGCCCTTTCGAGCTGACCTGCGCCGCACGCTCGCGACGCGATGCCTCCGGTGATAGGAGCAGATCATGGGCAACGACAACGGTTCCACCGCGGACCTCGCGGACGTACGCAAGAAACACGCTCGCGAGCTGAAGCACGAGGCCGAGGCCGAGCGGCATCGCGTCTGCCTCGCCTGGCTGCCGGTGCTCGACGGCCTGGAGTCCGCCCTCGACGAGCGGACCGACGCCGTCCCAGCCGCCCTGATCGGCGTGCGGTCGGTGCGTGATCAGGCGGTCGCGCTGCTCGCCTCGCTCGGCTTCCCCCGAGACGACGAGGTCGGCGTCCCGTTCGACCCGCAGCGGCACGAAGTCGCCGAGATCGTCGACGATCCCTCCGCCGCGACCGGAGTCGTCGTCAAGGTGCTGCGACCCGGATACGGCAGGCCGCCGGGCCGCCAGCTGCGCCCCGCCGCCGTAGTCGTCAACCGCGACACGAAATAAATCAAGCCGATCCCATTCGGAGCTGAACCTTCCGGCCGCTCAATCGCCGGCGCCAGCAGCGACGATCATGTCGTACATTCCGCGGATGATGCTCTCCGCGGCCGTGCCGGCGATCTGTTTCGTGCGCAGACGTAGCGTCAGGACTTGGCCGCCCTCGTCGATCGCGCGCAGGTAGCACGGATGGCCGATGCTGTGGAACGGCCGCTCCCACGCGGTCTCCGCGCCGCTGGGCGGCTCATCGTCGATTGGGGCAGCGATGGCCTGGTCGATGAAGTTGTAGGCGCACACCGCGTACCGCTCGTCGCCATGAGCCCACGTCCGCTCGCGCAGCTCGGCCACTGCGTCGACGTCGTACATACCGTGCCGGTACGCCGCGAAGCTGCGCGCTTGCACGTGCCTTACGTACTCGACGAAGCTCGCCACCGGCTCGTCCGTCGCCCGTTCAGGAAGCGTGAACGCGGCCGCAGCGTACTGATTCATCGAGCTGACCAACTCGCTCCACTGCGGGTGAAAGCGGTTCGAGGACATCAGATCGATGACCACCTCATCGATCTGTGCCACGCGTGCCACGCTCCAGGTGTACGCCGCCAGCACGACGCTTGGCATCGGAACGGCGAGCTTCGTCGCCAGCCGCTGCGTGCATTCGTGTGCACGCCGCGACCTGATCACGCACTGGAGCACTTCTTCCCCTTCACCTCCCGGCGCTGTGCGGGGGAGTGAAACAGGGTTCGTAGAGAAGATCTTCTCCCAGTGGCTGAACGTCGACTTGCGGCCGCGCTCACGCGCCGGCGATCGCTGCCACTCGGCCAACGCGACCGGACCCGGCACCGGCTGACCCGGATCCTTCGCCGCGTGTTCGCCAGCCGCGAGAGCAGCACGAAGGTCGGCCTCCAACACGGCATCGCAGCCGCCGTCCGCGGTGATGTGGTGCCTGACCAGCATCACCGCAATTGGCTGACTCGCCTGCGTGATAATCCGCGCGCGCCAACCGCATTCGTGCGCGAGATCAAAAGACTGCTGCATCTCCTGAAAGAGCAGAAAGTTAATCTCGTCGTTCGTGCATTCGATCACTGCCACGTCAACATCAATCTCGGCGCCGGGCGGCAACACGCGCTGCGACGGCGCTTTCGGATCTCCAGTGGAGTAAACGGTTCGCAGCGATTCATGCCGCACGCCAAGGCCGCGAACCGCAGCGATCACCTCGTCCGCGGTATAGCCGTCACCCGCCGGGAGCTGCAGGAACGCGCCGAAGTTGGCCTCATGCCAGCGCGCTCGCGGTAGATCGTCAATGTCCCGCCAAACCGACAACTGTCCGTACGAAAGCAGAACGTTGTCAGGCACCGGCGGTCGCCACCTATCAGATCAGTCTCCTGTGAGAATGAAACACATCTCCATAATCAGGTCTATTCGGCATCGTCGAACCCGTCAATACCCCGCAGTCGCCCTTCGAGGTCGCGCAGGTCCTTTGTGATATTTCCGCGCACCTGGCGCGCCATCAGCGGACTGATCACGCGCGCCAGCCCGCCGGGTCCGCCGCGCACCCGGATGGACGCTTCGGTCCCCTCCGGATGCGGCGCGACGGCGTAGGTGACGTGCATCGGGAACGGACCCGCGACCGAGCGCATGTCCAGCAGGCGCCCGGGCTCGTAGCCCTCGACGCGCAACACGTAGTCGATGCGGCGTCCCACGAAATACGCCGTCCGAGTGACCTCGGCCCCGACTCCGAAGCCGCCGCCGGGCGCCTCTGCGGTGAGTTGCGCGCTGCGGATGCCTTGGGTCCACTCGTGATCGTGCCGCCAGTCCATCGCGTACGCGGCGACGCGGTCGGTCGGTAGCGCGATGATCCGTCGCGCGGTGACGTCAATAGTCAGATGCGGATTGTCTTGCGCCAGTCCAGACGCCGCGCTCACTGCGCCTCGTCGAAGAACGCCTGCGGCTTGCCGGTCTCGGTGTAGGCCTTGAGCTGGACGAACTTGGTGGCCCAGCCGTACGTGAAGTTGCGGTAGTCGTCGTTGACCGCCGGGAACCCGGCATGCGTGAAGCGCAGCGTCGCGCCGCCCTCCGCCTCGGGAAGGATCTCATAGGTCTGCGTCGTGCCCGTCCACGGACCGTTCTGCCCGGCCAGGACGAGACGCTCGCCGGGGACCGCCTCCGTGACGTTCAGCCGCCAGGGCTCGGGCACGCCGGGAAAGCCGAGTTCGTGCGTCGCGCCGACGCCCTCGCCGGCCTCGGCCGCGGTGGTGAACCAACCACGGATGCCTTCCGACGTCGCCACGGCTCGGTAGAGCGTGTCCGCGTCGGCGTCGATGTGCAGCTGCATGGCGATGTCGGCCATGTTCAGGGCCCCTTTCGTGGGTGGCGGCGCTCGGCCGCGGCCGCTTAGTTTAGTAGAGACTAAAATAGCAGCGAGATCGAGTGCAAGTTACAGCGGAGGCTAAAATTTCCTGATGGACGCGGTACAGGCGATCGCCGAGCCGAGGCGGCGGCGGATCCTCCAGCTGATCTGGGACGAGGAGCTGGCCGCCGGCGATATCGCGGCGCGGTTCGAGGTGAGCTTCGGCGCCGTCTCCCAGCACCTGAAGGTGCTGCGGGACGCGGGCCTGGTCCTGCTGCGCAAGGACGGCACCAAGCGGTACTACCGCGCGAACCGTGATGGCATGGGGGCGCTGGCCGAGTACCTGGAATCGATGTGGACGGCCAACCTGGACGCCCTAGCCGCCATGGCGGAGCGGGCAGAACGCGAAACGGAAACGGAGCGAGGGCAGCGGTCATGAGCGCCAAGCACGCCAAAGACGCGACAGACGCCACGCACGTCATCGTCGAGCGGCGCATCAAAGCCCGCCCCGCGACGGTCTTCTCCTTCTTCACCGACGCGGACCGCTGGCTGTCCTGGATGGGCCTATCCGGCGAGTTCGATCCCCGGCCCGGCGGCACTTATCGGATGAACGTGATCGGCCCCGCGATCGCGTCCGGCCGATTCGTCGAGGTGAGTCCGTACACGAAGGTGGTCTTCACGTTCGGCTGGGAGGGCGAAGGCGATGCCGTGCCGCCGGGCGCGTCAACCGTCGAGATCACGCTGGCACCGGACGGCGACGAGACCATCGTCCGCCTAGTCCACCGCGACCTGCCGGAAGCGGCCCGCGCGCCACACGACGGCGGCTGGAACCACTACCTCGACCGGCTAACCATCCGCGCGGAAGGCGGAGATCCCGGCCCAGACACCTGGATGCAGGCCGAATAGCAGAACCGTGCCGCCGTCACACGCCGCTACGCCGCAAGCGTGTCAAGGATCTGCTGCCCGTACTTCGCGAGCTTGTTCTCGCCGACACCACTGATGGTGCCGAGCGCCGCGAGCGTGGTCGGGGCCTGCGCGGCGATCTGCCGCAGCGTCGCGTCGTGGAAGACGACGTACGCCGGCACGCCCTGCTCCTTCGCTGTAGCGCCACGCCAAGCACGCAACCGTTCGAACACCGGCACCGCGTCCTCGGGCAGATCCTCCTGCGCGACCGCCGGCTTGCGAGTCTTCGCGGCGCGCCCCAGCTTCTCCCGCTCCGGCTCGCGGCGCAGCATGACCTTGTGCTCTCCGCGCAACACCCCGGCGCTGCCATCGGTCAGCGCCAGAGTGCTGTAATCGCCTTCGACCATGAGCAGTTCGCGCGCGAGCAGCTGACGCACGACGCCGCGCCACTCACCTTCGCTCAACTCCGTCCCGATACCGAACACACTCAGCTCGTCGTGGCTGAACTGCGTGACCTTCGCGGTCTTCTTGCCGAGCAGAATGTCGATCGCCTGTCCGGCGCCGAACCGCTGCCGCCGCTCCGTTTTCAGCCGGTACACCGTCGACAGCAGCTTCTGCGCGGCCACGGTCCCGTCCCAGGACTCCGGCGGGTTCAGGCAGGTGTCGCAGTTGCCGCAGGCCACCCCGCGCTGGCCGAAGTACGCGAGCAACCGCACACGCCGACATTCAACCGTCTCGCACAGCGCCAGCATCGCGTCGAGGTGCGCGGTCTGCACGCGTCGATGCGCGTCATCGCCCTCAGACCCGGCGATCATCTTCCGCAACTGCACGACGTCCTGCAGCCCATACGCCAGCCACGCGGTCGACGGCAGTCCATCTCGTCCCGCTCGACCGGTCTCCTGGTAGTACCCCTCGACCGACTTCGGCAGATCGAGATGCGCGACGAACCGCACGTCGGGTTTGTCGATCCCCATGCCGAACGCGATCGTCGCGACCATCACCAGGCCGTCCTCGCGCAGGAAGCGAGACTGGTTGGCGGCGCGGACACGCGAGTCGAGACCCGCGTGGTACGCCAACGCCTGGATTCCGTTATCCACCAAGAACTGCGCCGTCTTCTCGGTCGACGCTCGCGAAAGGCAGTAGACGATCCCGGCGTCTCCCACGTGCTCAGTGCGCAGCAGCTCCAGCAACTGCCGCGACGGCTCGGCCTTCGACACGATCCGGTACTGGATGTTCGGCCGGTCGAAGCTAGCCACGAAGTGCTTGGCGTCCACCAGGTTCAGCCGCTGCGCGATCTCCGCGTGCGTCGCCTCGGTGGCGGTCGCGGTCAGTGCGATCCGGGGGACGGCCGGCCAGCGCTCGTGCAGCATCGAGAGCTGGAGATAGTCGGGCCGGAAGTCGTGCCCCCACTGCGAAACGCAGTGCGCTTCGTCGATCGCGAACAGCGAGATCTTGCCCCGATCCAGCAGTTGCCGCGTCGATTCCAGCCGAAGCCGCTCAGGCGCGAGATACAGCAGGTCCAATTCGCCGCCCAGAAACGCCGACTCGACCATGCGCCGCTCGTCAGGATCCTGCGTCGAGTTCAGGAACCCGGCGCGCGCGCCGACGGCCGTCAACGCGTCGACCTGATCCTGCATCAGTGCGATAAGCGGAGAAACGACGACGCCGACCCCCGGCCGCACCAGCGCGGGAATCTGATAACACAACGACTTGCCGCTACCGGTCGGCATCAGCACCAGTGCGTCGCCCCCGCCGATGACGTGCTCGACGATCTCCTGCTGCTGACCCCGGAACGAGTCATACCCGAAGACCCGGCGCAGCACGGCGGCTGCGCCGGTCGTGTCATTCACGTCCATTTGCCTGGTCATCGGTCCCCGGCGAACTCATGCGCACGAGTCTACGGCGATGATCAGACGAAAAGGCCGTGATCACGTTCTTCGAGCCCTGGCCCGCCAGTTCACCAGGTAGCTGGAGACAGCGCCGAACAGCGTGATCGCGCCGCCCACCGCAAGTGTCACGACAAAGGACCCGGTGAAGAACCCGCCCAGCGCACCGGCGAAGAATCCGAACGCGGCGGTAATAGCCATCGGCTCCAGTTGCGTGAGCCACTCAGGCCAGAACGCTCCGGTGCGGCGCGCGTGCCGAAGCCGGAGCCAGTACAGCCCGAACATCGGCACGCACACTGCTGCGAAAAGGGTGAAGGAACCGGCTTCCACCAACGATTCGCCCGGCGCCCGCATAGTCTCGCTGGTCACGTAATTGTCCGTGATCGCGACGGGTTGGCCATGCCAGAGTTCGACGGTTGCGTCGTCCCCGCTTTGCAGGATCGGCCAAACGGCCGATCCGTCGCGCAGTTCGATGTGAAGCGGCGACTGCGGTAGGAGCAAGCCTGTCACATCAACGTAATCGCGATGGGACTTCGAAGTGCCCGCCGTGCGCACGCCCGTGACGATGACCGGCACCTGCTCTCGGCATACGATCGACGTTGCCGTCGAGGGGTCGCAGGTCGGGGCATTCTGATAAGCGTGCTGGTCGTCGCTGGCGTGCACGGTGAAGGTGGCGAGAATCGCCACGGCCGCGCAAGCCAGCACGAACAGTACTGCCATCACCCCTTTTGAACAGTAAGCCAGCAGCCAGTCATCGAATGCGTCGGCTGAGTTTCGCTCGCTGAATCCGACCCGCCCCAGCTGGTAGCGGACGGGCACGGCCCGAACGGCTACCAGCTGCGAGCGACGCTTGCGCTTACGAGCCTTGGAAGTCGGTGACATCTGAGGAGTCTTCGATTCGCAGCGTTACTCGATCTCGGCTACTTGATCTCGATAGCGCCGGCCGCGCCTGCCGCGCTCACGTGGTTGTCCGACGGCGCCTCGTCCACCGCAGCGCCCACCGGCGCCACCGCGTGCGACGTGCCCCCGTTCATGCCGGACAACAGTTGCCTGGCCAGCCCGAGTCCGGTGCCGCCCATCGTCAGCGCCTTGGCGAGCAGTTCGTTGACGCCGTCGGCGCCGTTGAGCACGACCATGTGGTCCACGCCCGCGAACGCCTCGGCGCCGGCGTGCACGATCGCGGGCCAGTTCTCGGCCAGCTGCTGCGCGATGACAGCTTCCTGGTTCTCGGCCAACGCGGCGGCGCGTGCCTTGATCGCGTCGGCCTCCGCCAATCCCTTCGCCTTCGCCGCTTCGGCCTCCGCGAGACCCTTGGCCTTCGCAGCCTCCGCCTCGGCTAGACCCTTGGCTTGCGCGGCGGCGGCTTCGGCGGCGCCGGTCGCGCGGGTGAACTCGGCCGATGCCAAACCGCGAGCCCGGGTAGCCGCGGCGTCAGCCTCGGCGGCGGTCTTGATCCGCATGGCCTCGGCGACGGCGCGCAGTTCGGTCTCTCGCGCCTCGGCCTCGGCCTCGTGCACCTTGGCTTCACGCTGCGCCTGAGCGAACGTCACGGTCTTGTAGGCCTCGGCGTCGGCGGGCTTGCGCACGTCGGCCTGGAGCTGCTGCTCGCGGCGGTGCGCTTCGAGCTCTGCGACGCGCGTCTCCTGGACCACGACCTCCTGCCGCGACGCGGCCTCGGCGAGCGGTCCGGCCATACTCGCCTTGGCCTGCGCCTCGTCGACCTCGGCCTGGTAACCGGCCTGCTGGATGTTGGCGTTGCGGATCGCCTCGGCCTTACGCGCGTTCGCCTCGGCCTCAGCCTCGGTGGCGGCGCGTTCGGCGGCGGCCTGCGCGATACGCGCGTCACGCTGCACGGCCGCGGTGTGTGGGGCGGCCAGTGCCTTGATGTACCCGGTCGGGTCCTCGATCTCCTGGACCTGCAACGAGTCGATGGTCAACCCGAGCTTCTCCATTTCGTGCCCTGACGTCGCGCGCGTCTGCTCAGTCAGCCGCTCGCGGTCCCGGATCATCTCCTCGACCGTCAGGTTGCCCACGATCGAGCGCAGGTGCCCGGCGAGTGTAATACCTCTTTATACACTATTTCTATGAGCATTGATACCGCTGAGCTGCAGGATTCTGGCCGCTTACGTCGTGTCGAGCGAGTAGCAAGGGTGACCGGTCCCCGAGGTTCGAAGCAGGGTCCTTCCGCATGGGAAGAGCAGTCGGCAGCGATCTATTGCCGGATCTCGCACGCCAATGACGAGGATCAGACGGGCGTGGATCGGCAAGAGGGCATTTGCCGGGAGATAGCCGAGCGTTTGAAGCTCCAGGTGGCTTCAGGCATGGCCTTCGTAGACAACAACCGCTCGGCCTGGAAAGCGCGACCGCAAGCGGCCCGGATGCGGATGACATGCTTGAGGCCATCCGCGCAGGCAAAGTCAGCCACGTTGTCGCGTACCATCCGGATCGGCTGATGCGTCAGCCTGCTGACCTTGAGGAATTGCTCCGAATCGCCGATGAGCAGCGGGTGACCTTACACGGGCACGCAGGGGGGCGTGATCTATCGGACCCGGACGACCGGTTCATCCTGCGCATTGAAGTCGCCCACGCATGCCGGTCCTCGGACGACACCTCGCGAAGGGTTCGACAAGATGATCGAGCGCGCACGTGACGGCAAACCACACACGGGCAAGCGCCGTTACGGGTACGACCCCACCGGGACGAAGATCATCGAGGAGGAGGCCGGGTCAGTGCGATGGATCTCGCTCGGTACCTCAACGGCGCGACGCCCCGTTCTCTCGCGGCAGAGTTGAACAAGCGCGATCTTCGCACTCCACAGGGAAGGCCGTGGTCGAGCAGCGTAGTTCGTGGCTTACTCGACTCGCGCCACGTCGCGGGACTACGTGTGTTCCGTGGCGAGGAAGTTGGTCCCGGTTCGTGGCCCGGGATCATCGATGTCGGCACGTTTAGGGAGGCGCAAGAACGACGCGAATTCCGCGCCGCCGAGATCAGGCAGGGCCGTGACGGAACGGAGCGTTACCACCTGCTGCGGTCCCTGGTCTGGTGTACTCGCTGTGGAACGCGCATGGGTGGAACCATGATCCACGGCCGCCCCTCCTATCAATGCACTGTCGAGGCGACGAAGGACACTGGTCGACGCTGTACGCGGCGCATCTCCGCGACGGTCCTGGAGGACTTCGTCTCGGAAGCAGCAATCCGCCTGTTGGAGCAGCTGGACATCACCGGCCGCGAAGCCGCCGCCGTGCTGTCATCCGCTGAGGCGGAGACGATCCAGGCCGATCGGGAGCAGTTGGCCGAGGCCGCCCAGATGTGGGCCGGTGGGGAGATCACCAAGGCCGAATACCTGGTGATGCGCAAGATGATCGAAGGGCGAATTCGTGAGGCCCAGCGTAAGACCGTGGTGCGTCCCGCCGTAGAGGTCTTGCAAGGAATGGTCGGACCCAATGCCCGTGAGAGCTGGAAGCGGCTTGAGGAGGTCAAGGACTACCAACGGCTTAACGCACTGCTTCGCTTCCTGTTCGCTGCGGTGCGGATCGACGAATCCACCACCCGGGGCCGACGAATCGACTACGGCCGGATAGCTATCGAGCCGAATCCGTTGGACTGACAGCAGAGCGGCGCTGGCCGGGTCGGTCGATGTCTCAACCGTCTGGCCAGTGCCGCTCTGCTGTCAACTAGCTGAATCGTTCCCCAGCAGCCCGACCAGGCGTGCCGCCACGGCAGCGGAAATGTTCCGGGGGAACCGTGCCGTCACTCGCCGCAGGTGGAACTCTCGATCATTCGGCGCACCGTCTTCCACGTCCGAATGATCATGATCAACGTGAGGCGGTCGGCCGGCGGTTTCGTGCCCCACCCACCCACCCTCAGAAGCGGAAGCGGACGGCTTCGCCGACTCAACATCCCCGGCGGGTCGCTTCGAGGAATGCTCGTCATTCTCCCGGCTCACCACGGCCCGTCTCCCGGATCGTCCCGCGCGAGCTGGCGCATCGCGTCGTCTTCGGCCCGCAAGTCCTCCAACTCCCAGCGGCCAACGGTCTCGTTGTGCTCGATCCAGTGCCGCACCCAGGAGGCCGCCTCGGCTTCGGCAGGCGAGAACCCCACCCCGGCGACCGTCCACTCACGTTGCACCCGTACGTGCCCGCCGTGCTCGGCGGCACCGTTCTTCGCGTGCTCGGCCTGAAACGCCCGCCGTGCCTCGCGCAGCGCGCCCAAAGTGGTCGAGTACAGACGGGAACGGGTGGAGAAGTGGCCACCGAACCCCGCCTGATGACCCCACTGCCGTAGCTTGAGCGCGTCGCCCTCCCGTGTGCCGCCCAACTCCCATGCGGCCTCGATCAGCCGCCGCGCGTGATCCACCAGGCCCAACGATTCGAGCGGCCTAGCCAGCCCCGTTCCCTCACACGACGGGCACACCCCGAACAACCCCGAGCCCTTACAGCGACGGCACCCCAACCGGTGATCCACCAGACCCGCGCTTTCCGCGCCCTTCGTCGCGTACTTCGCGACATACGACGCCACCGCCTCATGGTTGGCCGCCTCTTGGCTATCGGTGAACGAATTCGCAAGCATGTTGGCGATTACTCTCTTTCAGCGGGCCTCTTTGCCGAGATCGCGGTTAAGGGCCCGAAAACGAAAAGCCCTGGCCTCGATGCTCTCGTCGATTTCGTACGAGCTGGCAAGAAGTCGTATGCCATCGTCTGCTCGTTCGACCAATTTCGGTATATATAAGTAATAGATAAAGCGCCCCTGCTCCGTTGGCTCTCGGGAGCATTTCGAGCTCTGCGTGGTTGGACAGGCGATTGGTC
>CAVQPP010000122.1:0-22269 GCA_963714445.1 uncultured Actinomycetota bacterium
ACCTGAAGGACCGAAGAGGAAAGCGAAGAGCGGTGCCACTGCAAATGGACATTCAAGAAAGAGGTATGTAGTTCTCAAGTACTTATTACATGCGATCACTAATTAATACGAATACAAACTGCGGCGACAATCTCAAATACCATGTCACCGTCTCTAGCCTCCTCTCCGATACACAACACGTTTGCGGACTCGAAGAGTCAGGGACGCACCTCTCCAGTACCCACGAATGGTGGTAGACCTGCAGCAGCCAGAGCAAGGCAGAACTCTATACAATCAGTCGTCGACAACGCTCGGGGAACTGGCCGAGGACGCCGAGGAAGACGCCGAGACGGCCGCGCTCGAAGCCGCCGCGATCGAGTCCACCTGGGCTGATGACGTCGCGTCAGAAGACGTGGAGATCGGGCGGAAGGACGAGGAGGCAGCGGGGAGCCCGGCTGCTTCGGTCGCGCCGCCTCGCCCCGGCGCGCTGATCTTCCAGGCGCCGATAGTCGCCGAGCCGGTCCGGCGCACGCGGGCCACCGCCCCGCAGTCGCAACCCAAGTCGTCCGCCGCCGCAGGCACGACCGCTGGCACGGACCAGCCGCAGCAGCCCGCCGCGTCGGGTACGACGTCCGCTACGGCGACGCCTGGTGCAGCCCAGTCTGGCGCCGCAGCGGCTGCCGCCGAGGACGAGCACGGGACGGATCGCGATTCGCGTCGCCGCTCGCGCAGGCGCCGGGGCCGTGCCGACCAGCCAGCTGAGGCAGTCGCCGCGTCGGCCGAGAGCACCGCTGCTGACGGTGATGATGACGAGCACGCCGACGACGCCGGCGAGGCCGGTGGGGACGGCTCCAGTCGTCGCCGGCGCCGTCGCCGCCGTCGGCAGACCGCCGAGGACCTGGCCGCGGGCGGCACGGAGTCCGACGACCCGCCGAACACCGTGGTCAAGATCCGGGAGCCGCGCGAGCGGCGCAGCGGCCGGATGACCGAGCCCGACTCGGTGCGCACCGGGGACGACGTGCTCGGCGTGCGCGGCTCGGTGCGCCTGGCCGCCAAGCAGCAACGCCGCCGGGACGGCCGCTCCACGCGGTCGCGCCGCGCGCCGATCGTCAGCGAGGCCGAGTTCCTGGCCCGCCGCGAGGCGGTGGAGCGGGTCATGGTGGTGCGCCAGTCCGCCAGCCGCACGCAGATCGGCGTGCTGGAGGACGGTGTCCTCGTCGAGCACTACGTCAACCGCGAGTCCTCGGTCTCGTACGTCGGCAACGTGTACCTCGGCAAGGTGCAGAACGTGCTTCCCTCGATGGAGGCGGCGTTCGTCGACATCGACAAGGGCCGCAACGCCGTGCTCTACGCCGGCGAGGTGACTTCGCCGCCGCCGGGATGGAGGGCCAGCCGAAGCGGATCGAGTCGGCGCTCAAGTCCGGGCAGCCGGTGCTCGTGCAGGTCACCAAGGACCCGATCGGGCACAAGGGCGCCCGGCTGACCAGCCAGATCTCGCTGCCCGGCCGCTTCCTGGTGTACGTGCCGGGGGGCTCGATGATGGGCATCAGCCGCAAGCTGCCGGACAACGAGCGCACGCGCCTCAAGCAGATCCTCAAGAAGGTCGTGCCCGAGGACGGCGGCGTGATCGTGCGCACCGCCGCCGAGGGGGCGAGCGAACAGGAGCTGTCGAGCGACGTCGAGCGGCTGGTCGCGCAGTGGGAGGAGATCGAGCGGCGCTCCCGCACCGCCAACGCCCCCGCGCTGCTTTACGGCGAGCCGGACATGACGGTGCGCGTGATCCGCGACATCTTCAACGAGGACTTCAGCAAGCTGGTCGTCTCCGGCGATGACGCGTACAAGACGATCCACGAGTACCTGTCCGGCGTCGCCCCAGAACTCGCCGAGCGGCTAGAGCACTGGACCAGCGATACCGACATCTTCACGGTGCACCGCGTCGACGAGCAGCTAGCGAAGGCGCTGGACCGCAAGGTGTGGCTGCCTAGCGGCGGCTCGCTGGTGATCGACCGCACCGAGGCGATGGTCGTCATCGACGTGAACACCGGCAAGTTCACCGGCCAGGGCAGCAACTCGCTGGAAGAGACGGTCACCCGCAACAACCTCGAGGCGGCCGAGGAGATCGTCCGGCAGCTGCGGCTGCGCGACCTCGGCGGCATCATCGTGATCGACTTCATCGACATGGTGCTGGAGTCGAACCGCGACCTGGTGCTGCGGCGATTGCTCGAATGCCTGGGCCGGGACCGCACCAAGCACCAAGTGGCCGAAGTCACCTCGCTCGGCTTGGTGCAGATGACGCGTAAGCGCGTCGGCCAGGGCTTGCTCGAGGCGTTCTCCGAGACCTGCGACCACTGCAACGGCCGCGGAATCATCGTGCACATGGACCCGGTCGAGGCGCACGGCCGCAAGTCGAACGACCGGTCCGGGAACGGCGCGGAGCGCGCCGAGCGCTCGAACGGTGCGAATGGCGACAACGGCCACGAGCATCACGAGCACGACCACGAGCAGGACCACGACGAGCACGAGAACGGCAACGGCGCGGGCTCCGGGAACGGAAACGGGAACGGCGCGCACCGCGACGGCAGCAGCGCGGCGGAGAGCCGGGCCAGCCGACGTAGGCGGCGTAAGGGCAAGCACCACGATGGCGACGGCGATGGCGCGGACGCGCCGGGTACGCCGGTCGAGGCGGCTTGGCCGGTGGACACGCACACGCCGAGCGTGGCGGCTGCCGCTGAGTCCGCGGCTGAGTCTTCGGTCGAGGCCGCCCCGATAACGCTCAAGGCGCACGCAGACGACCCGGACGCGGTCAATGTCGGCGAGAACTTGGGCGAGGCGCTCGTCGACACCGGACGGCCGCGTAAGCGCCGCCGTGCGGCGAGCCGACCGGCTGGCAGCCCGCAGTCCACGACGCCGTCCGCAGCGGAAGCGTCGTAGTCGTAGCTGCGGCTAGCAGCCCGCGTTTTGACGAGCGCGTGCGTTAGCAAGGGCCGGTGCGGTATCAACGGCCGATGGCCAGTTTGACCGCACCGGCACCCGGTCCGTACGCTTGCTTTTCGGCGTGTTTCCCAACGCGCCCTCCGTCCCGTGGCACGTAGTGCCGCGCCGGACCCCTTTAAACGACAGTCTCAGCTTGTCGCGGCGATACATATCGCACTGCGCGCAGGCGTAGGCAAACCGCAGGAGTAACGGTGTACGCGATCGTCCGCAGCGGCGGAAGGCAGCACAAGGTCGCCGTCGGCGACGTCGTCGAGGTCGACCGGATCCTCGGTGAGCCGGGCGACCCGGTGGAGATGAAGGCGCTGCTCGTCGTGGACGGCGACTCAGTCACCTCCGACGCGTGGGTGCTCGAGGGCGTCAGGGTCCACGGCGAGATCGTCGCCGAGATCAAGGCCAAGAAGATCGACATCCTCAAGTACAAGAACAAGACCGGCTACCGGGTGCGCCAGGGCCACCGGCAGAAGTACACCCAGGTCAAGGTCACCAGCATCGACACCGGGAAGAAGTGACCTGAGATGGCACACAAAAAGGGCGCTTCGTCCAGCCGCAACGGCCGGGACTCGAACGCGCAGCGGCTCGGCGTGAAGCGGTTCGGCGGCCAAAAGGTCAACGCCGGCGAGATCATCCTGCGCCAGCGCGGTACGCACTTCCACCCGGGCGAGAACGTCGGCCGCGGCGGCGACGACACGCTGTTCGCGCTGGCCGCCGGTGCGGTGCAGTTCGGAACGCACCGTGGCCGCAAGGTCATCAACATCGTGACCGCGGACGCCTGAGTCCGCGTCACACACGCAAGCACTTCGAGTACGCCGGGTCGGAGGGTTCGACCCGGCGTACTTTCATGAGCAGTAGTAGAACCACCAGGAGACGTAACCATGGCCACCTTCGTGGACCGCGTAGTGCTGCACGTCGCGGCCGGTAAGGGCGGCAACGGCTGCGCCTCGGTGCACCGCGAGAAGTTCAAGCCGCTCGGCGGGCCGGACGGCGCGAACGGCGGCCGTGGCGGCGACGTGCTCCTGGTGGTCGACCCGGACGTCACCTCGCTGATCGAGTATCACTACTCGCCACACCGCACCGCCGGAAACGGCCGTCCCGGCGCCGGGGACATGCGTCAGGGCGCGAACGGCGCGGACGTCATCCTGCCGGTGCCGAGCGGCACCGTGCTCAAGACCCGGGGCGGCGAAGTGCTGGCCGACCTGGTCGGCGCGGGCACCCAGTTCGTACTGGCCAAGGGCGGCCCGGGCGGGCTCGGCAACGCGGCGCTGGCCACCACGCGGCGCAAGGCCCCGGGCTTCGCGCTGCTCGGCGAGCCGGGCGATTCGGGCGAATACGTCCTCGAACTCAAGTCGGTGGCGGACGTCGCGCTGATCGGCTATCCGAGCGCCGGCAAGTCCTCGATGATCGCGGCGATGTCGGCGGCCAAGCCGAAGATCGCCGACTATCCGTTCACCACGCTGGTGCCCAACCTCGGCGTGGTCACCGCGGACGACCACGTCTTCACGATGGCCGACGTGCCCGGCCTGATCCCCGGCGCCAGCCAGGGCAAGGGCCTCGGCCACGAGTTCCTGCGGCACATCGAGCGGTGCGCGGTGCTCGTGCACGTCCTGGACTGCGCGACGCTGGAACCCGATCGCGACCCGATCAGCGACCTGGACACCATCGAGGCCGAACTCACCGCCTACGAGGCTCAGATCCCGGAGGGTGAGCATGGCGAATACGGGAAGCTCTCCGAGCGTCCGCGCCTCGTCGCGCTGAACAAGGTCGACATCCCCGAGGGCCGCGACCTGGCCGACCTGGTCCGGCCAGAGCTTGAAGCGCGCGGGCTGCGAGTGTTCGAGGTCTCGGCGGTGAGCCGGGACGGCCTGCGTGAGCTGTCGTTCGCGCTCGCCGAGATCGTCGAGCGGGCACGCGCCGAACGTCCGCCGGCGGAGCCCGAGCGGCTGGTCATCCGGCCGAAGGCGGTCGACGAGGCGCCGTTCACCCTCACCTTCGAGGACGAGCACTACGTGGTGCGTGGCGCGAAGCCGGAGCGCTGGGTGCGGCAGACTGACTTCTCGGTCGACGAGGCCGTCGGCTACCTGGCCGACCGGCTCAACCGGCTCGGCGTCGAGCAGGCGCTGCTGGAGATGGGCGCGCACGAGGGCGACGAGGTCGTCATCGGCGACGGCCCCGACGCGGTGATCTTCGACTGGCAGCCGACGCTGGCGGCGGAAGGCGACCACCTCGGGCCGCGCGGCTCCGACGACCGGCTCTACGGCTTCTAGGCCAGCCGACCAGGCAGCGGACCGGGCAGACGGCGGCGCGTCCCGGTCACTGAAATGGTTGGACCGGTCCCGCGGCGGTGACCTTATCCTGGGCCCGTGAGCGAGGGTGAGCAGACGAGCAGGCGCTATGCCGTCACCACCGCGCGCCGAATCGTGGTCAAGGTCGGCTCCTCTTCACTGACGACAGCAGCCGGTGGCCTCGACGGCAGCCGCGTAGACGCACTCGTCGATGCCCTACACCAAGCCACAGCGGCCAGGCCGGATGGCAGTGGCGCTGAGATCGTCATCGTCTCCTCAGGCGCCATCGCGGCGGGTTTAGCCCCACTCGGACTGACAAAGCGTCCGCGCGAGCTGGCCATGCAGCAGGCCGCCGCGAGCGTCGGGCAGGGGCTACTGATCGCCCGGTATACGCAGTCCTTCGCGCGTCACGGACGCGGCGTCGGGCAGGTGCTGCTCACCGCAGACGACATGACCCGCCGCTCGCACTACCGCAATGCGCTGCACACGCTCGACCGGCTGCTAGAGCTGGGCTTCGTCCCGATCGTCAACGAGAACGACACTGTCGCCACGCAGGAGATCCGGTTCGGCGACAACGACCGGCTCGCCGCGCTCGTCGCGCACCTGGTCAACGCAGATTTGCTGGTGCTGCTCTCCGACGTGGACTCGCTGTACACAGGCGACCCGCGCAAGCCGGAGAGCCGCCGGATAGTCGAAGTGCGCGGACCCGAGGATCTGGCAGACGTGACGATCGGCTCGACCGGCCAAGCCGGGGTCGGCACCGGCGGCATGGTCACCAAGGTCGAGGCGGCACGCATCGCCACCGAGGCGGGCATCCCGGTCGTGCTCACCACGGCCGCGTACGCCGCGCGTGCGCTCGCCGGAGAACCGGTCGGCACGCTGTTCCACCGCACCGGCAAACGGTCCGCAGCGCGGCTGCTGTGGCTCGCGCACGCCACGACGCCGCGAGGCGAGCTACAGCTCGACGATGGAGCCGTGGACGCGGTCGTGCGCCGTCGCCTCTCGCTGCTGCCGGCCGGCATCACGGCGGTCTCCGGGGCGTTCGTCGCGGGCGACCCGGTCGACTTGGTCGATCCGTCCGGCCGAGCCGTGGCGCGCGGGCTGGTGAACTACGACGCGGTCGAGCTGCCGTCGCTGCTGGGGCGTTCCACGCGTGACTTGGCGGCCGATCTCGGCCCGCAGTACGAGCGCGAGGTCGTGCACCGCGACGACCTCGCCGTTCTGTGACGTGAATCCGTTAATCTGGAGATTGTGACCATGAAGAGCGTGGTGAGCGAGTCGGAAGTCATCGGGACCGCGCGTCGGGCCCGCGAGGCGGCGGCGGACCTGGCCGTGCGCACGCGCGCGGAGAAGGACCGGGCGTTGCACGCACTCGCCGACGCACTGCTCGCCGAGACCCCGCGCATCGTCGCCGCGAACGAAGAAGACACGCGCCGCGCGCGTGAATCGGGCACCAGCGAAGGCATGGTCGACCGGCTCACGCTGACCGCGGACCGCATCGCGTCGATCGCCGCCGCGCTGCGGAAGATCACGATGCTGGCCGATCCGGTCGGCGAGGTGGTGCGCGGCTCGACGCTGCCGAACGGCCTCGAGCTTCGCCAGGTTCGAGTCCCCCTCGGCGTCGTCGGGATCATCTACGAGGCGCGACCGAACGTGACCGTCGATGCAGCTGGGCTGTGCCTGAAGTCCGGTAACGCAGTGCTGCTGCGCGGATCGTCGTCCGCGCGCTCGTCGAACACGGCGTTGGTCGAAACGATGCGTGAGGCGCTGGCTGCGTCAGGGCTGCCGCGCGATGCGATTCAGCTGGTGCCCGGCGATACGCACGACTCCGTGAAGGAGCTGATGCAGGCGCGCGGGCTGGTGGACGTGCTCATCCCGCGCGGTGGCGCGGCGCTGATCAACTCGGTGGTGACTGGTTCGACGGTCCCGGTTATCGAGACTGGCGTGGGCAACTGCCACGTGTACGTGGACGCCGACGCGGACCTAGACCTCGCCGTTGAGCTGCTGATCGACTCGAAGGCGCAGCGTTACAGCGTCTGCAACTCCGCTGAGACGGTCCTGATCCACCGCGACGTCGCGGACGCGTTCATGCCCAAGGCCCTGGCCGCGCTCAAGGACGCGGGCGTGACGGTACACGGCGACGAGCGCGTTGCGGCGCATGGCGTGGACGTGGTTCCGGCCACCGAAGAGGACTTCTTCACCGAGTACCTGTCGCTCGACATCGCGGCGGCGGTGGTCGACTCGCTGGACGCGGCGATCGCGCACATCCGCAAGTACTCGTCGAGCCACACCGAGGCGATCGTCACGCGCTCGCAGGCTGCGGCTCGCGCTTTCACGTCGCGTGTGGACTCGGCGGCCGTGCTGGTGAACGCATCGACGCGCTTCACCGACGGCGGCGAGTTCGGGTTCGGCGCCGAGATCGGCATCTCGAACCAGAAGCTGCACGCGCGCGGTCCGATGGGCCTGCCGGAGTTGACCTCGACGAAGTACATCGTGATCGGCGACGGCCAGACCAAGGCGAAGCACTCCAACCTCGCGTGACGTTCGGGCATGTCTGAGACGAGTACTGCCTGATTCGTCCGCGCCGGACGGATTTCGTCCTCGCGGACCCCTACTGATCACGCAACATTTCGGTTACTTTTCTTCGGTGACCGAGCGCTCTCCCCGGCAACGTGGCCGTTCCGCGCAGCACATTGACGACACGGCGTCCAATGACCCAGTGTTCGACGAGTCCTTCGTGGCGGCTGCCCTAGTGCGCGAACCGTCCGCCGCGGACCGCGTCCAACTGCGAGACCTGCGACGGCACCTGCTGCCGGATCAGCGGACTGACGAAGCGCCGTTGCCGGTAGCTGCCGCGCGCTGGACGGTCCGACCATCGCACCATCTCGCTGCAGTGCGGCCCCTGCCGGCCGTGGCGGCGCTCGTGTGCATGCTGGCCGTCGCCGCGCTGCTGATCGCATTGCTGGTCTAGCTAACCGTCAGTTGAGCGCAAGCTCCCTGCGATAGGTCTCCAGCCGCTCGACGAGTTCGACCGGATGCGCCAGCGCGGGCAGGTGGCCGCTGTTCATCTCGTCCGGCGCGAAGCCGAGGCGTTCGCGCACGACGCGGCGCTGGAAATCCGGCGGGAAGAACCGGTCCTGACGGCACAACAGGAAACGAGTCGGGACGTCGGGCCACTCGGTTACCGGCCACGGCCGCCTGAACGGCGCGTCAGACTGCCCCGGCTCGCCGCGTGCCCAGGCGGCGTCGACGACCTCCGGCGGCACGTCGTGGAAGAACAGGGTCTTCAAGTCGAAAGGTCCGTCTTGCGCCGGCCGACCTTCGCGCGCGTCGTTCTCCTGCTTCGCTTCGCGCCAGCCGGTGGCCTCCCACCACTCGCCGCCGGACTCCCCCGGCTTCGGAACCATCGCCGCGACCAGCACCATCAGGTCCACCGGCACGCGTTCGCACACGATCGGCGCGGTGAAGCCGCCCATCGACTGCGCGACGACGATCAGCCCGCGACGCTCCCCGATCGCCTGCACGACGGTGTCGGCGTACTCCTCGAACCCGGCCGCGTCATCCGTCGCCGGAAGGTCAGGCGCGACCACCTCGTGCCCGCGTGCGGTCAGCAGCGGCAGTACGCGATGCCAATACCAGGAGTCTGACGACGCGCCGTGGATCAGCACGTAGGTCGCCACCGCCACCGCTCCTTCCGCTCGACTGTCTTAACCAGCGTATGCGGTGGCGCTGACAAATCAGGCGAAGTCGGAGACGCCCATGCGCGCGGCGTCAGCGGACTGGTCGTCCGGCTGGAGCTGGGACTCGCGCTCGGCGGCGATCTGCGCGCTGTAGTGGGCGATCTCGCGCTCGCGACGGCCGTCGTCCCAGCCGAGGGTCTCGGCGAGCAGGTCGGCGGCGGCACGTGCCGAGCGCACGCCTCGGTCGAAGGTCTCGAAGCTGATGCGGGTACGCCGGTGCAGCACGTCCTCGAGATGAATCGCGCCCTCGTGCGACGCCGCGTAGACCACCTCGGCGCGCAGGTAGTCGTCGGCGCCGTCGAGTGGCTGGCCGAGCGAGCGGTCCTTCTCGATCAGCTCGATGACTTCCTCGGCCAGCGAGCCGAAGCGGTGCAGCAGGTGCTCGATGCGTGCGACGTGCAGCCCGCTCTGCGCCGCCAGGCGGGTCCGGTTGTTCCACAGCGCCACGTAACCGTCCGCGCCGAGCAGCGGGATCGTCTCCGTGCACGACGCGGGGCCGCGCCGGTCGAGGCCGTGTACCGCAGCGTCTACGGCGTCAGCGGCCATGACGCGGTACGTCGTGTACTTGCCGCCGGCCACCACGACTAGGCCGGGCGCCGCGTGCGCGACGACGTGCTCACGCGACAGCTTCGACGTGTCATCCGACTCGCCAGAGAGCAGAGGGCGTAGACCGGCGTATACGCCTTCGACGTCCTCACGCGTCAGCTCCGTCGTAAGGATCTTGTTGACGTGACTAAGCACGTAGTCGATGTCCGTCGCGCTCGCCGCCGGATGCGCCTTGTCCAGGTTCCAGGAAGTGTCGGTCGTACCGATGATCCAGTGGCGGCCCCACGGGATCACGAAGAGCACCGACTTCTCCGTGCGCAGGATGATGCCTGAGGACGATTGGATGCGGTCCTTGGGCACGACGAGGTGCACGCCCTTTGACGCGGTGACGTGGAACTTGCCGCGTTCACCGACCAGAGCCTGCGTCTCGTCGGTCCACACGCCGGTGGCGTTGACCACCTGACGCGCCTTCACCTCGAACTGCTCGCCGGTCTCCTCGTCGCGGACCACCGCGCCGGTAACGCGCTCACCCTCGCGCAGGAAGCCGACCACCTTCGCGCGGTTCGCGACGTGCGCGCCGTACGACGCGGCCGAGCGCACGAGCGTCGCGACGTACCGCGCGTCGTCGACCTGAGCGTCGTAGTACTGGATCGCGCCGACGAGCGAGTCCTTCTTCAACGACGGGGCGATACGCAGCGCGTGAGTGCGTGTCAGATGCCGGTGCGGGGGCAGGCCTCTGCCGTGCCCGGAGGAGTAGCTCATCGCGTCGTAGAGCGCCACGCCAGAACCCGCGTAGAAGCGCTCCCAGCCGCGCCCGGTCAGCGGGTAGAGGAACGGCACGGGACGCACCAGGTGCGGCGCCAGGCGTTCGATGAGTAGTCCGCGTTCCTTGAGAGCTTCACGCACCAGCGCGAAGTCCAGCATCTCCAGGTAACGCAGACCGCCGTGAATGAGCTTCGACGACCGGCTCGACGTCCCCGAGGCCCAGTCGCGCGCCTCGACCATGCCGACCGACAGTCCGCGGGTCACCGCGTCCAGGGCGGTGCCGGCGCCGACCACGCCGCCGCCGACGACCAGAACGTCCAGTTCGGTACCGGCGAGCGCAGTCAGCGCCGCTCGCCGCTCCTCGGGTCCGAGCTTCGCACTGCGCATGGCTCTACGATGCCGGGTTTCGGCGGCGATGCGCTATGCGAGTTACGCCACTTGAAGGGCCGGCTCTAGCGGCGCGCTAGCGCGGTCAGATCGGGCTTGGGCGCGGTCGTCGCGGTGTCGTTCCTACGAAACCGTCAGTTCGACTCGCTGGAATTCCTTGAGGTCGGAGTAGCCGGTGGTGGCCATCGCGCGGCGCAGGGCACCGAACAGGTTCATCGTGCCGTCGGCGACGTTTGAGGGGCCGACCAAGATCTCCTCGAGCGTGCCGACGGTGCCGAGATTGGTTCGGATGCCGCGCGGCACCGAGCCGTGCCAGGCCTCGGCGCCCCAGTGGTGGCCTTGGCCGGGAGCCTCGGTCGCGCGGGCCAGCGGCGAGCCGATCATCACACCATCGGCGCCGCAGGCGATGGCCTTGGCGATCTCGCCGCTGCCGCCCATCGCGCCGTCCGCGATGACGTGGACGTAGCGACCGCCGGACTCGTCCATGTAGTCGCGCCTTGCCGCGGCGACGTCCGAGATGGCCGTGGCCATCGGGACCGAGATGCCGAGCACCTTCTTGGTCGTGTGCGAGGAGCCGCCGCCGAAGCCGACCAGCACGCCTGCCGCGCCCGAGCGCATCAGGTGCAGCGCGGCCTTGTACGTCGCCACGCCGCCGGCGACGACCGGGACGTCGAGGTCGTACACGAACTGCTTCAGGTTCAGCGCCTCGGTGTGGTTCGAAACGTGCTCGGCGGAGAGTGTGGTGCCGCGGATGACGAACAGGTCGACGCCCGCGTTGACGACGGTCTTGTAGAACTGGACCGTCCGCTGGGGTGAGAGGGCGCCGGCGGCGACCACGCCCGCGTCGCGAATCTGCTTGATCCGCACCGCGATCAGCTCTTCCTTGACCGGCTCGGCGTAGATCTCGCGCAGCCGCTTGACGACGCGCTCCGCCGGGAGCTCGGCGATCTCGGCGAGCAGCGGCTCGGGATCGGCGTACCGGGTCCACAGGCCCTCGAGGTCGAGCACACCGACGCCGCCGAGGCGGCCGAGTGCTATGGCCGTGGCCGGGGAGACCACCGAGTCCATCGGCGCGGCCAGGAACGGCAGGCCGAGGCGGTAGGCGTCGATCTGCCAGTCGATGGACACGTCCTCGGGGTCGCGGGTACGCCGGGAAGGCACCAGCGCGACGTCGTCGAAGCCGTACGCCTGGCGGGCGCGCTTGGAGCGACCGATCTCGACCTCGGACACGTGCGGACCTACTTCCGGCGCGGCTGGATTGTGGCAGGGCGTGCGTTACCGGAATCGACTCTACCGTGCGGCTTTACCGTCAGTGCGTGTGGTAGTTCGGGGCCTCGATGGTCATCTGGATGTCGTGCGGGTGGCTCTCCTTCAGCCCCGCCGAGGTGATCCGGACCAGCTGCGCCTGCTGCAGGTCGGCGATCGTGCGCGCGCCGGTGTAGAACATCGCCTGCTTAACGCCGCCGACGAGTTGGTGCGCGACGGCCGCGAGCGGGCCGCGGTAGGGCACCTGGCCCTCGATGCCCTCGGGGATCAGCTTGTCGTCCGAGGAGACGTCCTGCTGTGCGTAACGGTCGCGGGAGTACGCCTTGCCCTCGGACTTGCCGCGTGAGGACATGGCGCCGAGCGAGCCCATGCCGCGATACGACTTGTACTGCTTGCCGTTGATGAAGATCAGGTCGCCCGGCGATTCCTCGCAGCCGGCCAGCAGCGAGCCCAGCATGACCGTGTCCGCGCCGGCCGCGATTGCCTTCGCAATGTCGCCGGAGTACTGGAGGCCGCCGTCGCCGATCACCGGGACGCCAGCCACCTGTGCGACTTGGGCTACCTCGTAGATGGCGGTCACCTGGGGCATGCCCACACCGGCGACCACCCGCGTGGTACAGATCGAGCCCGGCCCTACGCCGACCTTCACTGCGTCAACGCCAGCCTCGATGAGCGCGCGGGCACCGGCGCCAGTCACGACGTTGCCGCCGATGACCTCGACGTGGCTGTTCGCCTTGATCTTGGCGACCGTGTCGCACAGGCCCTTGGAGTGGCCGTGCGCGACGTCCACGACGACGAAGTCGACGCCCGCGTCTACCAGGATCATCGCGCGCCGGAACGACTCGTCACCGACGCCTACCGCAGCTCCGACGACCAGGCGACCGGTGGCGTCCTTCGTGGCATGGGGGTACTGCTCGGTCTTTGTGAAGTCCTTGACGGTTATCAAGCCGTGCAGCTTTCCGTTGGCGTCCACCAACGGCAGCTTCTCGATCTTGTGCGCGCCCATCAGCTTCATCGCGTCCGGGCCCGGGATGCCGACCGGCCCGGTTACCAGCGGGGCCTTGGTCATCACGTCGCGCACGAGCCGCGAGTAGTCGTTCTCGAAGCGAAGGTCGCGGTTGGTCACTATGCCGATCAGCATTCCGTCGCCGTCGACTACAGGCAGACCGCTGATGCGGTACTTCGCACACAGCGCGTTCACGTCTGCCAGCGTGGCGTCAGGGCCGACCGTGACCGGATGAGTGATCATGCCGGACTCGGAGCGCTTGACCATGTCGACCTGCGCGGCCTGATCCTCGGCCGGCAGATTGCGGTGCAGTACTCCGGCGCCGCCCTGGCGCGCCATGGCGATCGCCATCCGCGCCTCGGTCACCGTGTCCATGGCGGCGGAGAGCAGGGGCACGCGCACGGACAGGTTCCGGCTCAGCCGGGCGGTGGTGTCCGACTCGCCGGGGGCCAGGTCCGAGACGGCCGGTACCAGCAGCACGTCGTCGAAGGTCAGCCCCAGCAGGGCGAACTTCTCGGGGAGGTCATTGGCGGACACGAGTACCCTCCGGATGGGCCCGACGGCGGGAGATGTTCAGTCTAACGGCCTAGACCGACCGGCTAATCCCGCGCGTCCGGCTCGTTTGACTCGCCCGGGCCATTCGGCTCGTCCGATTCCAGGTATCCGGCTGGCGCCGTTGGCGCCGCTGACTCCGGCGGTCCTGCTTCGCCCCGGTCAGCGAACCAACCCCCAGCGGAATCCGAGGGCCACCGCGTGCGCGCGGTCCGACGCGCCGAGCTTCTTGAAGAGGCGACGCGCGTGTGTCTTGACCGTGTCCTCGGACAGGAACAGGTCGCGGCCGATCTCCGCGTTGGAGCGGCCGTGGCTCATCCCCTCGAGGACCTGGATCTCACGGGCCGTCAGCGTCGGGGCGGAGCCGACCTCGGCCGGACGCAGCCGGCGCGGGGCGAGCCGCCAGGTCGGGTCGGCCAGCGCCTGCGAGACGGTGGCGCGCAGTTCGGCGCGCGACGCGTCCTTGTGCAGGTAACCGCGCGCACCCGAGGCCACGGCGAGAGCGACGCCGTCGAGGTCTTCGGCCATCGTCAGCATGATGACGCGGGCGGTGGGGTCGGTGGACACCAGCCGGCGCACGGTCTCGACGCCGCCGAGGCCGGGCATCCGCACGTCCATCAGGACCAGGTCGACTCGGTCGGCGGTCCAGCGTCGCAGCACCTCCTCGCCGCTGCTCGCCGTGGTTACGCGGTCCACGCCGGGAACGGTGGCCACCGCGCGTCGCAGCGTCTCACGGGCGAGTGGTGAGTCGTCACAGACCAGGATGGACGTCATTTGTGCCTCCACGCACAGTGGATAACTTGTTGCTGGCAGGGGATAAGTCGCTGCCAGGCAAGCCGCGGATGTGAATCGAGTGGGCTGGAAACCGGAGGAGTGCCCGCCGGGTGGGGGTTCCAGCCCTCTCCGTCCTGACTCAACGAGCGTCACCCGAAAGCGTTACGCACAATCGGGTGGCGTATTCGGGAGCACCCCAGCTCAAGATCGATTTTTCGCCGAAATAACGTTCACTCGCTCAGGCGTACGCGCCCCACCCGACACGCTCGGACCATCCGACTCAACGGACCGAGCACGTCCCACGGGCGCACTGTGACCGATTAGTGACACACTGTCATCTCGAACCAGTTTGGACCCGGACGCCGGAGTTTGGGAAGTCCTGACCGGCTCAAATCGCGGTATCCGCCAGGGTTTCCGCCGCTCGAACCAGCGCGGTGGCGCACGCCACCGGCACGCCAGAGCGCACGAGCCGATCGATGACGGCGAGGCGCACGACGTCGATGGCGCGGTGGACGTCGGTCGCATAGGTCTCATCGGTGGACGCGGACGCGGCGCTAAATCCGCAGGTCGGGGCATCGACAGATCGACCATTCGGGGGCGGGGTGCTGGGCCGTTCGTAGGGCAGAGGCACATCACTCCCTTACCTAACAAATACGTGGGTATAGGCACCAGCACTGACAACTCCACCCTTACCGGCGAACGACTTGTCATAACAGGTCTAGTCACTGGATGACTTGTGGCTTAGTTTGATCACGCATAGCAAGATCGACGTGACTTTGCGTGCGCATAGGGGCGGACGACGAGGCGACCAACAAGGAGGGACAGCGGCGATGGCCGATTTCTCACGGCTGCCCGGCCCGAACGCGGACCTGTGGGACTGGCAGCTGCGCGGTCTGTGCCGGGGCAAGGACAGCTCGCTCTTCTTCCATCCGGAAGGCGAGCGCGGCGCGGCCCGCTCGAGCCGCGAGGTCGCGGCGAAGGAGATCTGCCTGAACTGCCCCGTGCAGATACGGTGCGCGGACCACGCCCTCAAGGTGCGCGAACCGTACGGAGTCTGGGGCGGGATGACCGAGGAGGAACGCGAGGAACACCACGCGCGGCAGAAGGCGCTCGCGCGGGCTCAGGCGGCCCGGGAGAAGGCGGCCCGGCTGCGGCAGGAGCAGATGAAGGAGAAGCTGCTGCGGGAGAAGGAGCTGGAGAACCGCCGCAAGGAGAGTTCGCCCCCGCCCAACCTCACCCGTCCGGCAGCCGAGAAGTCGACGGAGAAGCCTGCCGCAAAGCCGACTGCGAAGCCGGCCGCGCGTAAGACCGCCAAGACGCTCGTTAAGGCGTAGGCGCATATACAACGCAGCGGTGCTCCCGTGTCCAGCGTGGATACGGGAGCACCGCTGCGTTTGCTAACAGCCGCGTCGCCTAGCGACGGTCGCTAGTTAGTGGCTGTGGCCGTGGCCGCCGTGCGAGTGGCCCTCGTCTTCCTTCGGCGCCGGCTTCTCGACCACCAGGGTCTCGGTGGTCAGCAGCATCGAGGCAATCGACGCCGCGTTGGCCAGCGCGGAGCGGGTGACCTTGACCGGGTCGATGACACCGGCCGCGATCAGGTCCACGTACTCGCCGGTCGCCGCGTTGAGGCCATGCGCCTCGGGCAGGGCGGACACCTTGTCGGTGACGACGTAGCCCTCGAAGCCGGCGTTCTCGGCGATCCAGCGCAGCGGCTCGACCAGGGCCTTGCGGACCACGGTCACGCCGGTCGCCTCGTCGCCGCTCAGGCCGAGCTTGTCGTCGAGCACCGTGGCGGCGTGCACCAGCGCGGAGCCGCCGCCGGCGACGATGCCCTCCTCGACCGCGGCGCGGGTGGCCGAGATCGCGTCCTCGAGACGGTGCTTCTTCTCCTTGAGCTCGACCTCGGTGGCCGCGCCGACCCGGATCACGCAGACGCCGCCGGCCAGCTTGGCCAGCCGCTCCTGCAGCTTCTCCCGGTCCCAGTCGGAGTCCGAGGCCTCGATCTCGGCCTTGATCTGGCGGATGCGGTCCTGCACGGCGCTCTTGTCGCCGGCGCCGTCCACGATCGTGGTGTTGTCCTTGTCGACGGTCACCCGGCGGGCGGTGCCCAGCACCTCGACGCCGACCTGGTCGAGCTTGAGGCCGACCTCGGGGCTGACCACCTGGGCGCCGGTGAGGGTCGCGATGTCCTGCAGGGTCGCCTTGCGGCGGTCGCCGAAGCCCGGGGCCTTGACCGCGACCGAGGTGAAGGTGCCGCGGATCTTGTTGACCACCAGGGTGGACAGCGCCTCGCCGTCGACGTCCTCGGCGATGATCAGCAGCGGCTTGCGGGCCTGCGCGACCTTCTCCAGCACCGGCAGCAGGTCGGAGATCGAGGAGATCTTGCCCTGGTTGATCAGGATGTACGGGTCCTCCAGGACGGCCTCCTGACGCTCCTGGTCGGTGACCATGTACGGCGAGAGGTAGCCCTTGTCGAACTGCATGCCCTCGGTGAACTGCAGGTCCAGGCCGAAGGTGTTGTTCTCCTCGACGGTGATGACGCCGTCCTTGCCGACCTTGTCCATCGCCTCGGCGATCAGGTCGCCGATCGCCTTGTCCTGCGCGGAGATCGCGCCGACCTGCGCGATGGACTCCTTGGTCTCCACCGGCTTGGCGTAGGCCAGCAGGTGGTCGGAGACCGCCTTGACGGCCGCGTCGATGCCGCGCTTGAGGCCGATCGGCTGCGCGCCGGCGGCGACGTTACGCATGCCTTCGCGCACCAGGGCCTGGGCCAGCACGGTCGCGGTGGTGGTGCCGTCACCGGCGATGTCGTTGGTCTTGGTGGCGACTTCCTTGGCGAGCTGGGCGCCGAGGTTCTCGTACGGGTCCTCGAGCTCGACCTCGCGGGCGATGGTCACGCCGTCGTTGGTGATGGTCGGCGCGCCGAACTTCTTGTCGATGACGACGTTGCGGCCCTTCGGGCCGATCGTCACCTTGACCGCGTCGGCGAGCGCGTTGACGCCGCGCTCGAGCTTGCGGCGGGCGTCCTCGTCGAACTGAAGCATCTTGGCCATCGGTGCCAAGCGTCCCTTCTAAGCCGTGGTTGATGGATCGGGGCGGGGTGCCGGATCGCAGCTACAAGCCGAAGGCCGCGCCCCGCCGCCCGTCCGAGCGGACCGGGGCTAGTGCCCCGGCTGTTGACCTTCGCCCCGCTCGCCGTCCCATGACGACATCTGGCTGCGTTGCGGAAACGCCCACGCACAACCAGTGCGAGGGCGTTCCCGCGCCTTGCCATCTGCCGCCCTGGAACGCCTCGCTTGCGGGCGAAGGTCAACAGCCGGGGCACTTGCGGAACGCGGCCTTCACCGGCGGCTGCGTGGCGCCGCCTTACTTGTTGATGACGGCCAGCAGGTCGCGAGCCGAGAGGACGAGGTACTCCTCGTTGTTGTACTTCACCTCGGTGCCGCCGTACTTGGAGTACAGGACGACGTCGCCTTCCTTGACGTCGAGCGGAAGGCGCTGGCCGTCCTCGAAGCGGCCCGGGCCGACGGCCAGGACGACGCCCTCCTGGGGCTTCTCCTTGGCGGTGTCCGGGATGACCAGGCCTGAGGCGGTGGTCTGCTCGGCGTCCAGCGGCTTGACGACGACGCGGTCCTCAAGCGGCTTGATGGCAACGGTAGCCACGGTCGTGACCTCTCCTTCGGAGATATTCACCAGCGGCGGGAAAAGGTCCCGCCGGTTGACTTGGGGCCACCGTCCACGCCTGTCGTCGCGGGTGCCAGGGGGACGGGGTGGCATTGGCACACTCTTGGCGAGAGTGCCAATCGGCAGGTTATGACTACCGCTGGCACTCGGTCAACCTGAGTGCCAAGGCAGCGCTTACCGCGCTAAGCCGCCGCCCCGCCAATCCGCGCCGCGCCATCCCATCAGTCCCATACGCGAACCAGACGCCTCCGTATATGCCTTCGGCGGCGGATAATCATGGACGCACAAAGACGCGCGAGGCAGTAGGGTCGGGCCGGGGTCAGATGCGCGCGCGTACAAGCCTGCTGACGAGGGGATGGCAAGGTGTTCGGCATACTCGGCCTCGATCCGACGGCGGAGCGTGTCTATCAGGAACTGGTGACTTCCGGGCCCGGCAACGCTGTCTCTCTGGCCGAGCGCACCGGGCAGCCGGGCGCCGAAGTACGCGCCGTGCTGGGCCGGTTGGCCGAGCTCGGACTGATAACTAAGCAGGCCGGGACACATGAGCGCTATGCCGCCGCCCCGCCTGCCGTAGCGCTTGGCGCGCTGCTCGCTGAGCAGCGGCATGCGCTGTACCGCGCCGAACTCGGCCTGGCGTCACTCGCCGAGGCGTATCGCAGCGCCAGTGCCGACAGCTCGGCCCGGGACCTCGTCGAGGTTCTGATTGGTGCGCACGCGGTACGTCATCGCTTCGAGCAGATACAGATGAGCGCGAGATCCGAGCTGCACGTGATGTCGGAGACGACGCACGAGGTCGTGGCCTCAGGCGAGAGCGTCGCCGAGGAGCAGGCAGTCAACCGCGGCGTGCGTTACCACGTGATCATCGAGCGCGCGATGTTGGAGTTCCCGGGCGCCTTCGAGGGTCTGACGGCGCATATGAAGCACCAGCAGCTGGTCCGGGTAATCGAGCGGGTGCCGACCAAGATGGCGATCGCCGACCGTTCGGCCGCGTTAGTGCCGCTCAGCGATGGGACGAACCCGGACGGCGGCGAGCCAGCGGCGATGTTCGTGCGGGCTCCGGGCTTGATCAGGCTGCTGATCGGGCTGTACGAGTCAGTGTGGGAGCGGGCTGTCCCGGTGCGGCTGGTAGAGCCGAATGTGATCGAGCTCGAGGAGCCGGAGACCGAGCCGACCGGGCTGGACCTGCGCATCCTGTCGCTGCTCATGGTTGGGGCGACGGACGCCGCGATAGCCAAGCAGCTCGGCCTCGGGCTGCGTACCGTGCAGCGCCGAGTCGCGCACATGATGGATCTGGCGAAGGTCAGTACGCGGCTGCAGTTGGGGTGGCAGGCCTGCCGTCGCGGCTGGCTCGGCTGAACGCTCGCTTGGAAGCGCCTAAAATCGATCGTGTGACGCAGGCGAGCTTTTCCCAGGGTGAGCCGGAGTCGTTCTACGACCGGGTCGGCGGGGAGCCGACGTTCCGCGCGCTGGTGCACCGGTTCTACGAAGGTGTCGCCGACGATCCCGTGCTGCGGCCGCTGTATCCAGAGGAGGATCTGGGACCGGCCGAGGAGCGGCTGACGCTGTTCTTGATCCAGTACTGGGGCGGCCCGTCGACGTACCAAGACCAGCGCGGCCACCCGAGGCTGCGGATGCGGCACGCGCCCTTCCGCGTCGATGAGCAGGCGAAGGACCGCTGGCTGACGCACATGGCCGAGGCGGTCAGGGCGCTGAAGCTCGATCGGGCGGACGAGACAGAACTCTGGGAGTACCTCGAGCGAGCCGCGCACTTCATGGTGAACGCGGCCTGAAATTGAACGCCGCGTGACCATCGGCACACTGTGATGTACGCGGCGCGCTCGGTCGTTTAAGATCGATCTCGTGAAGCAGATTCGGCTGATCACTCGCAGCCACATCGACTTCGGTCGAGTGTGGTCCTCTTCGTGTAGCCGTTGACCTCCGCTCCCCTCCCTTTTTCTTCCCGCGCTGCCGCCTGCCCGCGTTGAGGGCCAGTGCGCGTCTAGCAGCGCGTCAACTCGCCCCGGAGGCAACGAACAATGGCTACCGCCGCAGCCACCCTGCTGGCCAGGAATGGCTTGGAAGTGCTGCACACCGAACCCGACGAGCCCGAGACCACCGCGCTGATCGCCGGCCTGCTCTCCGATCTGACCGCCCGAATCGGCACTGACGCACTAGCAGAGTTCGAAACCAATCCGCGCGAAGGCTTCGCGCCCTGGCTCGGCGGTGACCTGCTGCTCCTGCGGCAGGACGGCGAAACTGTGGCCGGCGGGGCGTTCCGTCGCTACGACTCGAACACGGTCGAGCTCGATTGGCTGTGGACGCGGCCCGAACTGCGGCGCAGCGGCCTTGGCCGGCGCGTCGTGGCAGAACTGGAGTACACCGCCACGTGGCGCGGCTATCAGCGGTCTTACGTCGTGGCTGGGCCTGGACGACCGGAGCTGCGGGATCTGCTCAAGGACGCCGGTTACACGGCGCTGGGTGCGGCGGATGCGGACCCGGATCCGTTCGAATACCTCGGGTTCGTCAAAACGCTGACTCAGCTGGGATGACTCGGATGCTGTGTTGATTCAGGCGAGCACGCGCTCGAGTACGGTCCCGTAGGGCGTGTCTAGGCGCAGCCAGCGCGTGTGTGAGGCGACGCGTGCCGTGTCGGCGCTGCTTTCGGGCTTCGGGCCGAGGAAGCCCATCGTCGAGGCGGCGTGCGCTGCGCGCCAGCGCAGGCCGTGTGGCAGTTCGCGCGTCCAGATCTCTTCGGCGAGGGTGTCTAGGGCGGCACGGTCACGGCCGAGCGCGCCGAAGCGGAAGTCTGCGTTGCCCGTGGAGACGACCTCGGCTAGCCGCCGCAGCGGGATCTCACCCTGCGGCTGCCAGCCGGTACGCGGCGGCAGCAGGCCCGCCCACGACGGGCCGCCGAGCAGCGCGTCGGGCAGCGCGAAGGAGGCCGGGCCGTCCGGGTCCGTGCTGATCGCGTCGAGGAGGCGTCCGGCCGCGACCGTGCGGTCGAAGGGCTGCGCGCCTTCGACGAGCGCGACCGTGCGTACCGTGAGGACTGTCACGCCACGCGACGCCGATCCGTGCAGTGGCGGTGCGCTGTACGCGGCGGCGGCGCGGCCGATGCCGACCAGACGCACGGCGGCGGTCTTGTCGAGGGCGAGGAGCCGTTCGAGATAGACGCCGAGCGCGGCCGCGTCGTCGGGATCGATGAATTCGAAGTCGTTCATGGGAAGGTCACCGACATTGGCTGATCAGGCGAGTGACGTGGTTTTATCGGGCTCTGCCGCGAGGTACGGCTTGAGGTAGTCGCGTTCCTCGGCAGTGATCCGGCGCGGCCGTTCGGCGCTGAGGTCGTAGGGGACTAGCACCGTCTTCGCGACGGCGTAGACCAACTCCGCATCCTTGACCTCGTAGGCCACCGTGAACGACGCGTTGCCGATGCGCGTTACCCACGTCTCGACGCGTACTGGCTCGGGGCGGTAGACCAGCGGCCGACGGTATTCGATCTCGTGCTTAGCGACGACGGTGCCGAGCGAGAACTCGTGTACGCCAGCCTGCTGCGCCGTCGTGAACATCCACTCCACGCGCGCCTGTTCCAGGTAACGCAGGTAGACGACGTTGTTCACGTGGCCGAACGAGTCCATGTCGGCCCAACGCAGCGGGCAAAGGTGTACGTACCGTAGCCCCTTGTCAGTCGTCTGCGGCCCGCTCGGAATCGGCGGGCCGCTCTGGGCCTGCGTGATCTTCAGCTCAGCACCAGTCTCCGCCACCCGGCTAGCCCCGGGTCAGCTTCCGGTAGGTGACCCGGTGCGGCCGGGCCGCCTCGGGGCCGAGCCGCTCGACCTTGTTCTTCTCGTAGGACTCGAAGTTGCCCTCGAACCAGAACCACTTCGCGTCGCCCTCCCAAGCCAGGATGTGCGTCGCGACGCGGTCGAGGAACCACCGGTCGTGGGAGACGACCACCGCGCAGCCGGGGAAGTCCAGCAGCGCGTTCTCCAGCGAGGAGAGCGTTTCGACGTCGAGGTCGTTGGTCGGCTCGTCGAGCAGCAGCAGGTTGCCGCCGAGCTTGAGGGTGAGCGCGAGGTTGAGCCGGTTGCGCTCGCCGCCGGACAGGCACCAGCCCTGCGACGCAGCGAAGCCCAAACGCATGTTCTTCGTCGTCGATGGCGAAACCGCGCTCGCGCGTCAGGGCGAGTTCGTGGCGAAGCGCCGTCCTGTTGACGATGGTCTTTTCCGTCAGCCGCCGCATGGCCTGGCGCTGAAGCGCCTTGGCGAGGTCGCCGTCGGACGCCGCGCAGAGGAG
>CAVQPP010000123.1:0-13728 GCA_963714445.1 uncultured Actinomycetota bacterium
CCAGCGCGCGGCAGGCGCGCGCGACGGTGGACCGGCTCGGCGACGGGTCCGCCGCCGCGTCGGCCTCCGTGACGCGTACCGCAGCGGCCGCTGTCTCGGCGTCGCCCTCACGCAGCGCGAGATACACCAGATACAGCATGTCGTCGTGACGCTCGTAGCGGCTGAGTCCAGCCGGCGCGTCCAGCCACGCGGACATCAACGCGAGCGCGCGCTTGGTCTCCCCGGCGGCCTCGGCCCGCAGCGCCAAGGCCTCGGTGAGCGGGTACGAGGGGCGGGGCAGGTCCGGCAACGGATCGGACTCGGGACCATCGGCGCCGAGCGCGGCGCGCAGCTTTACGTCGGCGGTCTCGCGGTCCCCGCGATGCACGGCGATGATCGCCGCCGTCGCGAAGACCTGCGCGAGTTCGTCGTTGCGCAGGTATTCGTCCTCGATGCTCTCGAGGTGCACCAACGCCTCGTCCAGCCGGCCGTGCCGGTAGTCGAAGCCTGCCGCCCCGGCCAGGATGGTGGCCGCGCGGAACGTACCGCTGGTGTCGGCGAGCCGCACCGCTTCGGCCAGCGCCCGCTCGCCCTCCTCCGGACGCCCGAGGTCCGAGAGCTGCACGACGTAATTGGCCAGCAGCAGCATGTGCAGGTCCATCGACTCGAGGTCCCGGCCGGTCAGCGCGGCCAGCGCGGCCTCGAGGTGTTCCGGACGCTGCGCCGCGCTGCCGCAGGAGGCCAGCGCGTGCCGCGCGGTCGCGATGGACAGCGGGTCTTCGGCCTCGGTGGCCAGCTTGAGCGCGCCGCGTGCGGTGGCCAGGCCTTCATCGGTGCGACCGTAATAAAAGAGGATGAGTGCGGACCAGGCGGCGAATCGAGCGTGCCAGAGCGGCGGCAGGTTGCTGTCTTCCGGGTGCACGGCCGCTGGCAGCGCTTCCTCGAAGCGGCCGAGCCGACCGGCCAAGCGCATGATCTGAATCCGCATCCGGCAGGCGAGCACCGGGTCAGCCGTGCGACGTGCCACCTCACCGGCGACCGCGAACGCGGGCTCGTCGCGGCCCAGCCAGAACAGCACCTGCGCGAGGCGCGCGGCCAGCGCTTCCCAGCGCGCGTCGTCCGGCTCGATCGATCTCGTCGCGCGCTCCAGCAGCTGCGCGGAGACCTGCGGCGCCGCGTAGAGCGTCGCCTCACTGATACGCGAGAGCCACGTCAGTGCCCAGTCTTCGAGCTCTGGCATGACCAGCAGGTGGCGCGAGACGCTGTCGACGCCGCGTCCGGCGGCGGCCAGCTTGCGCGCGACGTCGCCGTGAACTGCGGTACGCACGGCCAGCGGCGTCTGCTGGACCAGGACCTGCCGGATCAGCTCATGACGAAAGCGGAGCTTTCCACCCGCCTCCGTGAGTACCCCGCCGGCGGTAGCCTCCGCGACCAGATCGACCAGGCGGGCCGGTGCGTGATCCAGCGCCAGCGCCCAGTCGGCGGCGTCGATCTCGTTACCCAGCAGCGCGGCGATACGCAGCGCTCCGCGAGTCTTGTCGGCCAGAAAGCCGAGCCGACGCCCGATCGCGACCGCAAGCGATTGCGGCGTGGAACCCGGATGCGTGTCCAGCTCGGCCACGTCATCCTCGACGCGCACCAGGCCCGCCCTGACCAGCGCGTCCACCAATTCGCGCACGTAGAGCGGGCTTCCGCCCGCCCGGCCCAGCTCCCGCGCGAGCCGGGGGCCGAGCGTTGCGCCCACGATCCGCTCGGCGAGGACCGCGGCGGCGTCCTCGCCGAGCGGGCCGAGATGCACGAGTGTGCCCCCGCGCTTCTCCACCAGCGCGCGCAGCCGCTCAACCGTCTCGCGCCTCGGCACCGCCCGCGCCGCACCGACCAGCAACAGCGGGATCTGATCCACCGCCCGCGCCAGCCTGCCCCACAGCAGCAGGCTGGGCTCGTCGGCCCAGTGCAGGTCCTCGACCACCAGCACGACCGGGCTCGACGCGCACAGCCGGTCGACCAGTTCGAGCATCCGCTCGCCGGCCGCCAGTACCGGGTCGGCCGCGCCCACGCCGGCCGTCTCGCCGCGCAGCAGCCCCGCTATCTCGGCGCGCACCGGATCCAGCGGACGCGCCGACACACCGAGGCACTCGGCCATCACGCGCAGCGGGAACGAGTCGAGCAACTCGTCCGCGGTGCCGCGCAGCACGAGGCTGCCCCTTCGCTCCGCTTCCTTGACCAGCTCGTCGATCAGCGCGGATTTGCCGATACCGGGTTCGCCTTCGATCCAGGCGACGCCGCCTCGGCCCTCGGCCAGCCCCTCGACCAGCGGGCATAGCGAGGACAGCGCCGCGTTTCGTCCGACCAGCGCCGATGACGCTTCGAACTGCATGGTGAATCTCCCACGTCCAGCCCGCCGCTCCTGATCGTAACCGTTACCGGAAAGGTAAGGCGACGGCGCACTTCATCGGCGTGCCGGGAGTCCCGCCGAGCGCGCTTGCGCGCCAGGACGGGCGGGGCGTGTTCGATCGGGCCGGTTGAGTGATCGCCCGCAGACAACTGTCGGACCAGGCAGATAGCGTTTTGAATATGCAAGACGGCGAAGACTCAGTGCGGAGCGCGGCACCGGCGGCGCCCGACGCCTCGTTCGTACAGAGGATGCACATGCTCTCCGGCTACCCGGTGGGCTGCGCGCTGCGTTTCGCCGTGGATCTGGACCTCGCCACGATCCTGGTCGACGGACCGTGCACCATCGAGGACCTGGCGGTCTTCACCGAAACCGATCGCGGCGTCCTGGAACGGCAGATCCGGGCGCTGGAGAGCGTCGGCGTCTTCCGCGTGAATGGGACGACGGTCGAGGTCACCGAGCTGGGCGCGTCACTGGCACGTGACGGCAGCCTCGACCCGGGCGCCGAACCCGCGCTGGAGCCGATCGTTCTGGCGCCCGCGCGAGCCGACGTCGATCACCGCGCCCCGACTGACGGCGTCTCAACCGACACCGTCTCAGCTGACCGCGTCCACACAGCCGCTGCGCCAGTCATCTCAAGCGTCCTGAACGACTGGACCGACGAGGACTTCAACCGGATCCTCGCCACGCTCTGCGCCGCCACTGCCGCCCGGCGCCCGTCTGATGCTGATCGAGCTCGTACTACCGCCGGACGGCGTCGTGCAGCGCGTCGGCGAGACCGACCCACTCCTCGTCGGGGAGCTCGGCGGACGTGGACACACCGCCGCCGAGTGGGCGTCCGTGCTCGCGGCGAACGGATTCCGCCTAGAACGCATCCGGCCCGCCGAAGCACCCTTCTCGTTCATCGACGCGGTTCGCCAATAGCCCCCGGGCACGGAAAGCCGGCGGCGCCCGGCGGTCCGTGCCCGGGACGGGGCTCCCCGTCCCATCCACGCGCCGCTTACCGCGTCACGGCTTATACGCCACGCCGCCCATGATGCCGGTCTCCTCCGCGTCCGGATCATCCGGGCGCCACAGCGACACCGGGACGAGTCCGGGCTCGATGAATTCGAAGCCGTCGAAGAAGTGGGCGATCTGGTCGGTGGGCCGCAGGGTCAGCGAGGTGGACGCGTGCTTGTACACCTCGAGCAACTCCGCCATCGGCTCGACGAACTCGACGGGTATCTGTCCGCCGCGCCCGTGCGAGAGCACCAGGAAACTGCCGGGAGCCACCGCGTCGCGCAGCTCTGCGACGATTTCGTACGGATTCTCGCTGTCCGTGACGAAGTGCATCAGCCCGACCATCACCAGGGCCACCGGCTGATCGAAATCGATCAGCTCGTCGTTGTGCAGCCGAGCCAGGATCGAAGCGGGCTGGCGCGCGTCGCCGAGGAAGAAGGCCGTACGGCCGACGCCGGTCAGGCGCGCATTCGCGTGCACACCGACGATCGGGTCGTTGTCGATGTAGACCACGCGCGTCTCGGGAGCGACAGCCTGCGCTATCTCGTGCGTGTTGGGCGAAGTCGGAATGCCGGTGCCGATATCGACGATCTGCCGGATGCCGTGATCCGCCACGACCACGCGCACGGCCCGCCGCATGAACGCCCGGTTCTCGCGGGCGCCGTGCACGATGGCCGGTACCACGTTGATGATCCGGTCGGCGGCCATCCGGTCGATCTCGTAGTTGTCCCGCCCGCCAAGGTAGTAGTCGTACATCCGGGCCGGATGTGGCTGGCTGGTGTCGATCTGATCAGGCGTCAGACCCCGCTCGGACACACGAACCTCCGTTCGCCTCCAATGTAGATCTCCGATCGTACTGCGGCTTCAAGCCTTGGAATATGGCCCCCACGAAGTCGATCATGAACAAGGGCCGTGGTACCGCTCATACGCGATCAAAGCGCGCGCCTGGGCGGTACCACGGCCGGATAACTCAACGCTGGTTATCTGACTACTGAGTTGTTGAACTCTAACTAGTTGAACCGTCTGCTATCGCCGCTGATCTCACCGCTACTGAATCGTGAACGGCTGCGAGACCGCGACGTCATACGGCGTCGTGTCGTTCTTGTCGATCTGGACGATGTAGCCGCCCGGCTCGACGCTCGGCGCCGCCGCGGAGTTGATATCTCCTTGGCTCACGCCCAGCGTTGACGTCGAGAACGACACCGTGACCTGCTGCGACGCGCCCGCGGCGAGCGTTACCCGGGTGAACCCGACCAACCGCTGCTGCGGAACGAGCACCGCACTAACCGGCTGCGCGACGTACACCGGAACGATGTCCGTACCCGCCACCGAGCCGGTGTTGGTCACCGTGAACGTCGCCTTGACCGTGCCATGTCGGCTAACCGTCGGGGTCACCGACAGGTTCGACGTGGAGAACGTCGTGTACGACAAGCCATACCCAAACGGGTAAAGCGGATTGTACGAATGCCCTTGGCCAGAACCGGTACTCGCCAGCTGATCGAAGAACTTCGGCTGGTCGCCGAGCGGCGACGGCGCGCCGCCGTTGAAGTCGCCGCCGACGGTCGCGGCGTCCGTAGGCCAGCTGACCGACAGCTTGCCGCTCGGGTTGATCTTGCCGAAGATCGTGTCGGCGACGGCCGTACCCGCCTCCGTGCTGCCCTGATAGGCCATCAGGATCCCGTTCGCCTTCTCCGCCGCCGAGCCGAGGCCGAGCGGACGTCCGGCGATCACGACCACGATGACCGGCTTGCCGGTCGCCTCAAGCGCGCTGATCATCGCCTGTTGATCCGGCGCCAGCGCAGGCGCCGGGTTATCGCCCAGCCCTTCCGCGTACGCCTTCTCGCCGACGGCAACCACGATCGCGTCAGCGGAGCCCGCGTCGGCCACCGCAGTCGCCTGGTCAGGCGCGTAGATCGCGTTCGAATCCTCGCCCAGAATGCCCGTCTTCACGGTCGTGCCCGGCGGGATCTGGTTGGCCGGACCCATGCAGCACACGTGGCCGGCGCCGAAGACGCCCTGCCAGCTGACGCTCCATCCGCCGAGCTGGTTGGTCATCGAGTCCGCGCTCGGACCGGTGACGACGACCTTGCTCGACGCCGGCAGCGGCAGCACGTTGTTCGTGTTGCGCAACAGCGTCATCGACTCCTGCGCCGCCTTGAGCGTCTGGTCGCGCCCGGCGGTCGTCGCGGCGTTGGCCGCGTTCGCGTCCACGCACGGCTTGCTCGGGTCAGCCACGCACGGCTGGTTGAACAGGCCGAGCTCGAACTTCATGGTCAGGATCCGGCGCACGGCCTGGTCGATGCGTGCGTGCGAGATCTTGCCGGTGTTGACGTCCTGCAGGATCGCGGCCTGCCACTGGTCCGGGTTGTTGACGACCATGCCCATGTCCACGCCCGCGTTCACCGCGATGGCGATCGCGCCGGGCAGGTCCGCGGCGATGTGGTACGTGGTCTGCAACGCCTGGATGTCCTGGTAGTCGCTGATCACGACACCCTCGAAGTCCATCTGGTTACGCAGGATGTCGGTGAGCAGGTAGTGCGAACCGGTCGCGGGCACGCCGTTGATCGAGCCCGAGTCGACCATCACGGAGTCCGAACCCGCCGAAACCCCACCCGCGTACGACGGGAAGATCTGGTCCTGCAGGTAGTTCAGCGGCTCCAAG
The DNA here is from genome assembly GCA_963714445.1 of uncultured Actinomycetota bacterium. Classification (GTDB taxonomy): domain Bacteria; phylum Actinomycetota; class Actinomycetes; order Streptomycetales; family Catenulisporaceae; genus Actinocrinis. The sequence continues at coordinate 6,033 of CAVQPP010000123.1, forward strand.
GCCTCATTCCGGTCGTGACCGTTGATCGACTCCGAGTACCCGGCGAAGTGCTTGACCGTGGCGGCAACGTTAAGCCCGCCGCCACTCGCCGAGGCCTGCATCCCCTTGATATCCGCAGCGCCCAACGCCGCGGACAGGACCGGTTCTTCGGCCCACGTCTCGTAGTACCGGCCCCAGCGGTTGTCCCGGGCCAGGTCCTGCACCGGCGCGAAGACCCAGTTCCATCCGGTCGCCCGCACGGCGTTCGCGGTCACCACGCCGCCGGCCCGCGCGGCCGCCGGATCCCAGGTGGCGCCCATGCCGATGGACTGCGGGAACAGCGGAGCCTGATACGGGTGCCCGAACCCGTGCACGGCGTCGACGCCGAAGACGAGCGGGAGGTGCAGCCGCGAGTTCTTGATCGCGTACTGCTGCATCATGTTGTACTCGGTGGCCCAGTCGAAGCCGGTGTTACCGACCCCGCCGCCACCGGTCGTGTCCGGCGGGTTGTTCGTCCCCCCGGCCAGGATCGAACCCACGTGGTCGCCCACGAGGATCTTCTGCATACAAGTGGGATTCGGCATGTTCCAGCCGTTGTCGCCACAGGTGGTGCTGTTCGTGTCGGTCAGCGTGGTGACCAGTTGCTGGTCCATCTGGCCGACCTTCTCTTCGAGCGTCATCGCGTGCAGCAAGGCGTCGACCCGCATCGACACCGGCTTGCTGGCGTCCAGCCACGGCATGGCCGAGGAGCTCGTGCTCGCTGACGAGTTGGAGCTGGAACTGGCCGCGCTGTTGCTCGAAACGATGACTGGCACCCCGACCCCGAGCCCGGCCACGGTCGCGACCGCGGTCAGCGTCGCCACGGTCCTGCTGCGGCGACCGGATAGACCGGGTAAGCCGGAAAAACCGGCCAACCGGGGACTGTTGGTTCTGCGCGAAACGCGTGATATGGGCATAACTCGACCTCCTCAGGCGGTACAGGAGTGCACCACCGGTGGACGGGAGAGCGCTTCCACCGATGCAATACAGTCCTTAGCGGAGGCGGCGTCAAGCACCGTGAAACAAAAACCTGTGTTCCAGCAGGTCTAGACCGCGCACGAAATCACGCGCGGGCGCGCACAAGCGAACCGCGCATCAAGCCGCACCGGAGTTCGAATCACAAGCCGCGGAGCCCACGCGAAGCCCCAAGCAGCACACACGCGAAGCGTTCACAGCACCCGCATGCCAGCCAACCCGATCGTCAACGCCCCGGCAGGTCCGTCGGCCCGACGTGCCGGTCCAGCCAATCCCGCAGCGGAAGCGATGCGCGAAAGAACCATACGAGCCGGTCCTTAGCGGCGGGCGTCTCCAGCCAAGGCTCGACCGGCCACTCGAACCAGGCCGCCAAACCCTTGTTGCGCAACAGATCGATGCGCGGGTGCTCCTTCGGATAGCCGCGTGGCGCGGTCTTGAGGGCCGAAGGCGCCATGATCTGGATCCCCTGCGCCGTCAGCCCGGCCAGCGTCCGCTCGAGCCGCGCACCGGTGAGGTCGTCATCAACAGCCTTCCGATACCGGTCCACCTGATCGGACGCCATGTCGTAGTACCCGCTACCGGCCGCCAACCCCCGCGAGGAGAGCTGAATGTAACCCCCGCGCTTCAGCGTCGCCCCGATCTCGGACTTATAAGGTGTTTTATCCTTACTGAACCGCACATCGCGGTACGGCCGAAAGATCCGCCCCTCGCCGAACTCGTCTTCCAGCTCGTCAAGCAGCGAGCTCATCGGCGCGAGCACGAGCGAGTCGTAGACCGCCCGATGCTCGGTCCAGTACGTCTTGGAGTTGTCGGCCTCGAGCCCCTCGTAGAACTCCAGCGACTCGACCGGCCAGCCGTGGAAGGTCACAACTCCACACTACCGGCGCACTCGAACACCCGCAGGCCAACCGGCCGGCAGTCAACCGGCCCTCGAGACTCGTTGAGCCCCGAACCTCAGTGAACCTCAGTGAACGTTGCTGAAGATCAGCCGAGCAAGCGAAAGCTCACGCTCAAGCTTGAGATCCCCCGGACCGATCTCCACGTACATATCCCCCCGCAGCGCCACGACGACGGTCGTCCCGTCCGTCGCAGTAAGCGTGTACGCCTCGTCCCCGATTCCAGGCGTCGCAGCGGCCTTCCACGTGCAGTCCCCTGTGCACCCGCGCTCGGAGCGCGGCATCTTCTGCGCCTTGGTGTCAGCGAGATCCTGAGCTGCGGTCTGGTTGCTCATCGTCGTCGGATCCGTCCCGATCACCACCGAGACATCCAACTGCGCGCCGCCGCTGGGCGTAGTGAACTGATACCGGCAGCTCTCGTAGCCGTGGAAGCCCATCGCCGACTGCGTATCCGGCATAGCGCTGCTCACGTCAAAGCCAACCGCCGCCCCAATCTGCGCGAGACTAACCGAGGCCGGCCCAGGCGTGACGAAGCTGCCCCCGGAACTGACCGACGTACACGCGAGCGGAAACGGCCCCGCCGTACCGCTGGCCGACGGAACCGCCGCCGACGCGGAGTCCGAGCCCGACGCCGCAGCAGTCGTGTCGGAAGCGCTCGCCGGAGGAGCAGTCACCTTCGGCGCCACAGGCGTAGCCGCGACCGGCGTAGCCGGACCCGTCGCGCACCCCGCAGCACCGATCGCGCAAGCACTCGCGATCCCCGTCAACGTGATGAATCGCAGCGTCTTGCTGAACGGCGCCGTCGTGCGCGTGAACGACATCTTGTACACAGGACCCCTCCGGTCTCAATCTTGACCGGCACGATACGGGTATCCGTCTCCGTACACACGGCTTTGACTAAGGCCATGCCCCAAAGGGCAGCCAGCCCCACGCGACCGCGCAGTCCCGGCTCCGCCGGACGCTTCGCTTCGGCCTGCGGCTGGCCCGGCTTCGCCGGAATTGAATCCCGCCCACCCAGTCCTCCGCTCCGCGGCCCCGCGGCGTTCGGCTCCTCGCTTCGCTGCGGGGCCGCCCGCCGCTCACCAGGCAAGTCGCGCCGCGCTGGCGGGATGTTCGTCGACTGACAATTCGACGGACCAGCGTGTCGAGACCCGATAGGCGAGATCCGGTATACTCGACAGTATGACCATGACGACGATCAAGGTGTCGAAGTCGCTGCGGGATCGGCTACACCGTCTGGCTGCCGAGGACGGGCTAACTCTGGCCCAGGAGATCGACAAGCTCATCGGCGACCGGGTTCCACGGCCGAAGCCAACTATCGGTGGGTTCCGCAGCGGATCCTCCCTCAGTGCCGAGGAGATTGACGCCGAACTGATGCGGGGATTCGGCGCGTGACGATCATCGTCGACACGAGCGCGGTCCTAGCGGCCTTTGACGAGAGCCAAGCCGACCACGCTGCGGTCGCCGCCGCGCTGGAGGCCAACACCGAACCCTTGGTCCTCTCGCCGATGATCGCGGCGGAGGCCGACTATATGCTCTACACCCGCTTGGGAGCAGATGCGGCGCGCGCATTCGCCCGCGATATAGCTGCGGAATCGTACGAATTGGGGAGCTGGGAAGCCCGGGACCATGCAGCGGCTCTGGCTCTGATTACTGCCTATCGTGACGACTACGTCGGCATCGCTGACGCGTCCAACGTCGTGTTGGCCGACCGTTATCGCACTACGCGACTACTCACGCTCGATCAGAGGCACTTCCGCGTGCTACGCCCGCTTTGGGGCGCGGATGCCTTCACGCTCCTGCCGTTCGACAAAGACTGACCGCCAGGTTGTACCGCACTTGGATTCGCCGGCCATGACCAGCGACCGTTGCGAAATTGGCCAGAGTTCGTATCCACAGCTGGTCGTGATGCCAGCCTAGACGAAGCACGGACGATTCAGCTTGGGATTGCGCTGGCTACCGAGCTGGGCGTTACGTTCGGCGGCGAGTTGGACGAGCGGTAGGACGGTGCGAAATCCGGTTGCGGGGCTGCTTCCCGGGCGATGAGGATCGCGGGCATGGGAAATCGCAGAGCTGACATGTTCATCGAGCCGGGCGCCGATCCACGTACCGAGCCGCCGGTTCGTGGTGATGAGCGCGACACGCTGGTGGGGTTTCTGCGCTGGCAGCGGGAGACGCTGGAGCAGAAGTGTTCCGGGCTTAGCGACGGCGAGCTGGCCCGGTGCGCGGTGGAGCCGTCGACGTTGTCGCTGTTGGGGCTGCTGCGACACATGGCCGACGTGGAACGTGGCTGGTTCCGGGTCACCATGGCCGGGCAGGACGCGCCTGCGCATTATTGGTCCGAGCCTGACGGAGAATTCGCTGGAGCGATCGCGGATCCCGAGGTCGTCGCACAGGCGTGGGCGACGTGGCGGAAAGAGGTCGCGTTCGCGGAGCGGTTCGTCGATGAGACCCCAGATCTCGGCACCGTCGCCAAAGTCTCGGGCGATTCACGCGGGCCGAAGTCACTGCGGTGGGTGTTGACTCACCTGATTGAGGAGTATGCGCGGCACAACGGCCATGCTGATTTGCTTCGGGAGCGAATCGACGGGCGTGTCGGCCAGTAGGGCCTCAGTGGCGAGGCGAGCGTGGGGCCTCGCCGCGAGTGTCGCGTCTCAGAGGCCGTGGTTGGCGGCTACGTCGGTGACGGCTTGGACGTAGTCGGCGGGGTGAGCGGTGAGTTCGAAGGCTACTGATAGGTGGCCGACCATCAGGTATCGAAGTCCGCCGAGTCAATCTCGCCTCGTGGGTCGGAAGCTTGGGTCTGGTCAGCTCGCGGCTAGGACTCGTTCTAGCGTGGCGTAGCCGGCTGGTTCCCAGGTGGGCTTGCCGCCGGGTAGGCCTAGCCTGCCGTTCTTGCCGACCTCGATCAGGGTTAGGGCGCGCAGGATGGCCCAGCCGCGGGCTCGGGTGACGGTGGCCTCGTCGGCCTGGTCGTAGGCCTCGAAGAACCGTTGCGCCGCGCCGGCAGGGAGCAGAATCCAGGCGGCTGACAGGTCGGTCGCGGGGTCGCCTGAGCACATGTCGCCGAAGTCGATTACGCCGGCGAGCGTTCCCTCGCGGACGATCGCGTTCGCGGGGTGCAAGTCGGCGTGTAGCCAGAGGGGCGCGCCGTGCCAGGCGGGCGCTGCGGCGGCTTTCTCGAAGAGCTCTCGTGCGGCGTCCGCGTGTGCGTGGTCGGCGATGAGTTCGAACCAGTTTTCTAGTGGCGGCAGGGTGGCTAGGGGCATGCCGCGCGGGGGGTTGGCGGGCGCGTCAGCTGGTGCCCGGTGATGTAGTGCTCTGAGGAACTCGGCGAGGGTTTTGGCTGCGTCGGGGTGCGTGATCGGCGCACGGTCGGCCGGCTCGCCCTCGACCCACTTCGTGACGGTCCAGGTGTGCTCGAACAGGGTCGAGGGCTTGCCGATGCGCACTGGGACGGGGGTGGGGAGCGGCAGGCGGTCGGCGAGCATTGGCAGCCATGTCTGCTCTGTGTGGAGCAGGGTCGGCGCGCGTTCGGTGCGTGGCAAGCGGACGGCTAGGTCCTGGCCGAGGCGCCATAGCTGGTTGTCCCAGCCTCCGTCGACGTCGGCAAGTTCCAGATCTGCTAAATCCGGATGCTGATCCCGTAGTAGAGAGCGCACCAAGTCCTGCTCGAATCTCAGCTCGCTCATCGATCAACCCCGTTCGCCGATATGCCCAGGCACGTTAGCACCGGTTGAAAGTAGGCGGGTTGCGCGGCTGTCAGGGAGAAAGTGAGCGCAGCAGTGCTACGGCGTCTTCGGTGCGGACGGGGCGGAAGAAGTCCGCGTCGGCTTGTTCGACGGCTTCGATGGCGCGGGGGGCCAGGTCGGCGCCACGGGCGGTGACGGCGACGCGCTTGGCGCGGGTGTCGTGGGGATCTGTTTCGCGCTTGATCAGGCCTTTGCGTTCTAGGGCCGCTAGGACGGCAGAGGTCATCTTTACGTCTGTTCCTGCTTGCGTCGCGAGGGAGAGTTGGTTTGGTGGGTCGCCGTGGCGGCCGGCCCACCAGGCGCATGCGAGGAGGACGAATTGGACGTGGGTCAGGTCCAGCGGGGCCAGGGCGGCGGTGACAGCACGCTGCCAGCGCAGTGTGGCGTGCCAGAGTAGGAAGCCGGGGCTTTCGGCCGGTTGTAGCGGCATACGTGGTCAGGCTCCTGGCGTGGATGGTGTTTGCGTTCCTGTCGCGCCTGCGGCGCGGGCTAGTGCGGCCATTGTCTCGGGGAAGTCGTTGGTGATGGCGGGGCCCAGGCGTGGGGCGATTTCGGGTGCGGCGGGGCCGGTGATTCGGGTTCGGTAGGTGATTCGGGTGCGGGGCGTGGGGGAGGCGGAGTCAGTGGGGGAGTTCAGGGGTTCGACGAGGTGCAGGGTGCGGACCACCACGCCGTCTAGTTCGGCTTCGTCGACGAAGAGTTCGTTGGGGCGCACGTCGGCTATTCGCAACTGGACCGGGTCGGCGCCGCGTGGGGTCATGGTGATTCGGGTGCCGACGGCGAAGGGGCCGTTGATCTCGACCTTCTCGATATCGGCGTTCCATTCCGGCCAACTGGCGACGTCGGCCCAGCGGGCCCAGAGCGCGTCGGGGGTCGCGGTCGTTTCGATGGTGCGCTCGTATTCCCACATGCCAGGCCTCCGGTTGGTGTGTAGCGAACTTCGTCTGTGCAGAGACTATCTCTGCGTAGACTAAATGTCCAGGGCGAATTCGTTTTGACATCGCAGGGTGCATATATGTTCTGGGGCGCTCGGCAAGGGGGGAGAAGCATCACCTCTGGGCGTGGTGCATTCTCGAAATTGGAAATGCGCGCCACGGGGTTTGGCCGCATGTGTGACTCATTGACACGGCGACCACGGGCGGACTCAGGTCCGGACGGCCGGGAAACGCGAATCGGCCGGGTGACGGGAGATCCCTCGACGACGCCCACGAAAGGGTTCTTGCATGAAATATCTGGTACGTACCGCCATGACGGCGGTCGTCTCGCTGGCGGCGGCCGCAGCCGCGCTGCTGCCGGCGGGCCCGGCGACGGCGGCTACGGCTGCTGCCGCGGCCCCGGCCCACCACGCGGGGTTGGACAACAGCGCCCTGATCGGCACCTGGACCAACATCGACCCCACGTCCACGAGCATCCAGAACATCACCGTCAGCAAGTCCGCTTCCGGCGGCATCCTGGTCGACGTCTTCGGCGCGTGCGTCATGAGCAGCACCCAGACCCCCTGCGAGTGGGGCAACGTGCACGCCGTCGCGTTCCGGCAGGTCAACGCCGCGGGCATCGACAACACGAGCGGCACGTCGTACCGGGCCGAGTGGAGCTGGGACCACGGTCGCGCGCGCAGCATCCTGGTGGCCAACATGGTCATCCATGACGGCATGCCGCTGATGGTCGTGGAGCAGCCCCGCATCTACCTGCCCCGGCAGAGCAGCGGCTCCAACGCCAATGCGAATCTCAATCCGAACTGGATCGTCAGCGAGATGTTCGCGCCCGGCGACCCGATCGCCCCGACCAAGAACGGGACGACGGTCACCGACAACTACCCGACGGGGAACCTCGCCGCCCCGGACAGTTCGCTGTTGGGCACCTGGACCAACCCGACCCCGAACAAGCAGGGCATTGTCAAGGTCGTGGTGACCAAGAACCGCCACAACAACTCGGTTGACGTGCACACCTACGGCGCCTGCGCCAAGGGCTCCTGCGACTGGGGCACGACGTACGGCGTCACGCTCGTGCTGCGCCGGTGATCGGCCGACTGCGCGATACCTTGCGGGTGTGCAG
>CAVQPP010000124.1:0-13866 GCA_963714445.1 uncultured Actinomycetota bacterium
ATGGACATTTGGCGCACCACGGCGCGAGGAAGTCGGCCGCGCCCCGAGCACGTGGACACGCGGACGCGGCGGCGCGTCCGCCTCTCCCGGCGCCGCGTGGTTGTCGGTCTCGGCGCGGCTGTGTCAGCGCTCGCGCTTGGCGCGGCCGGGCTCAGCGCGATGCTCGCCCCGGCCGCCTCCGCAGCGACCACGACCGGGCAGATCACCGGGTATCAGGGTCTGTGTTTGGACGATCGGGCCGCGAGCAGCGCCGACAAGAATCCGATCCAGGTCTACACGTGCAACGGCACGAACGCGCAGCAGTGGACCGTCAACACGACCAGCAACACCGTGCAGGTGCTCGGCAAGTGCCTCGACGTTACCGGCGCGGGTACCGCGAACGGGACGCTCGTCGACCTCTACACGTGCAACGGCACCGGCGCGCAGTCCTGGACACATCAGTCCAACGGCGAGTACGTCAACGCCAACTCCGGCAAGTGCCTCGACGACACCGGCTTCGGCGGCGCGGGCACGCAGGTGCAGATCTGGTCGTGCGCTGACAGTTCCAACCAGCAGTGGAGCGTGCCGTCCGGCAGTACCGGCGGTGGTGGCGGCGGGCTGAACCCGGGGGTCGCGCCGGGCGGGAACTTCAACCTGTCGCTGTGGGAGCTGCAGGAGCCGACCGGCTCGCCCGGTTCGCCGAACACGATCCTGCCGGCGCAGCTGGAGGGCTCGAACGGGTACCAGGACTCGTACTTCTACACCGACTCCAGCGACGGCGCGATGACCTTCTGGGACCCGGAGAACGGCGTCACCACGCCCAACTCGAACTTCTCGCGGTCGGAGCTGCGCGAGATGACCTCGAGCGGCGCGGCGGCGAACTGGTTCGCTCCGGGTACGCATACGCTCAGCGCGACGCTGAAGGTCACGCAGGTGCCCAGCAACGTGTGCGTCGGGCAGATCCACCTGGGCTCCGGCGGCTCGACCAAACCGCTGCTCGAGCTCTTCTACACCTCCAGCGGCGCCGATCAAGATCGGCATCGAGCAGACGCCGGCCGGCGGCAACGAAATCCTCTACAACGTCGGCAACGTGCCGGTGGGCACCAAGTGGAGCTACGTCATCGGCCTGAGCGGCAGCACGATCAGCCTGGTCATCAACGGCGGAGCGACGCAGACATGGACGGCGTCCTCGACGTTCAACGGCTACGGCATGTACTTCAAGGCCGGCGACTACGACCAGACGTCCGGCAGCAGCTCGAGCGTCGGCGCGCGGGTTGGGTTCTACGCGCTGTCCATTCACCACGGCTAGTTGAAACGGCTAGTTGATGTAGCTGAGGGCTAAACGCACACGCCCTGCGCGCGACGGCGTGTCGCGCGCAGGGCGTGTCGCTAGGTTGTGTGGCTGTTGCTGGTCAGCTGGCCTTGTACTCGTAGATCGTGGTCACTATTTCGCAGATGCTCGGCTGGATGATCTCGACGCGCAGGATGCCGGTGTTCACGTCGTAGTCCACGCCCTCGGACTCGAAGGTGCCCGAGCAGATGCTGTTCGTCTGCGGGATCGCGCCGAGGTCGACGACGTGGCCGGCGACGTCGCCGCCGGTGACCGCGTGCGCGAGGTCGACTTCGAGCAGCGGCTTCTGCTCGGGGAAGAGAGTCCGGCTGTCGTCATTCGAGGCGCAGATCAGCTTTGTCGCGTTGACGAAGTCGCAGCCCTGGATGTCGTTGACCTGGTGGTCGAGCTGCACGTAGCCGGACAGCGCGAGCGAGCCGCCGGTGGCCGACGTCTGGTGGTTGAGAATCGGCGTCGGGTAGATCTGGAAGTGCGACATGGTGTCCCACTCGCCGGCCAGCATCCACTGCGTGTCCGGGGAGACGGTGTCCCAGGAGTTGTTGTACTCCTCGCCGGACACCAGCTGGTGGACGTATTCGTAGCTTGATCCGGACGGCGTGGTGACGCGGAACATCTTCGAGGTCGGCGACGAGGCGCCGCTCTGGAAGTTGTCGAAGAGGTAGCCCTGCGTCGAGTCCGGGTCGCCGATGTGCGACCAGCCCTCGGCGGCGACGCCGGCCGGGATCGAGGAGACGCCGCGGTAGAGCACGGACGACGAGCCGCCGGGCGGGTAGACGGTGGTCACGCCCTCGCCGGCACCGAGCGTGCCCTCGAGGTAGTGGGTCACCTGGGTCCATCCGGTGATGCCGGCGGCTGTGTTGGTGAAAGCAGCGGTCGTGGATGCGGCGGACGCGGAGGTCGCGGTCGCGGTGCCGACCAGGGACGCGGCGCCGAGCGCGCCGGCCACGGCGGCGGCGCGCAGGGCGCGACGCTTCGCGCTGCGGGCGGTTATGTCAGTGTCAGTGTCGGTGTGGGTGTCAGGGTGCTGTGGGTAAGTGCGAGTGCGCATGCGCACAGGATTCCCCGTCACCTGGAGCCATCGACGAACTCCGCGAGGCCATCGGCGAAACTTACGGCGGGCGTCCAGTCAAGCTCTTCGCGTAGCCGCTGGTTGGAGGCGGTCACGTGGCGTACGTCGCCGAGCCGGTATTCGCCCGTGACGATGGGGACCGGTCCGGACATCGCCGCGGACAGCCCGGCGGCCAGCTCGCCGACGGTTCGGGGCGTGCCACTGCCGACGTTGAACGCGCGGCCCGAGCCGGGATCCGTCTTCCCGGTCCAGTCGAGGGCCGCGACGTTCGCCGTGGCGATGTCGCGTACGTGGACGAAGTCGCGGCGCTGGCCGCCGTCCTCGAAGACGCGTGGAGCTTTGCTCGATTGCAGCGCGGAGCGGAAGATCGCCGCGACTCCCGAGTAGGGCGTGTCGCGCGGCATACGCGGGCCGTAGACGTTGTGATACCGCAGCATCGCGACGGTGCCGTCGGCGGCGCGTGCCCACGAGGTGGCCAGGAACTCCTGCGCCGCCTTCGTCGCCGCGTAGACGTTGCGCGGGTCGAGCGCCGTGTCCTCGCCGACTAAACCCGGCGTGAGCGGCGCGCCGCAGTGTGGGCACGGCGGCTCGAACCTCCCGGCGGCCAGGTCGGCAGGTCGGCGCGGGCCGGGCTCGACGCGGCCGTGTTCGGCGCAGTCGTAGCGGCCTTCGCCGTATACGACCATGGACGACGCGAGCACGAGTCTTGAGACGTGGTCGCGCGCCATCGCGGCCAGCAGAACGGCAGTGCCGAGATCGTTGCAGCCCGCGTAGTCGGGGGCGTCGTTCAGGTTGAGGCCGAGGCCGACCATCGCGGCCTGATGGCAGACCGCGTCGATGCCGTGCAGCGCTTGGGCGACGGCATCCGGGTCGCGCACGTCGGCATGTGTGAACTCGACGCCGGACGGGATTCGCGCGCGGGCTCGGTCTTGGTCCGGATGCACTGCGGGCAGCAACGCGTCGTACGCGACCACGTCGTGCCCGGCGTCGAGCAGCGCTTCGACGACGTGCGATCCGATGAATCCTGCGGCACCGGTGACCAGAACCCTCATGCGACCCACGCTAGGCACGCGCGCCATGCCAGGGGAAAGGTCAGCACGCAGGTGTCACGGGTTCGTAAGGACTAAGGACTTTCGTAGGTCTGTTGCCGGACTCGCGGCGAGGGCCGTGTTGGCCTTCGCTTTCGCAGCGGGCATTACTGCGTAGGTCATGACCATAACTACGTCTGACGTTTCGCGACGCGAATGTATTGGCCGCAGTTGTTCTTGTCGCGGATGTGCTGGTAGTTCCAGTGCGTGAGCCCTGCGAGGGCTAAGATCTCAGCATCCGTGTGAAGACGCGGGAGGGCAGTCAAGGGGGCGACGCATTGGTGAAGCGCACGTCTCGCGACATCCGCCGGGGCAACCGCAACGAGGTGCTGCGTCACGTCATCGCCTCGTCGCCGGTCTCCCGGCAGGAACTCGCGGCGGTCACCGGCCTGAGCCTGGCGACCGTCGCGAATCTGGTCGGCGAGCTGCTCGACCGGGGGGTACTGGTCGAGGTCGGATATGAGGATTCGGAAGGCGGTCGGCCACGCGGGCTGATCGCGATGCGCGCCGACGGCGGCGCGCTGATCGGCGTCGATGTCGCCGAGTCGCACATTCACGTCGAGTTGTTCGACCTCTCGCTGCGGCTGCTGGACCGCGCCGAGGAGCCGCTGACGGCTGCCGACACCGAGCCGGAGCAAGTGGTCGGACGGATCGTTTCCGGCGTACGCAAGGTGCTCGAACGCACCGGGGTCGCGCCGGCGCTGGTTTTCGGCGTCGGGGTGAGCATGCCCGGACAGGTTGAGCGCGAGGGCGGCCTTTCGGTGCACGCCCCGGCGAAGAACTGGAACTGGCACGACGTCCCGCTGCGCGAAATGCTCGCGCAGCGGCTTGAGTTCCCGATCTATCTCGACAGTCCGCTGATGGCGAGTACCGTCGCCGAGCTCTGGTTCGGCGCGGCGCGCGGCTGTCAGGACGTGGTCGTGGTCAGTCTCGGCACCAGCGTCGGCGCGGGAATCGCGGTGGCGGGCGCGCTCTACCGGGGCGCGACGAACACGGCGGGGAGTGGGGACACTCACTGCTGGTGCTGGACGGCCGGGCCTGCCACTGCGGGTCGATGGGCTGCGTGGAGACGTACGTCAGCGCGGCGGGGATCATCAAGACCCTGCGTGAGGTCGATCCGGACAGCGCGCTGCTGCACGAGGAGAACACCGCGACGATCGACGCGCTGGCCCGGGCTCACGCGAAGGGCGAGACGGTCGCCACCGAGGCGGTGCGGCGCGTGGCGCGCCACCTCGGCATGGCCATCGGCTCGCTGATCAACGTGCTCAATCCGCAGGTGATCGTGCTCAGCAGCTGGGTTGCGGCGCGGCTTGGCGACGCGCTGCTGTCCGGGATGCGCGAGGCGGTCGCCGAACACGCGCTGCCGCGTCCGCTGGAGGCGACGCGGATCATGCTCTGCCCGATCCCGAACAACCCGGTCAGCCTCGGCGCGGCGACCTTCGCGCTCGAGGGCGCGTTGTCGCTGGGGCGGACGTCTTAACGTTCGGCACTAGCCAGAGGCTTCGGCGCGCTGGTGAACTTGGGCCGTGCGAGCGAGAGATGAGAAAAGTGTGGACGCGGGGGCTGGCGCGGCTGGGGTGCGCGCCGAGCCGGTGAACTGGAGCCGGCCGGATTGGGAGCGGCTGGCCGACCGTACGCTGGCCGCGGTGCGTCCGTTCGCGTCCGACGATCACGCGCTGATCCACCTGCCAGGCCCCAACAGCAGGTCGGGCCGGTGGAGCGACGGGCTCGAAGGCTACGCGCGCACGTTCCTGCTGGCCGGGTTCCGGCTTTCCCGCTCGGGCGAGCAAGATCCGGGCAACATCGCCGAGCGATACGCTGCCGGGCTCGCGGCTGGTACGGACCCTAATTCGCCCGAGCGGTGGCCGACGGTCGACGAGGTGCGGCAGGCGAAGGTCGAGTGCGCGTCGATCGCGCTGGCGCTGCACGAGTCGCGGCCGTGGATCTGGGACCGGCTCGACGACCGCGTGCGCGGCAACGTCGTCAGCTGGATGAGCGCGATGCTCGGCACCGAGACCCCTGACAACAACTGGACCTGGTTCCGCGCGGTGACCAACGCCTTCCTGCGCTCGGTCGGCGGTCCGTGGCGGCAGGAGGACATCGACCACACGCTCGCGCGCACCGAGGCGTGGTACGTCGGCGACGGCTGGTACTCCGACGGCGAGCCGGCGCCGGGACGCCCGCGCAACTTCGACCACTACAGCGGTTGGGCGATGCAGTTCTATCCGCTCTGGTACTGCCGGATCTCCGGCGACCAGACCGAACCCGGGCTGCTCGACCGGTATCGCGAGCGGCTGCGCCGCTACCTCCAGGACGCCGAGCGGCTGGTCGGCGCGAACGGCAGGCCGCTGATCCAGGGCAGATCGCTGACGTACCGGTTCGCGATGCTCGCGCCCTTCTGGATGGGAGCGATCTTCGACGCCACGCCGCTCACCCCCGGCCGCACCCGGCGGCTGACCAGCGCGGTGGCGAACCACTTCGTCGAGTCGGGCAGCTATGACGAGTCGGGCCTGCTGCCGATCGGCTGGCACGGACCGTTCGAGGCGATGCGCGAGCTGTACTCCGGCAGCGGCTCGCCCTACTGGGCCAGCAAAGGCTTCGCAGGGCTCGTATTATCAGACGACCATCCGGTGTGGACGGCGCCGGAGGAACCGCTGCCGATCGAGTCTGGCGACATCTCGTTCGCGCTGCCCAAGCTCGGCTGGATCGTGTCGGGGACCAGAGAGGACGGCATCGTGCGGATGGTGCAGCACGGAGGTGATCACACTTCCCCTGACCGGCTGAGCATCGACGTGCCCGGATACGCGCGGCACGCGTACGCGACGCACGCGGCGCCCGAGTACGGGATCTGGTACCTGGTCGATTCGCACGTCGCGCTGGTCACGGCGGACGGCCGCGTCTCGCACCGCTCTCCGGCGCTGCAGCTGGGTACTGACACCGATCTCGGCACCGACACGTTCATCGACGCGAGCCGCGCGGTCTCGCGTCACCGTGCGCACTGGTGGCGGGAGTCCGGCCTGATTCCGAACGACGTGCACCGGCAGCACGAGGACGACCGGTTCGAGGTCGGGCCATGGCTGACCACCGCGTCGCTGCTGCACGGTCCGTGGGAAGTGCGGCTCGCACGGGTCGACCGAGCCGGCGACGCGGGTAGCCAGTCGAGCGACTTGGGTAGCCAGTGGCCGCAGAACGCGGGGCCGTGGAAGCTGCGGTTCGGCGGCTGGGCGCTGGCTCTCGACGAGTCGATCCGGCCGCAGGTGGCCGGCGGCGCCGCGTGGGCGATCCGGCCCGACCGGCTCAGCACGACGATCGTCGCGCTGCGCGGGGATTTCTGGGCCGGCTGCACGGTGTCGCAGGGCACGAACCCGCTCGGCACGTACAGTGCGACGCCTCAGGTGGAGACGACCGAGTCGGTCGTGCCCGGTCGGCTGTACGCGGCGCTCGTCGTGCTGTCCGGCACGATCGCCGGGCCCGAGGCGGCGCGCGGCGTGACGCTGGAAGTCGGCGGTGTCGATGCGCGCGGCGACCAAGGGAACTCGACGCGGATCACGGTGACCTGGCCGGACGGCCACCAGGACGAACTGGACTTTCCCAGTTAAAGTCTGATCATGGTGACCGCCGCCCAGGACGACCCGCCGATGGCGGCGGCTCGATGACCGCCGAGAGCACGGCCGACCTGGAGACCATTGGCCTGACCACCGCTCAGGTCGCCGAGCGGGTAGCGGCCGGACGGGTGAATACGGTCCCCACCCGGTCCAGCCGCTCCGTCGCGGCGATCCTCCGCGCGAACGTGTTCACCTGGTTCAACGGGCTGATCGGCACGCTGTTCGTCATCATGCTCATCGTCGCGCCGATCCAGGACGCGCTGTTCGGCTTCGTGATCGTCTTCAACGCGCTGATCGGCATCGTGCAGGAGTGGCGCGCCAAGAGCACCCTCGACTCGCTGGCGATCGTCGGCGAAGCCCGGCCGCGGGTGCGCCGGGACGGAGTCGAGACGCAGGTCACGGCGGCAGAACTCGTCCAGGACGATCTCGTGCTGCTCGCGGCCGGGGACGAGGTACCGGTGGACGGCGTGGTCGTCGGGGCCGAGGCGCTGGAGGTCGACGAGTCGCTGCTGACCGGCGAGGCCGATCCGGTGTCCAAGCGGGTCGGCGACGAACTGCTCTCCGGCTCCTTCGCGGTCGCCGGCGCCGCAGCGATGCGCGCGACCCGAGTCGGCGCGGACGCGCACGCGGCGCGACTCGCCGCCGAGGCGCAGCAGTTCACGCTCGTGCGCTCGGAGCTGCGCGACGGGATCAACCGAATCCTGCGCGGCCTCACCGTCCTGCTGATCCCGGCGGGAATCCTGCAGGTGGTCGTACAGTCCGGGCTGGCCGGGGGACTGACGCGCGATGGGATCAGCCGCACGATCGCCGGAATCGTGCCGATGGTGCCCGAGGGGCTGGTGCTGCTGACGTCGGTGGCCTTCGCGGTCGGCGTGGTGCGCCTCGGCCGGCGGCAGTGCCTGGTGCAGGAGTTGCCCGCGATCGAAGGCCTTGCCCGCGTGGACACCGTCTGCCTCGACAAGACGGGCACGCTCACCGAGGGCGGCATGCGGCTGTCCGAAGTCAGGCCACTTAAGAGTGACGAGGCGCGCGTCCGCGAGGTGCTAGGCGCGCTCGGCGCGGCGGAGGCGCGGCCCAACGCCACGATGGCAGCTGTCATCGAGGCCTGTCCCGACTTCGGTGACGGCTGGAAACCCGAGACGATCGCGCCGTTCTCCTCGGCGCGCAAGTGGAGCGGCGTGACGTTCGCCGGCGGTCGAGGCAGTTGGCTGATCGGAGCGCCGGACGTGCTCGGTGAGGGAACTGAGGCGGCTGCGGAAGCGGAACGTCTCGGCGCGACCGGTCTGCGAGTCCTGATGCTCGCGTCTTATGACGGCTCACTCGATCCGGCCGACCTGCTGGACTCGCGAGCGGCATCCGCGAACATCACGCCGGTCGCACTGGTGACGCTCGAGCAGCGGATCCGGCCGGACGCCGCGCCGACGCTCGACTACTTCGACCGGCAGGATGTGGCGCTCAAGGTCATCTCCGGCGACAACGCCGTCTCGGTCGGCGCTGTCGCGGGCGCGCTCGGCCTTCCCGGCGCGGAGCATCCGGTCGATGCGCGCGAACTGCCGCGGGAGCCGCGTGCGCTCGCCGACACGGTCGACGGCAACTCGGTATTCGGACGCGTCACGCCGCGCCAGAAGCAGCGGATGGTCGTGGCGCTCCAGTCGCGCGGGCACACGGTCGCGATGACCGGCGACGGCGTCAACGACGTGCTGGCCCTCAAGAGCGCGGACATCGGCGTCGCGATGGGCTCCGGGTCGGGCGCGGCGCGTGCGGTGGCGCAGATCGTGCTGCTCGACGAGCGGTTCGCCACGTTACCGTCCGTCGTCGCCGAGGGCCGCCGGGTCGTCGGCAATATCGAGCGCGTCTCGAACCTGTTCCTGGTGAAGTCCTTCGAGTCGTTCCTGATGGTGATCCTCGTCGGGATCGCGCGGCTGCCGTATCCGTTCCTGCCCCGGCATACGACGTTGATCAGTACCCTGACCATCGGCGTGCCGGCGTTCTTCCTCGCGCTCGCACCGAACACCGCGCGGGCCAGGACCGGCTTCGTCGGCAGGGTGCTGCGATTCGCGATCCCGGCCGGACTGATCGCTGGAGCCGCGTCGTTCATCTCGTACTACCTGGCGCGAGCCGAGCCCGGAGCGCGGCTTCAGGTCGAGCAGACGGCCGCGACGGTCACGCTGTTCACGGTCGGGCTGTGGGTGCTGGCGCTGATCGCCAGACCACCGGCCTGGTGGAAGACGGCCCTCATCGCGACGATGGGCGGCCTGTTCGTCCTGGTCGCGCTGCTGCCGGCCGGCCGCCGGTTCTTCGACCTGAACTTCGGCGCCTGGCAGCAGACGCTCACGTCGCTGGCCGTGGCGGGATGCGCGGGCGTCGCGCTGGAAGTGTTGTGGCGCCTCGATCGTCGGCGTGCGGCGCGGGCAACCAGCGACTGACCGCGGTTCGGCCGATTACGGTTCGTCCTGGTTCAACTCGACGTCATCGAGCACGAATTCGTCAGGGGATTCCCAGCCCTCGAACATGCGGCTTTCGGGCGCCGTCGCCCGGGTGCGGTACTCGTCCGCGAGAGTGACCAGTGCGCTCGCGTACGGACCCAAACCCTGCGCCAACTCCTGCCGGAACGGCTCGGTCCGGGCATCGACGCGCCCGGAGAACGCCAGGTCACCGGCATCGCGCAACATGTGCAGGTGGTACGACAGTAGACGGCATAGCTCCGCGCTGGCCTCGGTGAGTTCCGTGTCCACCGGTAGATGCCGCGCTCGCTCGTAAATAAGCGAATACGCGTGCGAGAGCTGGCCGAGTTCGAGCGCGATCGTGTCCGGCACGATCCCCGGCCTTCCACAGCTCGAGACCGCGCTCTGCGCGGCCGGCTGCAACGCGACGGCCTCGGTGGCGAGGTCGGCTAGAACCGCCAGTTGCTCGCGGCGGCGAAGCGACGCCTCGCGCGCCGCGGAAAGCTCCGGCGGCTCGGTTTCGGGGGACACGAGTGTCACCGTAACCGTCCCGCGCATGCGCGGCTATGGCGTTCGACCGGCTACAACTACCGTCTGGCGCTTCGCCCCCGTCAGTCCCGTCAGCGCACCCGGCTGACGCGAATGCGCATCGGCACCGGATATTTGGCCGCGAAGTTCTCCGCGGTGCCGAAAGCCCGGTTGATCTCTTCGGCGTACTTGTCCGCGTAGGGCTTGTACTCGTTCGCCGCCGGGAATTCGTTGATCAATTCGGCGGTGCCGGTCAGCACGACGATGTCGCCGCCGCGGCCGTTCCCGTCGAAATTGAGCGAGACGCGCGGACGGGTCTGAATATGCGTGAGCCGATTCGCGTTCGCGCGGTTGTAGACGAGGATCGAATCGTCGTCCTCCCACAGGAACCAGACCGGGTTCGGCTGCGGCGTGCCGTCCGCGCCAATGGTAGTCAGCCAAAGCACAATTTCGGCCGACAGCCGTTCGCGCACGCGCCTGCCGAACGTGGTGGACGGATTGGGGAGCACTTCGCGGTCGGTCATGGACGGAAGCCTACGTCCGGTCGGCGATCAGTGCTCGTTGAAGCACGGCACTTGCTGAAACACGACCGCGCCGAACGGCATACAGCGTTCGCGTGACGTATCCGTGACACCGGGTGAAGTGCTGTACCTCATTATTCGGCTACCGAAATTTATTTCGACTTCGCATCGCCGCAGGTGTTCGGCGGTGAGTGCCTTCTGTGACAGGGGAATTACCTGGGCGCCCTCTCGTTAACCGGGCCGGTGTCCGGCGTTCACAACAGTGTGTGAACCATGTCGCCGCTCGCCGGGACCGTTCGTTCCAGTGCAGGTGCACACGTGGTGGACGTGAACACCAGTGCGCCGTATGTGATCTGTTGTTTGTGATCGAAGGCTCACAGTGTTCGCGCTCGTCCTGGCTCGGGCGCACCGCTGCTTTGGGGTGGGAAGGGGTGGCAGGCCGTGGCCGGTCCGCGCTTTCTATTCGTCTGTTCGCAAGCCGGAAAAACGATCGGACTGCCGCTGAATTCGGCGCAGGACAAGTACGACCGCGTGGGGTGGCGTTTGCTGGGCGCGAACAACCGGGAACTGGGCCGCAGCCCGGTCTGGTATCCGGACGTGGAGTCCTGCCGTGAGGCGGTGCGCTCCCTCAAGCGCGAGATCGGCGAGGTGACCTCGGCTGTCACCGCGGCCGCCAAGCCCGGCGGCGCGTGGAGTTGGCGGCTGGCGGTCAGCGGCACGCCGGTGGCGATAGCCGGAAGGCCGTACCACCGGCAGCGTGAATGCGCGTACAACCTGAATCATTTCGTCGCCGCGGTCCCGTACGCCTCGATCGCCGACGAGTGCGCGCCGGTGCGCCGATGACGGCTCCCTCGTACGCGCCGCCGACCCCGCCCTCGCCTGACGCCGGGAATGGCGCGGACGACGTCGTCGCGCGCCCGATCGTGCTGCGGCGCGGCATCGGCGACAAGACCTTCCGCGGCCTGGCCCGCGGCAGCGGCGCCACCGTGCTGTTGATGATGGCCCTGGTCGGCGGATTCCTCGTGATACGCGGCTGGTCGGCGCTGCGCATCGACGGCTTCAAGTTCATCACCACGCAGCAGTGGGAACCGGATTCGCACGACTTCGGCATCGCCGGCGTGCTGACCGGCTCGGTGCTCATCGGCCTGACCGCGATCTTCTTCGCGCTGCCGCTGGCGCTCGGGACCTCGCTCTACATCTCCGAATACGCCCCCGCGTTCCTCAAGCGCACGCTGGTCTCGCTGGTCGACCTGATGGCGGCGATCCCGAGCGTGGTCTACGGCCTGTGGGGCTTCCTGTTCCTCGAGCAGCACGTCGTCGGCGTCTCACGCTTCATCTCGACCTACCTCGGCTGGATCCCGATTTTCAAGGTCGACGGCGCCAACCCGCACGACGCGCTGATCAACCTGAACGTCTACAGCGGCTCGACCTTCATCGCCGGTCTGACGGTGGCTCTGATGGTCACTCCCATCGCGACCTCGGTGATGCGCGAGGCCTTCTCGCAGGCGCCGCTCGGCGAGCGCGAGGGCGCGTACGCGCTCGGCGCGACCCGCTGGGGGATGATCCGCACCGTGGTGCTGCCGTTCGGCCGCGGCGGCATCATCGGCGGCACGATGCTCGGGCTCGGCCGCGCGCTCGGCGAGACCATCGCGGTCTACATCGTCATCTCCATCGGCTACACGATTCAGCCGCACATCCTGCAGGCCGGCACCAGCTCGGTCTCCGCGCTGATCGCCAACCACTACGGCGCGGCCACCGCGCTGGACATGTCCGGGCTGATGGCGGCCGGCCTGGCGCTGTTCGTGCTCACGCTGATCGTCAACTTCGCCGCGTCCGCGATCGTCGCGCGCAGCCGCTCCGGAGCAGTGAGCGAGGCCTGAGATGACTCGGACCCCTGTGACGGCGGTGACGCCGGTGGAGTTTCCCGGTCCAGCCGTGGAGGCTGCGAGTCCGGAGGCTGCCGCGCCGCAGGTGGTTTCTCCGGAAACGCAGGCCCCGCAGACGCCGCCGACCGAAACGACGCCGCCCGGCACCACCGTCGTCCCGGTCCTGCCCGAGCCGAGCGAGCCGGAGCGACGCCGGCGCACCACGAGCCTGCGCCGCAGCGACGTGCTCGCCATCCTCGGCGCGCTCGCCGGCTCGGTCAGCTTCACCTTCCTGCTGTTCACGCAGCTGGCCCCGTTCGACGGCATCATCGGGTTCGTCTTCGCCGCGTACGCGATGTTCCTGGTCTTCTACGGCTTCCTGGTCGCGCTCGACGAGGACTGGCCGACCGTGCGCGACCGGCTCGCGTCGGCGGCCGCGCACAGCATCGCGCTGCTGCTGCTCGCCGCGCTGGCCGACGTGATCTTCTACGTCGTATCGCAGGGTCCGGACGCGCTGTTCCACTGGAACTTCTGGACCACGGACCTGCGCGCCGCCGGGCCGCTCTCGCCGCTGAACGTCGGCGGCGTGGTGCACGCGATGGTCGGCACCTTCGAGCAGATCGGCATCTCGCTGATCATCACCGTGCCGCTCGGCCTGCTGTGCGCGGTCTTCCTGAACGAACTGCCCGGCCGCTTCGCCCGCTTCGTGCGCACCATCGCGGACGCCGCCACCGCGCTGCCGTCCATCGTCGCAGGACTCTTCGTCTACGCCGCGCTCATCATCGGCGTGCAGATCGGCCCGTTCCACGTGCAGATCATCGCTTCGGCGGTAGCACTGACGGTCACGGCTCCGCTTGCCGCGTGGGCGGCGGTTGGCTTTCCTGGCACTCCGTTCTCCACCGCCGTCTGTAGTCCCGTCGGGCCATCTCAAGTCGTCAACACACAAATGGTGGGCGGCCCGGAAGTGTCTGTCACGTGGGATCCGCGCTCTCTGCTGAACTGCGGTGTGACCGGCTACAATATCGTGGGTATCGACTCCCAGGGCAAGCCGCAGCAGGTGGTAGCCAGGTCGAGCGCGATGCTGGTGGCGTTTATGTCCGAGGGCTCAACCTCTGCACTTTCTATCGTTTCGGTGTGCAGGCGAAGTATTCCGGCCACGTGTCCGAGGTTAGCGTCCCCGCGAAACCGGCCTTTGTTTCCGGGCCGCCGGAACAGGTCACCTCCGGTCATCACAGTCATCGTGACGGGCACGAGCACGAGTGGCCCGGCCTACTTGTTCAGCCCAGCTACGGCCAGCTTCTGCACGAGCCCTAACGGCGTGATGCCGTCGCAAAATGGGCTTCTTCCTCTCCGGAACCTCGCAGACTCCTGGCTCAACGACACTGGTGGCAAGACGGACAAGTCCAGCAGGACGTC
>CAVQPP010000125.1:0-27184 GCA_963714445.1 uncultured Actinomycetota bacterium
CGAACAGGACGCGCTCGCCGGTCTCCGGGTGCACGCGGACCACCGGGTGCTCGGCGACCAGCAGGTTGGCGTTCACCCGCTTGGCGAGCTTCGACTCCTCGCTCGCGTCGCTGCTGCCTGGGATGCGGAAGCGGTGCACGGCGCGCAGGGATTCGGCCAACCGCTTGATCGGGGCGCTCAGTCCCTCGTACGCGGCGGCCAGGTTCGTCCACTGCGTGTCGCCGCCGAACTCGGGTACGGTCTCGGCGCGCAGGATCGAGGCGGCCGGGGGGTTGACCGCCGCGGTGACGTCGGTGTGCCAGCCGGAGAAGTACGAGTACTGACGCTTGCGGTACTCCTCGCGGTAGTCCTCGCCGTACTTCTGCGCGTAGCGCTCCGGGTCGATGGTGAGGATCTGCGGGTGCTGCTCCGGTGGCGCGTCCTCGTGCGGGTGGGCGTGGGTGAGCTCGCCGAACTGGCGGGCGAAGGCGATCTGCGAGCCGTGATCCAGCCGCTGGGCGCGGAAGAAGACGACCTTGTGCTCGAGCAGCGCGGCGCGGATCGCGGCCACGGTCTGCTCGTCGAGCGGTTCGGCGAGGTCGACGCCGCGCACCTCGGCGCCGATGCGTCCGGCGACGCGGGAGACGGTGAGCTGGTTTTCAGGCATGGCGAGAAGAGCCCTTCAATAGGCATGGGGAGCGGAAGCAGGCGTGCTTGTTACGCGTGGCGGCTCGGGCTCGGGCTCGGGTGCATGCGGGCATGCGGACGCGCGCCGATGACGGTGAGGCGAGCGAGCAGGGTGAATTGAGTGATGGTGACGGTGATCGCGACGAGAAGAGCGATCAGGTTGCTGAGTTGGTCGCGGTTAACGCGAGGCGCGGCGGGAAGTGGACACCGCCGGGAGGAGCGTCAGCGAGAAGCGGGACAGACGGCGCTGGCCTGCCGCCGAAGATCGACGTGCAGGCGGGCCACGAGGAGCCAGCCGGAGGTCATGCGTTAACGATCGCAGGGCGAACGCACGACGTCAACGGCCGGAGATCTCGTCGGTTGTGAAATAACACGACTGAAACAAACGGCGGTGCGCGGGGATTGCGCGCAGCGGTTAGAGCCGCGGGGTCACGGTGCGCAGTTGCGCCCAGAGGACTTGCTCGATCTCGCTGAGGGGCAGGTCGGGGACCAGGCACTCGGGGTGGCCAGGCGGCAGGCCCGACGGCTGGGCCTCGAGGACGTACGACAGATCCGGCAGCACCATGCCGGTCGACGCGGCCAGCGCGCGTACGCACAGCAGGAGGAGCAGCCGCAGACGGCATTGCCAAGGGCCGCGCGTCGGAACGTGCCGGCGTCCGCCGGGTTCTCGGCGGCTGGTGGCGTGCATCTGAGGCTCCTTAGCTCCTTGGTGTGCACGTATATCAATGAGTGATCGAATTGAACTGGTGTGCTGGCAGAGGGCAGAGACAGTGCTCGAACAGAGGCAGGGCTCAGCTCGGATGCGGATCACCGGTCGGCTCGGGAAACGTCCCGCACCGACCGGCGATCCGGCTACTCGTACGCCGCTCTGGGCTCCGGCGGGTCAGACGCCTGCGATGGTGGTGTAGATGTCGCGCAGGCTGCGCTTGGAGAACAGCCGGCCGACCGGGACGCGGTTGCCGGTCTCCTCCTCGACCGCGGCGACCAGGCGCAGCAGGTAGAGGGAGTCCCAGGAGACGACCTGGTCGAAGTCGTTCGCCAGGTCGGTCTCCACCAGCGGCAGGTCCAGCTCGTCCCGGACGATCTCCAGGAACCGCTCTTCGGTGATCGTGCTCGTGCTCATCAGGCATTTACCTTTCTCGGGCTACGGTTCCAGGGTGGCGTCCAGGCGCAGGTGGCCGGGGATCTCGGGAAGCGAACTCAGGGTGTGGATGTAGTCGGGAGCCTCGTCCGTGCCGCCATCCCGCTCGAAGCCGAAGCCGGGCCAGAAGTCGCGGACTCGGTGGTTCTTCTTCGTCGGGCGGTAGCTCGCGCGGACCGGGCCCAGGCCGTGGTCCTTCGCGTAGGCGAGGAGCGAGCCGATCGCGGCCTGCTCGATGCCGCGGGAGAGGACCCGGCAGCTCATGATGAAGTTGTCGATGGTCAGGCCATCGGCGTGCTTGGTGCAGAACAGGGCGCCTACCAGGCCGTTGTCGCCGAACTTGTCGGCGGAGCGCAGGTAGAGCACGTGGTTGTCAGGGTTCTGCGCCATCTCCCGGACGGTGTCGGGCTGTAGGCGAAGGGTGGTGAGGTTGCACTGGTTGCTTCGCAGGCTCAGTTGTGAGACCCGGGCGACTTCGGCTTCGGTGACCGGAGCGACCTTGACCACGACTGCGAGGTTCGCCAGATACTCCTCGAAGGAGTCGGAGTTTTCCATGAGGTCCTGGCGGGCGGCGTCGGTGCGGTAGAGCGAGGCGCGCTCGCGGTCTTCGACCGTTAGTTCGAGTACGTCGAACCAGCCGTCGGCCAGGAGCTTGCCGATGTGCAGCGCCGGCTCTTCGTCGAGCCGGACTACCGCCACTTCCGGGATGGCCTCCGCAACCAGCCCGGTCTCGAACGGCGAGTCGTCGGCGAACACGAAGCTGTCGATGCCGAGGTTGAGCTTGGCCGCGATGTCGCGCAGGTTCGCGTCCTTGGGGTTCCAGTTCGCGTTGATCCGCACGAAGTCGGTGTCCTTGAGGACCATGTCCGGGTGCGTGCGGAGGACTTCGAGGACTGGTTCCTGGTCGTTCTTGCTGCTGACCGCCAGCAGGATGCCCTGCGAGCCGATCTGCTTCGCGATCCGCTGGAAGTTGCCGAAGGCCTCGCCGCGGTACGTCGTGGCCATCTCGATGCCGTCCGCGCCGTCGTCGCCGAGGACGCCGTCCCACAAGGTGTTGTCGAGGTCGAGGACCAGGACCTTCTTCGCGAAGCCGCGAACGGTCCGCACGATGTGCGCCACCTCGCGGGCGTAGCGGCCGAGCAGTTCGTCGCCCAGGTGCGCCTTCGCGTACGCGGCGAGACGCGGGTCGCCGACCGGGCCGCCTTGCGCGACCAGCGGGTCGAGGTCGACGACCGCGACCCGCTGGTGCTTGGCGGACAGACGTAGCAGTCCCGCGTTGAACTCGCGCCAGGCGATGCCCAGCGCGGCGCGCGAGCGCAGGTCCACCAGCTGATGGGTGTGCACGCGCTGGAGGGGCAGGGTGTTGAGAACGAGCGTTGCAGAGGTTTGCGATACGTACTTCTCGGCCAGGCGGTCCAGCTGGGCCAGCTTGGCGTTGGCGGTACGTTCGAGGTCTTCGACGCGCCAGACTTCGGGCAGTTCGTCGAAGACGGCTTGCGGGTCGAGGACGACCAGCGCGAGGTCCAGGCCGGCGGCGTACAGGGGGCTGTCGGTCTCCTGCAGTTCGCGGACGTAGCCGTCGAAGTCGCCGAGGGCGATGTCGAGCACTAGGCCGTGCCGGGCCAGCTCCGCGGTAAGCGGGGGTACGAGTGCTGCGACGGTGGAGTGGCCGGCGACGGCGGTCTTGATGACGACCTGGCCGGGGTTGGCCTCCACGATGGCCGCGGGGGCGGCCTTGCTCAGGATCCGGCCCGCGCGGGCCAGGTCGGCTACGGCGTTCTCGCCGCGCGCGAGCTGGGCCAGCAGCGGCGCCACCTCAGCGTAGCGGGCGGGCAGGGCCTTGGCCCGGGCCAGCGCCTGCAGCTTGCCGATCGGGTCGGACGGGCCGTCAGGTTCCCCCGCCGCGGCGGCGACCGGGGTGTCGACGAGCGTGGTCATGGACAATCTCCTCGACGTCAGCCCTGGGTCGCCCAGGACGGGGACTCGAGCACCTCGAGCAGGACGGCGGTCCACATGAAGCCGGTGCCGACGCCGATCGTCAGGACCTTGTCGCCCGGCTTCGCCCGGCCGCCGCGCATCACGAAGTCGAGGTTGACCAGGTGGTCAGCCGCGCCCATGTGGCCGTAGTCGCAGCCCCAGTCCCAGACCGACTGCGACGGGTCCAGGCCCAGCGGACGGTAGAACGCGTATTCGACGATCGACTTGCCGGTGTTGGCGTGCACGAAGTAGGCCACGTTGGTCATATCCAGGCCAGTGCCCTCGAAGACCTTGCCGACCACGGCGTGCAGGTTCTTGCCGATCCGCTGGATCGTCTCGTCGTACGCGTCCTCGTTGGTGGCCAGGTACGCGCGCTTGCGGGCACGCAGGTCGACCTTGCCGCCGTCGGTGGTCGGCGCGGCGGTCCAGCCGTCCGGGCCGCGGTAGATCGGCTCCAGGGTCGAGTCGGCGATCGACGCGGTGGCGATCACCTTGGCGAAGCCGCCGTCGGTGGAGAGCACCGCGGCGCCCGCGCCGTCGCCGTAGACCTGCTGGTCATCGCTGTTCCAGCGGTCGAAGTAGGGCAGGTGGAAGGAGTCGCCGGCGGTGATCAGCGCGGCGGTGCCGGGCCGGGAGACCACCCACGAGGCGGCGATCTCCAGCGCGGCCAGGCCGCCGTTCGAGCCCTGCTTCACCTCGATCGCCGCTGCGGTGCCGCCGACGGTGTTGTCGTGCACGTACGAGGCCGGGGTCCAGAAGACCTGGCCGGGGTGACCGACGCCCGCGTGGGCGACCAGGTCGAACCGTTCGTGCGGTATTCCGGAGCGCTCGACCGCCTGGCGGCCGGCGGCCGCCGCCATGACACCCGGGGCCTCATTCTGCGGGTCCGCGACGTGCACGGCCCGGATACCGTTGGCGATCCGCTCGCCTTCGGTGTACCTGCCCTCGGCGACCGCCTGCTCGGCGGTCTCGATCTTCTCCGGGACATAGGCGCCGAAGCCCGCCACGTACAAGTTGTCCCAACGCATGAAGTACTCCAGAGCGTCAGTGGGGAAATACGTCCACCCCTGAGCATTGAGACATCTGCTAAAGCAGGTCTTGCGGTTCGTTTTGCCGGCGGCAGCGGCGGGCCGGCCGCCCAGGTCGCCCCGGGCGGAAATATCCGAGTCCTATCTGAGTTCTGATACAGTTGTCAGGTTGGCGAGCGGCTCGAACCCGCTTCGGGCCCCCACAGACGATCGGTCGGCAGCGCTCCGGCGAGCGCTGCCGACCGATCAACCACGTTTGGGCGAGTCATCGGGTCAGGCCGCGGGCGCCAGTCCGACCAGCGCTCGCCTGGCGCCGACATACCGGTCCAGCGTGTGCGACAAGTGGTCCAGGAAGTGCGTCTCGCGGTCCTTGATGAAGAAGTGCCGGCCCGGCAGGATCCGCATCTCGAACTCGTCCGCGGTGTGCCGCGACCACTCGCTCATCTCGATCGGGGAGACCAGCGGGTCCTCGCGGCCGGCGAAGACGTGGAACGGCACCGGCATCGGCTGCTGCTCCTTCGGCGGGACCGTCGCGCACAGCACCAGGTCGTCCCGCGCTATCGGCATCAGTGTGCTGAGCCATTCGGGGTGCTTGAGCACCTGGTCCGGGATGCCGCCGAGCGCCGTCAGGGCCTTGACCAGCTCGGTGTCCGGGGCGTCGATGTCACCGATCTTCGGCGGCGTCAGATGCGGCGCGCGGTACGCGGCCAGCACCAGCGCCCGCGGCAGGCTGGCGCCGCGTTCGAACCGGCGTAGTGCCAGGCTGAACGCGATCAGCGCGCCCATGCTGTAGCCGAAGTAGATGTGCGGCTCGTCCAGCTCCTCGTCCAGCTCCCAGTCGAGGTCCTCGGTCAGCTGATCGAGGTCGGTGAACCGCTGTTCGGCCATCCGGCCCTCGCGGCCGGGCAGGTGCACCGGCATCACCCTGATGCCGGCGCCGAGGGTGCGCTGCCAGTTCGCGTAGATCGAGGCGCCGCCGCCCGCGTACGGGAAGCAGAACATCTTCACGCCCGACGTCGGCGCGCCGGGTCGCGGCGTGGAGAGGTATCGGGTCATGTTCGCCCTCCTGGTGGGAGACTTCGGACTTGGGACTTCGCGCGTCGGTTCCGCGTCACGCGGCTCGCCGCAGGGCGCTGATACCGGCGCCCTTCCCGGCGGACTGCGCATCGTGGGGGGCGGGCGCGGACGTCCTTGGCCGCAGCTCCGGCTTGCGGTTGCGCAGCATCTGCCGCCACTGCTCGGCGGAGAAGTGCGCGGGCTCGGTGCTCTCGATGAAGTCGCGCAGCACGTTGAGGAAGCGCTGCGGCTCGGTGTGGAACGGGAAGTGGCCGGAGCCGACGAACAGCTCGAGCCGGCTGCCCGGCATCGCCACGTGCCCGATTCCGGCGTGCACCGCGGGCAGGATCGGGTCCTTGTCGCCCCACATCAGCATCGTGGGCATGCCCTCGGTCAGGTAGCAGCGGTCCAGCAGCGTGCCGACCTGTCCGCGCCAGTCGACCACCGCGCGCAGGGTCCGGGTGAACGCGGCGCGGGAGGTGCCGTCCGGCAGCGCGTCGACCACGCGCAGCACGTCGGCGCCGTCGATGCCCAGCCGGGTGCCGCTCATCTGCAGCAGCTTGACCAGCGCGCCGATCTGCGAGCGCATGCCGGGCAGGTTGAGCGCGGCCAGCACCAGTTCCGAGCCGGGCAGCGACGCGGCCTTCAGCAGCGGGGAGACCTGGCGGCCGACGCCGCCGCTGGACACGAGCACGATCCGCTCGGTGCGCTCAGGGTACTGATACGCGAACTGCATGGCGATGCCGCCGCCGAGCGAATGGCCGACCAGCGTGGCCCGGTCGATGCCGAGCACGGAGAGCAGGTCGCGCATGCCGTTGGCGTAGCCGCCGATGGAGTAGTCGGCGCGCGGCTTGTCCGAGTGGCCGTGGCCGAGCAGGTCCGGGACGATCACCCGGTAGTGCTGCGCGAGCCCGGGGATGATCGGCGCCCAGGTCTCCGAGGAGTCCCCGATCCCGTGGATCAGGAGGATCGCCGGCCCCTTTCCCGCCATCCGGAAGGCACGCTTGTAACCATGCACCGTGCGGTAGCGCAGTCTGGCGACTGACGCGCCCGTCGGTACGGCGCGCAGCTGCGTACGGCCGTCTCTGGCAGTACCCGCTGCTTTAGCGTTCCCCGTCCTGTTGGTGGCCACGAGGCTCTCCTTCCTGCCGACCCGCACGCGGCGAGCCCGGTTCGCTGAGATATCGACCGGTGGGCCGGACGCCCAGGGCCGTTCACGGCCCCGCGGTCCACGCGGCTGGAGTCATGTAGCCCTCCCGCAGCCAGCCTGGCCGGTGGTTCTCTTCGTCTGATGGGTTGTCCAGCCCTGTCCCGTCATGCACCGCGCGGTCGTGCGCGCGGCGGGTGAACATCAGCGCCGCGACCAATGCGGCCAGCTCCTGCGCGTTCGGCGTCCCGCGCACGATCCGCAGCACGTCGCTGGTGTAGGCGCCGTCCGCGGTCAGCGGCGCCGCCGAATCAGGGTTCTGCGTGAACGGGCAGAACGCTTCGATGCCGACGGTCTTGTCGCCGGCGGTCTTGCTCTCGTCCATCAGAGTCATGTCGACCTACACCGGTGGGTTTCCGTGCTTGCGCTCGGGCAGCGGGGCGTGCTTGTGCCGGAGCATGGCAAGCGAGCGAATCAGGACCTTGCGTGTATCTGCGGGATCGATGACGTCGTCGACCAGCCCGCGCTCGGCGGCGTAGTACGGGTGCATCAGCTCATTGCGGTACTCGTGCAGCCGCCGCGCCCGGGTCGCCTCGGGGTCCGGCGAGGAGGAGATCTCCTTGCGGAAGATCACGTTCGCCGCGCCCTCCGCGCCCATCACCGCGATCTCGTTGGTGGGCCAGGCGAACGACAGGTCGGCGCCGATGGAGCGCGAGTCCATCACGATGTACGCGCCGCCGTATGCCTTGCGCAGGATCAGCTGGATGCGCGGCACGGTCGCCGCGCAGTACGCGTACAGCAGCTTCGCGCCGTGCCGGATGATGCCGTTGTGCTCCTGGTCCTTGCCGGGCAGGAACCCGGGCACGTCGAGCATCGTGACGAGCGGGATGTTGAACGCGTCGCAGGTCTGCACGAACCGCGCGGCCTTGTCCGACGAGTCGATGTCCAGCACCCCGGCGAGCACCGAGGGCTGATTGGCGATGATGCCGACCGCCTGGCCGTCCAGGTGCGCGAAGGCGCACAGGATGTTGCGCGCCCAGAACTCCTGAACCTCCAGGAACTCCCCGTCGTCCACGATCCGCGCGATGACCTCGCGCATGTCGTACGAGCGGTGCGGCTCCACCGGCACCACGTCGAGCACGCCCTCGGCGCGGCGGTCGGCCGGGTCGTTCGTGGGCCGGCGCGGCGGCAGGCCGCGGTTGTTCTGCGGGAGCACGGAGAGCAGGTAGCGCACGTCCGCCAGGCACTCGACCTCGTCATCGTGCACGAACCCTGCGACGCCGGAGACGCTGGCGTGCACGTCGGCGCCGCCCAGGCCGTTCTGGCTGATCTTCTCGCCGGTCACCGCCTGCACCACGTCCGGTCCGGTGATGAACATCTGCGAGGTGTCGCGCACCATGAAGATGAAGTCGGTCAGCGCGGGGGAGTAGGCCGCTCCGCCGGCGCACGGCCCGAGGATGACGGTGATCTGCGGGATCACGCCGGAGGCGCGGGTGTTGCGCTGGAAGATCCCGCCGTAGCCGGCCAGCGCGGTCACGCCCTCCTGGATCCGGGCACCGGCTCCATCGCAGAGCCCGACGATCGGCGCTCCGGCGGCCAGCGCCAGGTCCATCACCTTGTGGATCTTCTCCGCGTGCGCCTCGCCGAGCGCGCCGCCGAAGATGCGGAAGTCGTGCGCGTACGCGAAGGCGGTGCGCCCGTAGACGGTGCCCCAGCCGGTGACCACGCCATCGGTGTAAGGGCGCTGCTTCTCCAGGCCGAAGCCGCTCGCCCGGTGCCGCCGCATCGTCTCGATCTCGTTGAACGATCCCTCGTCGAACAGCAACTCCAGCCGCTCGCGCACGGTGAGCTTGCCCTTGGCGCGCTGCCGCTCCGAGGCCTGCGCACTCGGCCCCTGATACGCCTGGAGCTGGCGACGGCGCAGGTCGGCGGTCGCCTCGCGCAGGCTGTGTGGGTGAACGGCGGGTGGATGACCGGCGTGCGGGTGGGAAGCCTCCTCGATGGCGGCATCCACCTGCTGTGCCAGCAGTTCGGTGACAGCCGGGCCGCTGGAGAGGATCGTCATGCTGCTGAGCGTCCGGCTGTCAGCTTGTGAGGCGCTTAAGAAGCCCAGGGACCTCTGGTGCCTTTGCCGCACTTCAAGCCCGCTTTGGCGTGCCTCTAGCCCGGCAAACGCTTTCTCAAGCGGCTTGCTTACCGATGAGTCGGCTACTGCCGAGGACCGGGACCGTTCATCGTCCAGCCGGCGCACGAGTATCGCAGAAGTCTGACGGTGTACGCCTGATGTGGCCGCGCGGCGGATCGGCAGAGCACGCCATGCCGCCGTGCGCGCGACGGCTCGGTCTCGCCAGCCGACGCGGCGCTCCAGGTGAGCCGCAGCAGGCTCGCCAGCCGGAAACGACGGCTCGCCCACGGCCAGTCGTCGCTCCCGACGCCGACGTCGTCGATCACGAACGCGTCGATCAGGCTGTTGATCACGCGCCGGGCGTCGTGCTCGTCCGCGTCCAGCGCCTCCATCACCCGCTTGAGGTCGAAGTCGCCGTCCCCGAGCTGGGAGATAGCCCGCAGCGCCTTGCGATCCTGGCGATCCAGCCGCCGACCGGCCTCGAGCAACTGCTCGCGCACGTCGAGCGTGCCGACACACAGCTCGCTGAGCCGCCACTGTTCCGCGCGCAGCCGATCCACGAACTCCCTCAGGCTCAGCAGCGGACGAGCCGCCAGCCGCTCCCCGGCGACCCGGATCGCGAACGGATTGCGGTCGCAGAGATCGATCAGCTCCAGCGCGGACTCCGGATCGCGCAGCACCCTGGCCTCTCCCGCTACGAGCGAGAGCAACTGGAATCCGTCGCCGTCATCGAGCTGCCCGAGCTGCACCACTGCGGCGCCCGGCAAGCCGGGCAACAGCCGTCGGCTGGTGATCAGCGTGCTGCATCCCTTGCCGTTGGGCAGTAGCGGGGCCACCTGCGCGGTCGAGGCCGCGTCGTCCAGCACGACGAGTACCCGCCGGTCAGCGGTCCAGCTGCGGAACTTGCGCGCGGCTGCTTCGAGTGCGGCTGGCGGCTCGTCGGCGCAGACCGAGCGTAGGAAACCCTGAAGTACCACGAGCGGATCGATCGGTACGCCGGCCTCGCCGTGCAGGGTCGCGAAAAGCTGCCCGTCCGGGAACTTGTCGCGCAGCCGGTGCGCGGCGAACAGCGCGGTCGTGGTCTTGCCGGTGCCCGGTCCGCCCGCGAGCTACAGCAAGTCCGGGGGCGGTGGTGCCGGGGCGGCGGCGCACGGCCGCACCGATCAGCGCTAGATCATGTGTGCGCCCGACGACGTTCTCCGGCGCGGGCGGAAGCTCGGCGGGCGCGTCACGTGTCGGCGGCGCGGTGCTCGGGTCGGGCGCCGAGAGTGACGGCGCGTCGACCAGCACCGCGTGCTGGAGTCGGCGCAGCCGCTCCGAGGGCTCGAGTCCGGTTTGCTCGACTACGAGCCGGCGCAATCGGTCGTAGGCGGAGAGGGACTCGTCGCGCCGTCCGGAGCGGTACGCGGCCACCATCAGTTGAGCGCAGAACTCTTCATGACCCGGGTACCTGATCATCAGAGCCTTGAGCTCGCCGATCAGCTCTCGATGACGGCCGAGCCGCAGGTCCGCCTCGACCCGCTGCTCCAGCACTCCGCGCCGAGTGTCCTCGAGCCGACTGGCCTCGGCGGAGAGCACCGGGCCCGGCACCAGGTCGGTCAGCGCGTCGCCGCGCCACACCGACAGCGCGTCGCGCAGCGAGGTCGCCGCGTTGTCGACGTCGCCTGCGGCCAGCGCGGATCGGCCGGTGCGCGCCCTCTGCTCGAAGACGCGCAAGTCCAGCTCGCCGGCCTCCAGCAGGATCCGGTAGCCCTGCGGACGGGTCTCCAGCAGCTGGCGGCCCTCCCCGGTCGGGCCGCCGGCCAGCGCCTTTCGAAGTTGATAGACGTAGGTCTGCACGGTCTTGCGGGCCAGCCTCGGCGGCTCGTCGTCCCAGAGCTCCTCGATGAGCGTCGGAATCGGCACCACCTGGTCAGCGTGCAACAGGAGGGTGGCCAGCACCCGCCGCGGCATGGCGGCGGCAGGGGTCACATCGACCTCGCGGTCGTGAACCTCGATGGGTCCGAGCACTGCGAATTGCACGGTCCCCTCCTCATCCCCGAGGACTCCAGGGTCGCGGCAGCGGCCCTGAGATAAAAAACCATCCGTGTGGTTTTTACCATTGCACGCGAGCGCTCACAAGCCATTCGGCGGACTGTTCAACGATGCTTGCTCAGTTCAGAACGAGGCTCGACGGGTCTTGCCAGGGAAAACCGCTGGGATGGTATGATTTAGTTGTCGGGGAGTTTACCGACGTGGTGTCCGATCCGTAGGCGAGCGTGCTCAGGGTGGAGACCGCGTCCCGGCGCAGCGTGTACGGCGACGGCGAGGGTCGCCGTGGATCTGGATCCGGAGCAGTCAGTGGTCAAGCAGGAGCGAGCCGAGCGCACGCGGGAGACGATCATCCGCGCCGCAGCATCGATCTTCGAACGCGACGGATTCGCCGCCGCCCCGCTGTCCGGGATCACCCGGCGGGCCACGGTGACGAAAGGCGCGCTGTACTTCCACTTCTCGTCAAAACGCGAGCTCGCGCAGGCCGTCATCGCAGAAGCCGCAGATACGCTGCAGGTTCTGCTCGCCGAGGCGCGTCGCCGACGTGACGTCGAGCTGCCGCTGCAGATCCTGATAGATCTCAGCCACGCGCTCGTCGGCCGGCTCGCCGACGACCCGGTGCTTCGCGCGGGACTGCGGCTGGGCGGCGACTCAGACCTCTTCCCCGAGCGCACCGAGGGGCTGCGCGTCGACTGGAGTGCGCTGGTAGAGGAACTGCTGCGCAAGCCCGGGGCCGAGGCGGTCGATCCCGACGGCGCGGCCCAATCCGGCTCGCGCGCCAATCCGCTCGCCGCCATCCTCACCGGCATGGAACTCGTCTTCCGGCGCTCGCCCGAGCAGCTCCACACCGAGACGCTGACGTCGGTGTGGCGGCTGCTGCTGCAAGGCCTCGCACGGTCCGGCGAGATCTCCCGCTACGACCCCTCGGGCAGCTCGAAATCCTGGCGCCGAACAGTCATGACTGAGGGAACTGAGGGCTGACGTATCAACGCTGCCCGTCTGGCCCCGTCGGACGAGTCCTATCTGAGCTCTGTTCTATCTAAATGCCGCGATGTGGTCGCGCGCCCACTGCCGGAAGGTCCGGGCCGGCCGTCCGGTCAGCTTCTCGACCGTCAGTTCGACCCCGCTCTTCGCGCCGGTGGCCAGACGGCGCGTGCACTCGGTGATCGCCTCAGCGATCGGCAGCGGGTATCGCTTGGCGTGAAACGCGCACGCCTGCTCGAGGGTGATCTCTTCGAATATCAGTTTCCTGCCGAGCAGTTCGCCCAACTGCCCGGTCTGCTCGAACGCGCTGATAGCCACCGGACCGGTCACCGGGTGCGCCTGTCCCTCGTGGCCCGACTCGGTCAGTGCCCTTACGGCGACCTCGGCGACGTCGCGTGGATCGACGAACGCGCTGCGCGCATGTCCGAACGGCGTGCGCACCACGCCCGCACGCACCGAGTCCGCCCACATCAGCCAGTTGGACATGAAGGCGCGCGGCCGCACGAACGTCCAGGCCAACCCGGAAGCCGCGACCGCCTGCTCGCAGTCCCGGTGCCAATCGGTTATCAGATCGCTGGCTTCCGGATCCTGGACGGCGAGCGCGGAGAGCCGCACCAGGCGCTGCACTCCCGCTTGCTGCGCCGCCGCCAGCAGGTTCGTGTCGTGCTCGGGACGCAGTGGATTGTTGGTCGCCACAAACGCGTGCGTGATGCCGCGGAACGCCGCCTCAAGCCCCCGTGGATCGGCGTAATCCGCGCTCACTATCTCTACAGCAGTGTCAACACCAGAACCATCATCACCAGCGCCCCGCACCTCGACGCGCCGCGGATCGCGTGCCAGCAGCCGTACCGGGCTCCCCTGCCCGGCCAGGCTGCGCGCCACGGCTCCGCCGACGGTGCCGGTGGCCCCGGTGACCAGGATCACCGATCGACGCGTGGGAAGAAGATGATCGGCGCTCCCTGCGGCAGCATGCCCATCAGCAGCAGCTGCCACATTCGCTCGACCCGCTGGATCAGGTCCTCGTGGCCGGTGACGACCTGGGAGACGATCTGCGCCCCGGTGAACGCGGAGACGATGAACTCTGCCATCGCCTTGGCGTCGACCGTTCGCTCGAGTTCGCCGCGTTCCTGCGCGCTGGCCAGCAGTTCGAGCACGATGCTCTCCCACTGCGCGTAGGGCACCGGCATCGGGTTGTTGTAGGTGCCCTGCTCGATGATCAGCCGCACGCCGGCGCGGACGATCGGGTTCGTCTGGATCTCCCGCGCCCACCGGAAGGTAATGTCGATCACCTTCTGCAGCGGCGGGCTGTCGGTCGAGAAGACGTCCTGCACGAGCTTGGCCGCCTCCGCCTCCTCGCCGTTCACGATCTCCGTGGCCAGCTCTTCCTTGGACGCGAAATGGAAATAGAGCGCGCCCTTGGTGACCCCGGCCCGCGCGAAGATGTCCGCCATGCTGGTGCCGAGGAAGCCGGCTTCCGCGAAGGCCTCGGCCGCCGCGGTCACCACCGCCTCCTTGGTCCGTACTGCTCGTTCCTGTTGTGCCATCGCCAACCGCTTTCGCTTTGTCGCCGCCCCTATGATCAAACCACACAGACGGTATTACCCGCCAGTGGGTCTGGTCACCCCTCGCTGGCTTCACTGCCTGCGTGAACAGATGGTATCCACTGAGAACTTCATCTGAACAGGGCTGTCTCGACAAAATCTGACCCTTGCCGAAGAAACAATCCTACTGGTAGGTTTGTTTGCTATCAGACGCCAGCCAGGGCGTCCTCGGGGAGGGCTCAGACATGATCGGTTCAGTTGCGAAACCGTCGTCACCCGGCTCTGCAGTACCGCAAAACTCCGCGAGCACCCGCTCCCTCGAGCTCGTCGAGACCGCATCCGCGCGCTCCGAGTTCTTCGAGCAGCCCGTGCCGCGCCGGTTCGTGCACCGCGCCTCAGTTGCCGAGGTGCTGATCACCGGCTTCGCCGCGGACGACCGGCCGAACAC
The DNA here is from genome assembly GCA_963714445.1 of uncultured Actinomycetota bacterium. Lineage (GTDB taxonomy): Bacteria > Actinomycetota > Actinomycetes > Streptomycetales > Catenulisporaceae > Actinocrinis. The sequence goes on from CAVQPP010000125.1 coordinate 14,145, forward strand.
CTTCCTGCTCGCCGCGCAGTGGCCCCGCGGCCACAGCTACTACGGCACCTCGTTCGGTGTTCACGACCCGTTGCTCTTCGCCGAAACGGTCCGACAGGCGGGGCTCATGGTCGGCCACGCCGGTTACAGTATCCCGCTTGATCATGCTTTCGTCATGCGTCAAATGGCGTACGAAATCGGACCGGCCGGATTGCTCTGCGAAGGCGCGCCGACGAACATCATCCTCGCGGTCAACTGCTACGACCTGAGGTACCGCAAGGACCAGCTGCAGGGATACCGCTACGTCGTCGAGCTGCGCCGGGGGTTGGAGACGGTCGGCGTCGGCTCCAGCGAGACCCTCTGCGTCACGCCGGCCACCTACCGTCGGCTCCGCGGGGGTGCCGGCGTCGCACCGGTGGTCACGCCGGCCCGGCTGCCTGAGCCGGTGTCACCCGCGTTGGTGGGCAAGAAGATCCGGGCCGACGTGGTGCTGACTCCGACCGACACCGAGAACACCTGGCTGCTGCGCTGCGACCCGACGCACCCGGTGCTGTTCGACCACCCGGTCGACCACGTGCCCGGTATGGTCATCATCGAAGCGATGCGTCAGGCCGCGCATTGCGCGCTCTACCCGGGTCGCAGCACGATGATCCGATTCAGCACGAACTTCGAGCGCTACGCCGAGCTGTCCGAGCCGACGCTGGTGCGTGCGTTCCCTGATAGCACGGAAGCGGACGGTTCGGTGCGGGTTCGCGTGGAGCTGACTCAGGGCGGCGAAACGATCGCCACCGGCTGGTGCACCTGCCAGAGCAGCGTTGGCTGGTCAACCTGTCAGACCATGGGCTAGCTAGGCTTGTGCGAACCAGAACAGAACTAGTTGCGAATCCCGAACTTGGACAGGCGGCGGTCGGCCAACGGCGCGCCGCCTGTCTGGCAGGTCGGGCAGTACTGCAACGAGGATGTCGCGAAGCTGACCTCGTGAATCGTGTCGCCGCACACCGGGCAGGCCTCGCCGGTGCGCCCGTGCACGCGCAGTCCGGTCTTCTTCTCGGCCTTGAGCGTCGCGGCCTGCTGCCCGACCGAGCGCTTGACCGCGTCGGTCAGCACCGCGCGCATCGTCGTATGCAGCAGTTCGACTTCCTCCGGCGTGAAGCTGGAGGCCAGTTTGAACGGCGAGAACTTCGCGGTGTGCAGGATCTCGTCGCTGTACGCGTTGCCGATCCCGGCGATGGTGGTCTGCTCGACCAGCAGTCCCTTGATCTGCTTGCGCCGGTCCGCCAGCAGCGCGCCGAGCGCCGCCACGTCGAGTTCCGGGGACAGCGCGTCCGGACCGAGCTTTGCGATACCCGGCACCTGCTGCGGGTCGCTCACGAGGTACACGGCGAGCCGATGCTGGGTGCCGGCCTCGGTCAGGTCCCAGCCGCTGCCGCCCTCGAGCACCACTCGCAACCCCAGCGGACCCTTGCCGGGTTTGGCGGGCGCGGTGGGCAACTCGTCCTGCCACTGCAACCAGCCGTTCTTGGCCAGGTGCGTGATCAGGTGGCGCTCGCCGAAGTCCACCGAGAGGAACTTCCCGTACCGCGAGGCGCCCCGAATCTTCGCGCCGGCCAGCGAGGTGATCGGCGGGTCGAAGGTCTTGAGCGCGTAGAACGCGGCCACGTCGATCCGCTCGACGGCAAGCCCTCCGGCGCGCTCGGCGACGAACGCGGCCAGCGCGGTGACTTCGGGTAGCTCGGGCACGCCCCCAGTCTGCGCGCACGCGCGCCCTCCGGTCCACCCCGAGACGCCGAACGGGCTGCCGCGTCGAGCCGCGGTCTAGTCCGTCGCCTTCCGTCGACCTCCGTTATACGAACGGACGCCCCGCCGGGAAGAATCCTCACGTACCGCCACCGCATCAACACCGCACCGGCACCGCGCCAACGGAATGCGAGACCAGAACGATGAGCCCGAACCCTGCCGCCGTGCAGAAGACCCTGGACATCGGCGAGGTCGTCCTGGCCTATGACGAGGCCGGCGACGGCCCGCCGGTCGTCTACGCCCACGGCTTGACCGGCAGCCGCGCCAACGACGACAACTGGACGCTCACCGACTGGTCGCCGATCGTGGCGTCGGGCCGCCGCCTGGTCCGCTACGACGCACGCGGCCACGGCCAGTCCACCGGCCGCCCGCAGTACACCGACTACACATGGCCGTACCTGGCAGGCGACCTGTTCGCGATCCTCGACCACAAAGTCGGCCAAGAGCCGGCCGACGTGATGGGCGCGTCAATGGGCTGCGGCACGCTCCTGCACGCGGCGATCCGCCGCCCCGAACGCTTCCGCCGCATGGTCCTCGTCATCCCGCCGACCGCTTGGGAGACCCGTCCCGCCATCGCCAAGGCGAACAACACGAGCGCTGACATCGTCGAGCGTCGCGGCCTCGCGATGTTCCTCGACGCGGTCAGGGACATACCACTCGCCCCGGTCCAGGGGGCAGCTCCCGGCACGCCGCCGGAGCCTGACATCCGCGAGGAGCTTTACCCACACGTCATGCGCGGCTCGGCGGCGACCGACCTGCCGGAACCCGAGGCGCTGCGCGCATTGCGGCACGAGACGCTGATCCTGGCCTGGGACCACGACCCGTCGCATCCGCTGTCCACCTCACACAAGCTGAACGAGCTGCTGACGAACTCTCAGCTGCACGTCTCCGGCGACTACGCGGACCTCACCACCTGGGGCGACCGCGCCGCCGCCTTCCTCAACGCGTGAACACCATCGCTGTCATCGCTACTACTGCCGGATAGCCGCCGCGACGTCGTACGTGTCCAAGCGCCCGCACATCCCATAGCGCCGCTCTCCGGGCGCCGGTGCCTCCCTCACCTGCGCCGCCGCCCGCAGCAGGTGGTCAATCCCACCTTGCCGCAACGTCACCAAATGCTCGCCGGTGCGCTGCACGGCCGCTGCCGGACCATCGCGCCACAACGCCTCCCACGCCGGAAGCCGGTCCGCACGTAACGCCAACGCCTGCCGGTAGAACTCCTCCAACGCGCCCGGTCCCCGGCTTCGACCCGCTCGACGAGCCGATGGAACCCCGACACGGCGAGGTCGCGCCGCCGGTGTGCTGCGTCTTCGCCAGAGGCATGCGATCCGTTCGGGTCGGCGAGCGACGCGGCTTCGGCGTATGCCGCCGTATCGGCGAGCACGTCCGGCGGGAACGTCAGTACCGCGTCCCCGGCTTCCGGCAGCCCGCTGTTCTGCATCAGGACCACGACACGCAACGCGCCGTCCCCGTTGATCGCGCGATGAATCGTCCCCGGACCGAACCACGCCACCGTGCCAGCGCGCAACGGGATCTCGGAAAGCCCTTGCATGGTCAGCGTTTGCAGCGACCCCTCGCCGCCGACGACGACGTAAGCTTCCGTGCACGCCAAGTGCACGTGCGGCGAACCACCGCACAGCCCGTCGTCGGCTTCCCACTCGTAGACCTGCAACCCAGAGACCGCCGTCCCACCAGGAAACAACGGCATCTCAACAACATGCGCGCCAGCACTCACCATGGATGCGCCTCCAGATACGCCTCGATCCGCGCCTCATCCCACGCCCCATCGGCGATGACGAGGCGGTAGCGCAGCCGCAGCGTCTCGTCGGCGGGCAGTTCGAACGGATCGAAGAACGCGAGCGACGGATTCACGGCCGCGAACGGCTCGCTGCGTACGAACCAGCGCGGCTCGTCGCCAGGATTCGCCGGATCGGGCACGAAGAGCAGCGTCGCGGCGCCATCGCGGTCATCGAACTCACCGGTGAAGGCCAGCCAAGGCGACGTGCGTCCCATCGCTGCGGTCTGCCCTTCGCGTCCGCCCGAGATCCGCACCGCACCGCCGGCGAACGAGCGCGGGCCGCGCCAGAAGAAGCCGCTGTACCCGGCCAGTTCGCGCCCGAAGACCGTCGGACTCCCGAAGTCGAGACTCTCGCCGCGCACGTTGTGCAGCTCGGTGCCGAATTCCAGCGTCCAGCTGCCGCTTTCCGGTTCGACATCGCGCACGCCCAGCGTGCGCCGCTCCCGGATCCACAGCTCATCGGTAGAGGTGATCCAGTCCAGCGTCTCGACGAAGCCAGGCCCGGACGCGCCCGAGTCGTCGCCGCCATCCGTCACCTCGTCGAATCCCGCGTGCTCCATTCGGCCCACGTTCGGCAGATTGACGTACTGGCCGGCGGGCTCGCCGTGCACGTATGTCCCGCCGCCCCAGAAGTTCTGCTCGGAGAGGTGCGACGCGGTCATCGCCAGTCCCTTATGCCAGCGGTGGTCGTGCGGCCGATGGTTGGTGACCGTCCCGCCGGAGAGCGTGCGCAGCGGATGGAAGTAAGGACTCGGGCATTCGAACGCGGCGATCTGCGGCCGATACTCGTAACGCAGCACCTCCGTGCCACCCGCCTCGACGCTGATCACCGATTTCTCGTCATCACGCCGCAGCCGCGCCGACCCCTGCTCACTCGACTGCGTGTCGCCGGCCGGAGCCCATCCCTCCACTCCGCCATGCAATCGGTGGTAGAAGGGATCACCCGCCCCAAGCTGACTCCGCAGCACCGGCTGCCCGGTAAACGCCGACCGGTACAGCGCCGTGATCAGCTCCAACACGGCACGTCCGCTCGCGCCACTCGCTGGCGGCCGCTCGCCACGTTCCATCGCGTCCAGCACGTACGACATCTGCGCTATGTGCGTACTGTCGTCCCCCGGCGCCTCGCTCGCCTCACTTCGCGTCCACCGCGCGATTCGCTCCGCATCGTCGATCACGTGCGGCGCCGGCGTATAGACCCAATCCGCGTCCGTGTACCCGTACAGGTGCGTTAACTCGACGGTCGCGTCCGTGAAGTCGAAACGCAGCCGCGTCTCCTCACGCGGCGACAGGATGCTGTTAACCACCGTCGCAACCGCTCCCGACGCGAACCGGATCAGCGCCAGCGAGACGTCCTCCGTCTCCACCGCCCGATCCAACCGCCCGGCCAGCGCACGCACTTCCGCCCACTCGCCGAGCACGGCCAGAAGCAGGTCCATTTGGTGGATGCCGTGGCCCATCGTCGGGCCGCCGCCCTCGGTGGCCCACTTTCCGCGCCACGGCACCTCGAAGTACGAGTGCGGCCGGAACCAGCTCGTGTCGCATTGCGCGACCATCGGCCGCCCAAGCTCACCCTCCGCGACCTGCCGGGCGAGCCGCAGTGCGCCCGAACCGAACCGGTGCTGGAAGACCACGCTCGCGTACGGACCCCCTTCGCGCTCGGCCTGCTCGATGCGGTCGAACTCGGCGAGCGAAAGCGCCGGCGGCTTCTCGACCAGCGCCCAAGCCCCGGCGTTCAGCACGCGCACGACGGCGTCGGTGTGCGCGAACGGCGGCGTGCAGACGTGCACCAGATCAGGACGCTGTTCCTCAAGCATCGCGTCGAGCGAGGTGTAGCCGACCGGGATGTCGTGCTTGCGGATGAAGGCATCGACTCGGTCAGGATCCACGTCCGCCGCCGCGACGACGTCGACGCGATCGGACAAAGCGCGGAGGGCGGGTAAGTGGCCGAGCTCGGCGATGGTCCCCGTACCGAGGATCGCGGCCCGAAAACGGCGGGTAGCGCTCAACGCGACACCTTCTCTCGAAAGTTGCGGCGTCAGTCCAGGGCGATCACCACTTACCCGCGCGCCGCTCCCGCATATCCACGCGTGAGAGGGAATGATTTATTCACGACGCGGCGGCCCCTGGCGCGCTCAGCCGCCCGCGATCAGCTTGTTGAGCTGCGGATACGAGAGCCCGCCCTCGATAGTCGTGTAAGTCCCGTCGCTAAGCGCTTCGCGCACGCTTCGATCGACGAGTCCGTACGCCGCCGCCGCGATCGACGAGCCGAGGCTGACCCGCGCGACGCCAAGCTTCGCGAGTGCGGGGACCGCAGGAGCGCCAGGTCCGCCGAGGATGTTGAGCGGCGCGTCGATAGCGTCAACGAGCGCTGAGATCGTCTTCGTGTCGGCGACGCCAGGCACGAAGATCCCGCTAGCACCCGCCTCGATGAAGGCCGCCGCCCGAGCGATGGTCGCATCCAGCCACTCAGACGGGTCGCCGGCCGCGTGGAAGTAAACGTCAATCCGAGCATTGATGAACAAGTTGACATCGGCAGCGTCAGCGGCCTGACGCGCGGCCGCCAGGCGCTGCGCCTGTTCGGCGACGGCACGCAGTTCGGACCCGGCTGCCGTGTAGACCGCGTCCTCGATGTTCACGCCCACCGCGCCTGCGGCCAGCACGCCCCGAATCGTCTCCGCGACGCCTTCGGTCGTCTCCGCGAACCCGTTCTCGATGTCAGCCGTCACCGGCACGTTCACCGCACGCGCCACCCGCGCGATCAGCTCGAGTGCCTGATCGCGGCCGAGTTCGTCGCCGTCCGGGGCACCGAGGCTCCACGCCACCCCCGCGCTGGTCGTCGCCACCGCCGCAGCGCCCGCGTCCTCGACTACCCGCGCGCTCGCCACATCCCACGCGTTGGCTAGAACGATCGGCTCACCCCGTCGGTGCAGCGCGTGGAACTGGTCCGCCTTGTCCTTGATCGTCGTCATGGCGACAGTCCACCAGACCACTGCCGGGCCGGTCCAGCGGAAATCCGACACGTACGCCCGCCTGGGCGCAACTGACGTCCATGTCGGATTTCCGCTGGACTCGCAGGTCGGCGGTGGCGGAGGCTGGGGAATGTGTACGGAGATTTCGAACGGTGCGTGCGCGCCGTACAGGCCAAGGACTCCCGGTTCGACGGGTGGTTCTTCACGGCGGTGCTCACGACGAAGATCTACTGCCGGCCCGGCTGCCCCGTCGTACCGCCCAAACCAGAGAACATGCACTTCTACCCGAGCGCGGCCGCGGCGCAGCAGGCGGGATTCCGCGCGTGCAAGCGCTGTCGCCCCGACGCGAGTCCCGGCTCGCCGGAATGGAACCACCGCGCCGACGCGGTAGCCCGTGCGATGCGCCTGATCGGCGACGGGGTCGTCGACCGCGAGGGCGTCACCGGCCTGGCCGCACGACTCGGCTACAGCACCCGGCAGATCGAGCGCCAACTGCTCGCCGAACTCGGCGCCGGTCCGCTAGCCCTGGCTCGCGCGCAACGTGCGCAGACCGCGCGGCTGCTGATCGAGACCAGCACGCTGCCGATGGCCGAAGTCGCGTTCGCGGCCGGCTTCGCCAGCATCCGCGCGTTCAACGAAACAGTACGAGAGGTCTTCGCACTCTCGCCGACCGAACTGCGCGCCCGCGCTACTACGGCTAAACGCGGGAGGTCCGCCCTCGCTGAGACCGCCACCATCGCGACCGCCGGGACGCTCTCCTTCCGCCTCCCATTCCGCGCACCACTCTGCCCGGACAACCTCTTCGGTCACCTCGCCGCGACCGCCGTCCCAGGCGTCGAGGAATGGCGCGACGGCGCCTATCGCCGCACTCTGCGACTGCCGCACGGTCCCGGAATCGCATCGCTTCGCCCCGAGCCGGACCACATCGCCTGCCAACTCCAACTCGCCGACTTCCGCGACCTCGCGATCGCCGTCAACCGCTGCCGCTGGATGCTCGACCTCGACGCCGACCCGATCGCCATCGACGAACAGCTCAGCACCGATCCGCGGCTCGCACCGCTCATCGAGAAGAGCCCCGGCCGCCGTGTGCCACGCACTGTCGATGCAGCTGAGTTCGCCGTACGAGCTGTACTCGGCCAGCAGGTCTCGACCGCAGCAGCCCGCACCCTGGCCGCGCGCCTCGTCACCGCACACGGCGAGCCAGTCGCCGACTCGGCAGGCGGTCTCACGCACCTGTTCCCCGATGCTGTGGCGCTCGCTGAACTCGACCCCGAAGCCCTCGCGATGCCCAAGTCCCGACGCAACACCCTGATCGGCTTGGTCCGTGCCCTCGCGAGCGGTGAGCTGGACCTGAGCCTCGGCGGCGACTGGGACCGTGCACGTGCGCACCTCGCGGCGCTGCCCGGCTTCGGGCCGTGGACCGTGGAAATCATCGCGATGCGCGGACTCGGCGACCCGGACGCCTTCGTCCCGGGCGACCTCGGAGTCCGGCTGGCCGCGCGCGGGCTCGGCCTACCCGGCAGCCCGGCGGCGCTAACCCGCCACGCCGCCGGCTGGCGACCGTGGCGGGCTTACGCCGTGCAGTACCTCTGGGCGACCGGCGATCACGCAATCAACCGTCTGCCAACCGCCAGCTGACGGTTCAGCTATCAGAACGCTTCGTGCCTGGCAGCCTTCTCCCGCAGCAGTCGCGGGGGCCGGAAACGCTCGCCGTATGTGTCCGCGAGGTAGTCGGCTTGTGCGACGAACTCTTCGACGCCGTACGAGTTGACGAACTGGATCGCGCCGCCGGTCCACGGCGCGAAGCCGATGCCGAAGATCGAACCAAGGTTCGCGTCGCGGTTCGACGTGAGCACGCCCTCCTCGAGGCAGCGCACCGTCTCCAGCGACTGGATGAACAGCAGCCGGTCGCGCACGTCCTGCTCGCTGACGCCAGCGTCAGGCCTCGTGTATCGCTTCGCGAGTTCCGGCCACAGGTGCTTCGGCGCGTCCTGCGGGTACTCGTAGAACCCTGCGCCACCTGCCCTGCCGGGACGGCCGAGTTCGCGCACGAACTCCGCTATGACGCGGAACGCCGGGTCGTTCTCCATCTCCTTGCGCGTCGCCTCGGCCTCGGGCCGCTCGCCCAGCTCCGCCAGGTCGGCGAGCGCCTGGTCGCGCACCTTGAGCGAGAGCGACAGGCTCACCTCGTCGTGCACGGCCAGCGGCCCGACCGGGAAGCCGGCCTTCTTCGCGACGTTCTCGATCAGCGCGGGGTGCACGCCCTCGGCCAGCAGCCTGACACCCTCGGTGATGTACGTGGCGAACGTGCGCGAGGTGTAGAAGCCGCGCGAGTCGTTCACCACGATCGGCGTCTTGCCGATCTGCAGCACGTAGTCGTACGCGCGGGCCAGCGTCGCGTCCGAGGTCTTCGCGCCCCGGATGATCTCGACCAGCTTCATCTTCGGCACCGGGGAGAAGAAGTGCAGTCCGATGAAACGGTCCTGGTCACGCACCGCCTCGGCCAGGCCGGTGATCGGCAGCGTCGAGGTGTTGGACGCGATCACCGCGTCCGGGAGCGCGGCGGACTCGGCGGCGGCGTTGACCTCGTTCTTGATCGACCGCTTCTCGAATACGGCCTCGATGATCAGATCGCAGCCCTCGAGGTCGGCGTAGTCGTCGGTGGCCTTGATGCGGTTCAGCATCTCGTCGCGCTTCTCAGCGCTCAGACGACTCTTCGCGACGCGCGAGTCGAGTGCCTTCGCGACGACCGCCTTGCCCTTCTCGGCCGCCGCGATGTCGACGTCCTTGAGCACCACGTCGATCTCCGCTGCGGCGGTGACCTGCGCGATGCCCGCGCCCATCATGCCCGCGCCGAGCACGCCGACCTTCGCGGTCCGGTACTTCTCGACGCCGGCCGGTCGCGAGGCGCCGGCCTTGATCTCGTTCAGCTGGAAGAAGAACGTACTGATCAAATTCTTCGCCACCTGACCGGTGGCCAGCTCGACGAAGTACCGGCCCTCGACCTGCAACGCGGTGTCGAAGTCCAGCAGCGCGCCCTCGACCGCGACGGCCAGCGCCTTCTCCGGCGCGGGCAGCGTGCCGTGGGTTTCCTTGCGCAGCACGGCCGGAGCCACCGCGAGCAGCGAGTACGAAGAGGGGTCCAGCGGCTTCAGGTCCTTGACGCCGACCGCGCTCGGGTTGACGTCCCACGGTTGCACCGCGTCAGGGTTCGCCAATACCCACGCCCGCGCCTTCGCCATCAGCTCATCGAGGTCTGCTGCCAGCTCGTCGGCCCAGCCCACCTTCAGCGCCGCCGTCGGGCGCAACTGCTTGCTCTCGGTCAGCAGCGGAAGAGCGGCCTGCACTCCGATCATCCGCACCGTGCGCACGATGCCGCCCGCGCCCGGGATCAAGCCGAGGGTGACCTCGGGGAAGCCCAGCCGCACGTCATCGCGGTCGAGCACGAACCGGTAGTGGCAGGCCAGCGCGACCTCCAGGCCGCCACCGAGCGCGCTGCCGTTGACGGCCGCCGCCACCGGCCGCCCGAGCTTCTCCAGCCGGCGCAGGTACGACTTGACCTGCTCCACGCCGCGCACGACCTCGTCGGCGTCGGCGCCCGTCACCTGCATCAGTTCCCGCAGATCGGCGCCGGCGAAGAAGCTCTTCTTCGCCGAGGTGACCACGACGCCGCGGTACGACTCGCGTTCCGCCTCCAGCCAGTCCACCGCCGCGCCGAGCGCCGCGCGGAACTCGGCGTGCATCGTGTTGACCGGGCCGTCCTGGTCGATGATCAGGGTGACGATGCCGTCCGCGCCGCGCACCAGGCGGATGCCCGGGTGCGGCTCGACAGTCTCCTGATTTAGATTCTGCTTCACAGCGTTCTCAGTCACGGTCACACCCGCTCGATGATCGTCGCCACGCCCATGCCGCCGCCGACGCACAGCGTCACCAGCCCCCGCCGCAGGTCGCGGCGCTCCAACTCGTCCAGCACGGTGCCCACCAGGATCGCCCCGGTGGCGCCGAGCGGATGGCCCAGCGCGATGGCCCCGCCGTTGACGTTGACCCGCTCCTCGTCCACGCCGAGGTCCCGGCAGAACTTCATCACGACGGCCGCGAACGCCTCGTTCACTTCGAAGAGGTCGATGTCGTCCACCGACAGCCCGGCCCGGTCCAGCGCCTTGCGCGCGGACGGCCCGGGGCCGGTCAGCATGATGGTCGGCTCGGTGCCGACCGCGCCGAACGACACGATGCGCCCGCGCGGCTGCAGCCCGAGCCGCCGCCCCGCCTCGGCGCTGCCGATCAGCACGGCAGCCGCGCCGTCCACGATCTGCGACGAGTTGCCCGCGTGGTGCACGTGGTCGATCCGCTCGACCTGCGGGTACCGGTCGATCGCGACCGAGTCGTAGCCGAGCGACCCGGGGAACTCGAACGACGGCTTGAGCCCGGCGAGCCCGGCCAGCGTCGTCTCCCCGCGGATCGTCTCGTCGGCGGCGAGCACTACCCGGCCGTTCTGGTCCACCACCGGGACGACCGAGCGGTCGAAGTAGCCCTTGTCCTTGGCGTTCGCCGCCTTCTCCTGACTGCGCACGGCGAAGCCGTCCACGTCAGCGCGGCTGAAGCCCTCGAGCGTCGCGATCAGGTCGGCGGAGACGCCCTGCGGCACGAAGCTGACCGCCATCGCGGTCTCCGGGTCCGCCATCCACGCTCCGCCGTCCGAGCCGATCGCCACCCGCGACATCGACTCGACGCCGCCCGCGACGACCACGTCGTCGAAGCCTGAGGCCACCTTCGCGGCGGCGACGTTCACCGCCTCCAGGCCGGAGGCGCAGAACCGGTTGAGCTGGGTGCCCGGCGCGCTCTGGTCCCAGCCGGCGGCCAGCACCGCGATGCGGGCAATATCGGAGCCTTGCTCGCCGACCGGCGAGACGACCCCGAACACCACGTCGTCCACCGCGGAGGTGTCCAGGTGCGTGCGCTCGGCCAGCGCCCGCAGTAGGCCCGAGGCGAGGGTCACGGGTTTGACGCTGTGCAGCGACCCCCGCTTGCCCTTGCCGCGCGGCGTGCGTACCGCGTCGAAGATAAGTGCATCGGTCATACCAGCCAAGTTAGGCGCGCGACCTACAAAGTCGCATGACCCGCGCGCTCGTTCTTCTTGACTCTGCTTCTTGACTCGGCGATGCCCGGCTAGTCCGACTCGGTTTCCAGGTCGGTCTGCACGTCCCGGCGGCTGATCGCCAAGTACGCCACGAAGCCGAGGATCGCCAGCAGCCAGGCCAAAGTCACCGGCCCGAGCCCCATGTTCAGCCCGCCGCGCGCCTTCGAGACCGCCATCCAGTCGGCGAACGAGGCGCCCAGCGGCCGCGTCACGATGTACGCCAGCCAGAACGCCGAGACCGACCCGAGCGCCTTCACGCGGAACAGCAGCCCCGGGATCGCGATCGCGACGGCGAACAGGATGCCGGACGAGAAGTAGCCCAGGTGGAGCGTCACCGCGGTCAGGTCGCCGGCCGCCGTGCCAAGCGCGAAGGTGGCCAGCACGGTCGCCCAGTAGAACATCTCGCGCCGTGGCGTGTGGATGCTGTGGATCGACAGGGTCTTCTCGCTGGCGTTCCACAGAGCGAAGATCGCGGCGCGTCGTATCGATCGGCATCACCGACGGCATCTACACCGAGGCTCCGAGTCCGTCGCTCGGGCGGCACCAAGGTCGTGACCGACGAGAAGGAGACCGAAGACAGCAAGAAGAAGGAAAAGGTCTCTGATGAGCGCGCCCTCTCGTGCCGGCCGCCGGCCGCGGCTCCTCATCGCGCTGGCGCGCCTGTCGAAGGACTACAACACCGGGGCCGTCACCGTCCACGCGATGCGCAACGTCGACCTCGGGATCTCGGCCGCGGCGAGTTCGTCGCGATCGTCGGCGCAGAGCGGGTCCGGCAAGTCGACGATGATGAACATCCTCGGGTGCCTCGATCGCCCGACGCGCGGCACGCTACATGCTCGCAGGCATCGACGTCGGCGAGCGGCGAACGACGCGCGCGCGATGGTGCGTAACCGGCTCATCGGGTTCGTCTTCCAGGGCTTCAACCTGCTCCCCGCACGACCGCGCTCGAGAACGTCGAGCTCCCGCTCCAGTACCGCGGCGTCCCGTGGCGACGCCAGCGGCGCGCCCGCGCGAAGCGCCCTCCGGGCGGTCAGCCTCGGCCGACCGCATGCGACCACACGCCCAGCCAGCTCTCCGGCGGCCAGCAGCAGCGCGTCGCCATCGCCCGCGCGCTCGTCACCGACCCGCCGCTCCTCCTCGCCGACGAGCCCACCGGAAACCTCGACACGCGCACCAGCCTGGAGGTGCTGGCCCTGCTCCAGCAGCTCAACCGGAGCGCGGCATCACCATCTGCCTGGTCACCCACGAGCCCGACATCGCCGCCTGCGCCAAGCGCGTCGTCACCATGCGCGACGGCCGCATGGTGAGCGACGAGAGACAGAGCGCGCCGCTCGACGCGGCCGCGGAGTCGCGCGTCTGC
>CAVQPP010000126.1:0-12879 GCA_963714445.1 uncultured Actinomycetota bacterium
GCGGTTGGCGAACGTCACCCACGCGTTCGTCCATCGCGTCGCGTTGGCTTGCGCGTAGTAGCCCATGAAGTCGGCGAAGGACTCCTTGAGCCACAAGTCGTCCCACCAGCGCATGGTCACCAGGTCGCCGAACCACATGTGCGCCATCTCGTGCAGGAGCGTGTCGGCGCGTGCCTCGTAGGACGCGTCAGTGACCTTCGACTGGAATACATACTCCTCGGTGAACGTCACGCAGCCGGGGTTCTCCATCGCGCCGAGGTTGTATTCGGGCACGAACGCCTGGTCGTACTTGCCGAACGGGTACGGGTAGTCGAAGATCTCGTGGAAGAAATCAAGACCCTGTTTCGTGATCCGGTGAATCTCGTCGGCGTCGAAGGACTCCGCCAGCGAGGCGCGGCACATCGCGGCCAGCGGGATCTCGAGCGTCGTGCCATCCGGCAGCTTGCGCGTGTAGTGGTCGCGTACGACGTGGTACGGCCCGGCGACCACGACCGTGATGTACGTGGAGATCCGCTGCGTAGGCTCGAAGATCCACCGCGCCGCGCCATCCACAACCGGCCGACGCGTCGTCGCGACACCGTTGCTCGACATGTGCCACCCGGCTGGCGCGGTGATGTCGAACAGGAACGACGCCTTCAGATCCGGCTGCTCGAAGTTCGCGTACAGCCGCCGCGCGTCAGCGGGCTCGAACTGCGTGTACAGATACACCTGGCCGTCAGCAGGATCGACAAACCGGTGCAGCCCCTCGCCGCTACGGCTATACGCACACTCGGCGATGACAGTGACCTCGTTCTCCGCAGCCAGCCCGACCAGTTCGATCCGCGAGTCCCGAAATACCTCCGCCGGATCGAGCGCGCGGCCGTTGAGCGTCACCGACACCACGCGCGGCGCGATCAGGTCCAGGAACGTCGACGCGGCGTCTCCCGGCTCGGCGTGCGAGAACCGAATCGTGCTCGACGACCGGAACGTGCTTGCGCCCGCTGCCTTCGCGCCGCTCAGATCCAGCTCGACCCGGTACGTATCCACCGTGATCAGCCGAGCCCGCTCCCGAGCCTCGTCCCGCGTCAGATTCCCGCCCGCCATGTCCGCTCCATCCGCGTCGCATCGCGCGTCGTCCCGTTTCGGGTCCACTCTGTGCCACGCGCCATTGTGTGCCGCGTACCACTTCGTCCCGCGTCTCATTCCGTGGTTTTCCACGATCCGGCCCATCATGCCAGGGCCGCCTCACGCCCCAACGACCGGCGCGCGAACCGTCCGCAGGTGCGCGTGTGCCCCCGTCCGAAATCGGACGGGGGCACACTTCGGCGTTCTGCTACTTGCGGCGGGTGATCTTGTTGCCCAGCCAGACCAGCGGGTCGTACTTGCGGTCGACGACGCGCTCCTTCATCGGGATCAGCGCGTTGTCGGTGATCTTGATGTGCTCGGGGCAGACCTCGGTGCAGCACTTGGTGATGTTGCAGAAGCCGAGGCCGTGGTCTTCCTGGGCCTCGTTCCGGCGCTCGCGGGTGTCCAGGGGGTGCATGTCGAGCTCGGCGATGCGCATCAGGTACCGCGGGCCGGAGAAGGACTTCTTGTTGTCCTCGTGGTCGCGGACCACGTGGCAGGTGTTCTGGCAGAGGTAGCACTCGATGCACTTGCGGAACTCCTGCGAGCGCTCCACGTCTACCTGCTGCCATCCGGTACTCGCCGGGCTTGAGGTCCTCGGGCGGCTCGAACGCCGGGACCTCGCGGGCCTTCGTCGTAGTTGAAGGACACGTCGGTTACCAGGTCCCTGATCACCGGGAAGGCGCGCAGCGGGGTGACGGTGACCGTCTCGTCCTCGGTGAAGGTGGACATGCGGGTCATGCACATCAGCCGCGGCATGCCGTTGATCTCCGCCGAGCACGAGCCGCACTTGCCGGCCTTGCAGTTCCAGCGCACGGCCAGGTCGGGGGCCTGCGTCGCCTGCAGGCGGTGGATGATGTCGAGGACGACCTCGCCGTCGTTGACCTCGACGGTGAAGTCCTGCAGGTCGCCGTCGGTGTCGTCGCCGCGCCAGACTTTGAACTTCGCCTTGTAGGTCATGGCTACTTCGTCTCCGGAGTCGCGGTGTTTGCCGGGGCGGGTGCGGGGAGCTCGGCCAGTTCTTCGTCGGTCATGTACTTCTTCAGCTCGGACTTCTCGAACAGGCTGAGCAGGTCCAGGCGCATCTTCGGCAGCGGCTGCTGCTTGATTTGCGCCTTGCCGTCCTGATCCAGGGAGCAGACCAGGTTGATCTTGCGCCACTCGGCGGACATCCCCGGGTAGTCCTCGCGGGTGTGGCCGCCGCGGGACTCCTGGCGCTGGAGCGCCGCCTTGGCGACGCACTCGGAGACCAGCAGCATGTTGCGAAGGTCGAGCGCTCAGGTGCCAGCCGGGGTTGAACGTGCGGCCGCCGGTGGCTGCGAGCTTGTCGCGGCGCGGGGAGAACTCGGCGAGCTTTTCGATGGCGGCTTCGAGTTCGTGCTCACGGCGGATGATGCCGACCAGGTCGTTCATCGTCTGCTGAAGCTCGGAGTGCAGGGTGTACGGGTTCTCGCCGGAGGTCTGCTCCAGCGGGGCGAGGGCTTCTGCCTCGGCGGCGGTTACGTCGGCGTCGTTGACGGCCGGGCGCGTGGCGCCCAGGGAGTCGACGTACTCTGCGGCGCCTAGGCCGGCGCGGCGGCCGAAGACCAGGAGGTCGGAGAGCGAGTTGCCGCCTAGACGGTTCGAGCCGTGCATGCCGCCGCCGACCTCGCCCGCCGCGAAGAGGCCGGGGACGATGGAGGCCTGGGTGTCGGGATCGACCTCGACGCCGCCCATGACGTAGTGGCAGGTAGGACCGATCTCCATCGGCTCGGCGGTGATGTCCACGTCGGCCAGTTCCTTGAACTGGTGGTACATGGACGGCAGCCGCTTGAGGATTTCCTCCTTGGAGACGGCGGCTGGCGATGTCCAGGAACACGCCGCCGTGCGGGGTGCCTCGGCCTTCCTTGACCTCGTTGTTGATGGCGCGAGCCACCTCGTCGCGGGGGAGCAGTTCCGGCGGACGGCGGTTGTTGTCCGGGTCGGTGTACCAGCGGTCGGCTTCATCCTCGGTCTCCGCGTACTGGGCACGGAAGACGTCGGGGACGTAGTCGAACATGAAGCGCTTGTTCTCGCTGTTGCGCAGCACGCCGCCGTCGCCACGGACCGACTCGGTGACCAGGATGCCCTTCACGGAGGGCGGCCAGATCATCCCGGTGGGGTGGAACTGGATGCACTCCATGTTGATGAGCGTCGCGCCGGCGAGGAGGGCGAGCGCGTGGCCGTCGCCGGTGTACTCCCAGGAGTTGGAAGTCACCTTGTATGACTTGCCTACGCCGCCAGTCGCCAGGACTACCGCGGGAGCCTTGAAGAGGACGAACTCGCCGTCGTTGCGGCGGTAGCCGAACGCGCCGGCGATGCGATCGCCGTCCTTGAGTAGGCGCGTGACGGTGTGCTCTGCGAAGACCTTGATCTGTGACTCGGGGTCACCGGTCTCGCGGGCGTCCTGCTGCTGGAACGAGACGACGGCTTGCTGCAGGGTGCGGATGAGTTCCAGGCCGGTGCGGTCGCCAACGTGGGCCAGGCGCGGGTACTCGTGGCCGCCGAAGTTGCGCTGGGAGATCTTGCCGTCCTTGGTGCGGTCGAACAGCGCGCCCCAGGTCTCCAGCTCCCAGATCCGGTCCGGCGCCTCTTTCGCGTGCAGCTCGGCCATCCGGAAGTTGTTCAGGAACTTCCCGCCGCGCATGGTGTCGCGGAAGTGCACCTGCCAGTTGTCGTTCGCGTTGACGTTGCCCATCGCGGCGGCCGCGCCGCCCTCGGCCATGACCGTGTGGGCCTTGCCGAACAGCGACTTGCAGATGATCGCGACCCGCTTGCCTTGCGCGCGTGCCTCGATCGCCGCGCGCAGGCCCGCCCCGCCCGCGCCGATGACGACGACGTCGTATTCGTAGGTGTCCATGGCTTTATCTCGCCTGATCTCTCGAACTCTAGAAGAACCGCGGGTCGCTGAACGCGTTGGACGAGACCAGGAACACGTAGAGGTCCGCGATCGCGACGCTGAACAGGGAGGCCCAGGCCAGCTGCATGTGACGGGTGTTCAGCTTGGAGACCGCGCCCCAGGCCCGGTACCGCAGCGGATGCTTGGAGAAGTGCTTGAGGCGGCCGCCCATGATGTGCCGGCAGGAGTGGCAGGAGGCGGTGTACAGCCAGAGCAGCCCGGCGTTGGCGACCAGGACCAGCGTGCCGACGCCCATGTGGCCCCACTGGCCGTTCGGGTTGCGGAAGCCGAGGATCGCGTCCCAGGTCAGGATGATGTTGAAGATCGCCGCCAGCGCGAAGAAGTACCGGTGCGAGTTCTGCAGGATCAGCGGGAAGCGGCGCTCGCCGGAGTAGTTGCCGTGCGGCTCGGCGACCGCGCAGGCCGGTGGGGACTGCCAGAAGGCGCGGTAGTAGGCCTTGCGGTAGTAGTAGCAGGTCATCCGGAACCCGAGCGGCACGATCAGCACCAGCAGCGCCGGCGACCACGACCACCAGCTGCCGATGAAGTGCACCTCGCCGGCGCCCTGCATCGGGACGCAGTTGTCGGAGATGCACGGGGAGTAGAACGGCGAGATGTACGGCGACGCGTAGTAGTGGTCGTTCTGGAACGCCCGGAAGGTGGCGTACGCGATGAACGCGAGGAAGATCACGAACGTGACCAGCGGGGCCACCCAGTAGCGGTCGGTCCGCAGCGTGGGCTTGTCGATCTTGGCCCGTCCGGGCGACAGGGTTCCGGTGCTCATCTTCGTGCAAGCTCCTGCTTCGGTGGAGTAAGCAGCACAAGTTCGTCTGCGGCGTCTACTTCGTCTGCGGCGAGAACGCACTTTAGTGGAGCCGGCGGCGGAGCAAAGTGGGCGCCGTCACACGCAGTGATGATGGTGACCAAATTCACACGCTGCCGCTCTCACCCGCTGGCTGGTCGGAGTGGCCGGCTTTGCCGGTCGGCGCCCTTAAATGCCACTGTGGATCACCGCCGCCGCTGCCGGTCTTCCGTGTTTGTCCGATCGTATCCGTGGGCAAGCAACGTTACTTAACCGCCCCTAGCGCCCCGCAGAACGAGGGCCGATCGGGGCGCTAGGGGATCAGCAGGGTTATTACACGCGTCGCTGCACGTGAAGCAGGTATTCCTTGCGATCGAGCGGATTGTGATCGGAGCGCGGACGGTTCGGCGCCGGTCCGCGCACCAGCCGATAGTGACCGAAGGAACACTCCAAAACGCCTTCGCCCCGGGTGAGGCCGGGGAGCGTTTGCTCCAGGTCGTGCACGCGCGCGGCCGGGATCTCGCCTTCGAGGATGCAGAGTGTGCCTTGCGTCACGGACTTGTCGGCGATGGCCTGCACGCGCGCCAGCGCCGGCATCACGGCGGCGAGCGCGTCGGCCGGAAGCTCGAGGCGGAAGCGGTGCACGGGCTCGTACACGCCGGTCCCGGCTTGTTGCAGCGCGCTCATCACCACCAGCGGGGTCAGGCCGCGGAAGTCCGCGCCGGTGCTCGACATGCTCTTATCGAAGATGGCGTGCGAGTGGCTTTGCCGCGGCCAGTAGCCGGCGTGCGTCATCGTGACTACGCAGTCCGTGACCTGCCAACCGTGGATGCCCTGACGCAGCGTCTCGTGCACGGTGTCCTCCACCGCCTTGAAGAATGCGTACGGCATCGACCCGAGTTCGACGCCGAGGCGGAAGCTCACGCCGCTGCCGACCGACGCGGGCTCAACGCGCAAGCCGATCGTGGCGAGGAACGGGTTGCCGTTCTTATCGCCGATCTCATAATCCGCGCCGACGCCGGTCGGGCGTTCGATGTGGAGCGTCGTGGTCTGGCGGAACTCGACATCGATACCGAACTCGTCGGCGAGGGTTGTCTGGATGACCTCCTTCTGTACTTCGCCGTAGAGGGAGACCGAGATCTCCTGGCGTAGGTCGTCACGGCGCAGGTTGATTAGCGGGTCCTGCTCGGCGAGCCGAGTTAGCGCGACGTGCAGCGCGCCCTTGTCGGCGACGTTGCGTGGGACGACCACGGTTTCGAGCGTCGGCGGGGCGAAGTGGTGGTCGTTGCTGCGGTTGGCGAGTCGTTCTCCGATCTCGTCGCCGATGCGGATGTCGGCCAGGCCCCAGAGCTTGCCGATCCGGCCCGCGCTGACCGAGTCGGTCGGCGGCGCCGAGCCGTGTTCGAACACGCTGATCGCGGTGACCTTGGCCTCGTGGCGCCGACCGTCGCGACCGCTGCCGAAGCGAAGCTTGTCGCGAGTGTGAACGGTGCCGGAGACCATGCGCGCGTACGCGATCTTCTCGCCGGCCGGTCCGCGCTCCACTTTGAAGACAGTGCCGGAGACTTGCGCGCCGGCGTCGCTGTCGGCGGCTGGCAGCAGCGTTCTGATGGCTTCGGTGAGCTCGTCAACGCCTGCGCCGGTGATCGCTGAGCCGAAAAAGACCGGGTGCACCAGCGCGCGCTTCGTCTGCGCGGCGAGTTCGGCATGCAGTTTGTCGTACGAGAGCTTGGACTCGTCGTCTACGTAGGCGGCCAGCAATGCGTCATCGTGTTCTGTCAGCACTTCAGTGAGACGGGATGTGAAGTCGGCATTGTTGGCGGCGAACGGTGCGTAAGCAGCGTCGCGGGTGCCCGTGGCACGCGTCGATCCCATCGCGACGACCGACGGCGTTAGTCGCTCGGCGATGCCTTGCAGCACACGATCGGGCTGCGCGCCGCCGCGGTCGATCTTGTTCACGAAGATCAGCGTCGGGATGCGCAGCCGTTGAAGTGCGCGCATCAGGACTCGCGTTTGCGCTTGGACGCCCTCGACCGCCGAGATCACCAGCACCGCGCCGTCGAGCACGCTGAGCACCCGCTCCACCTCGGCGATGAAATCCGGGTGACCGGGGGTGTCGATCAAATTGACGGTGACATTGTCAGCAGGCGCGCCGCCGATCTCGAACGAGACGACTGCCGCCTTGATAGTGATACCGCGGCGGCGCTCCAGTTCGAGGGAGTCGGTCTGCGTGCTGCCCTCGTCGACGCTGCCCAGCTCGTCGATGACCCCGGCGGCGAGCAGCAGCCGCTCGGTCAGGCTGGTCTTACCGGCGTCGACGTGCGCCAGAATCCCCAAGTTCAACGTACTCACGGAACGTCATGTCCTTTGCATAGGTCTTGATCCCCAGCTGGATGGACATGAAAGCTCCGCGCATGCTTGGTCTCCTGGACTCGGCGAGTTCGACGAACGGCAGTACAGCAAGGGAGCGGCTAGAGACGCAACGGGTTATTCACCTGCCGCCAGGTACCATGGAGGGGGCGCTGTCTGCCCGTGGGGCAACGAGGCCCTGACCGGGGCGAAGCCCTAACCCTCCCGATCCAGGAAGCGACACTACCGGCATGCCTACGCGTAATGACATCCGCAACGTGGCAATCGTGGCCCACGTCGACCACGGTAAGACCACGCTCGTGGACGCGATGCTGTGGCAGGCCGGGGCGTTCCGGTCCAACCAGCACGTGGACGAGCGCGCGATGGACTCGAACGAACTGGAGCGCGAGAAGGGCATCACCATCCTCGCGAAGAACACCGCGGTGCATTACCGGTCGCCGGACGACGGCTCCGACACGGTCATCAACATCATCGATACTCCCGGCCACGCCGACTTCGGCGGCGAGGTCGAGCGCGGGCTGTCGATGGTCGACGGTGTGGTGCTGCTGGTGGACGCCTCCGAGGGTCCGCTGCCGCAGACCCGGTTCGTTCTGCGCAAGGCGCTGTCCGCGAAGCTGCCGGTGATCCTGGTCATCAACAAGACCGACCGCCCGGACGCGCGTATCTCCGAGGTCGTCGACGAGACCTACGAGCTCTTCCTCGACCTGGACGCGACCGAGGAGCAGATCGAATTCCCGATCGTCTACGCGTGTGCTCGCGACGGCAAGGCCTCGCTTGAGCGGCCGGGCAACGGCCAGGTGCCGGACAGCCCGGACCTGCAGCCGCTGTTCAAGACGATCCTCGGGACCATCCCGGCGCCGACGTACGAAGAGGGCGCTCCGCTCCAGGCGCACGTGACGAACCTGGACGCGTCGAACTTCCTCGGCCGTATCGCGCTGTGCCGCATTCACCAGGGCACGATCCGCAAGGGTCAGCAGGTCGCCTGGATCAAGCGCGACGGCGAGACCGAGCGGGTGAAGATCACCGAGCTGCTGATGACCGAGGCGCTGGAGCGCAAGCCCGCCGAGCAGGCCGGTCCCGGCGACATCATCGCCATCGCCGGCATCCCGGACATCATGATCGGCGAGACGCTGGCCGACGCGGACGACCCGCGTCCGCTGCCGCTGATCACCGTGGACGAGCCGGCCATCTCGATGACCATCGGCACCAACACCTCGCCGCTGGTCGGCCGGGTCAAGGGCGCGAAGGTCACCGCGCGGATGGTCAAGGACCGGCTGGAGCGCGAGCTGGTCGGCAACGTCTCGATCAAGGTGCTGCCGACCGAGCGGCCGGACTCCTGGGAGGTGCAGGGCCGCGGCGAGCTGGCGCTGGCGATCCTGGTGGAGATGATGCGCCGCGAGCAGTACGAGCTGACCGTGGGCAAGCCGCAGGTGGTGACCAGGACCGTCGACGGCAAGGTGCACGAGCCGGTCGAGCGGCTGACCATCGACGCGCCCGAGGAGTACCTCGGCACGATCACGCAACTGCTGGCCATCCGCAAGGGCCGGATGGAGACGATGACCAACCACGGCACCGGCTGGATCCGGATGGAGTTCCTGGTGCCCTCGCGCGGGCTGATCGGCTTCCGCACCGAGTTCCTGACCGAGACCCGCGGCACCGGCATCGCCAACCACACCTTCGAGGGCTACGAGCCCTGGTTCGGCGAGCTGCGCACCCGCAGCTCCGGTTCGCTGGTCGCCGACCGCGCGGGTGTGGTGACGCCGTTCGCGATGACGAACCTGCAGGAGCGCGGCTCGCTGTTCGTCGAGGCGACCACCGAGGTGTACGAGGGCATGATCGTCGGTGAGAACTCGCGCTCGGACGACATGGACGTGAACATCACGAAGGAGAAGAAGCTCACGAACATGCGCTCGTCCACCGCGGACGAGACCGAGAAGATCGTGCCGCCGCGCAAGCTCTCGCTCGAGCAGTGCCTGGAGTTCTGCCGCGAGGACGAGTGCGTCGAGGTGACCCCGGCGGCGGTGCGCATCCGCAAGCTCGTGCTCTCCGCGCAGGAGCGGGCACGGACGGCCGCGCGCCGGTCGCGGCAGGCGTAAGGCGTAGCCGGCCAGAAGACGAAAGCCGATCGCCGATCAGTTACTGACTGATCGGCGATCTGCTTTTCTGCTTATTGGGCCTGAGCGTTCTGCCTGCTTACTGGTTCGGGCCGGTGCTGCCCGCGATGAACGGCAACACGTCGATCGTGCCGTGCTGGCACACCGTCACCGGGCCGCCGGCGATCGTCGTGCTCAGTTGCGTGGTCTCGTCCGGCGGAGTGATCTCCAGATAAACCGAGGGGGCCTCGCAGTTACCGGTCTGCGGCTCGTCGCTCGCCGGGACGTCGAAGTCGAAGCGGCCGGTCGTCGCCACGGAGCCGCCGTTCGCCACGGTGAGCGTCGCGGGCTTCGCGCTGTGGTTGCGGGTCACCGTGGTCGCCTGGCCTGAAGCGTTGGTGTCCTCCAGCTTCATGCCGGGATAGCCGTAGACGGTGCAATCGTGGCCGGACTGGTTGGTCAGCTTGATGTTGATGGACTCGCTGCCCGCGCCCGCCGAGCCGGTGACGATGTTCACCGCGGGGGAGAGGTCGGCGGTATGGCACCTCGGCACACCGGTGGCGCTGGGCGTCGTGGTGCCGCTGCCGCTCGGCGCGGGCAGCGTCACCGAACCGGCCGACGACTGGCTCGGCGACGACGGGCCGCCGCTCTGCGTCGCGTTGGCTGAGGGGCCCTTGTCGTTCGCGCTGCTGCTGCATCCGGCCACGATGCCGACCGATAGCGCGGCGGCGGTGAGCACCCCGCCGATCGCCACCTCGTACTTGCGGTCCATGACCCCTCTCTCAGCACCGATCCCGCTCGGTCCGCTCTGTACCGATCCACCCCGCGCGTCAGCGACGTCCACCATGTTGGTGACGTCTGCGACGTTCACCGACTGGTCGATCCCGGTGACCCCGTCGATCCCTTTCGCGGCGCCCGGCGCGGACTGGCTGACGTTATCGCACCCGCCGGCGACCGCGACCGAGCCATTGTTCAGGCGCGTACCGGCGACGACGCCGCCAGCGACCACCGCGACGGCGACGACGCTCGCGGCAGCGGCGATGGCCGCGGTCCGATGGCGCCTGCGCCGGGCGCGCAGCACGACGCGCTCGTAGCCGTAGGGCGGCGGATAGAGCGGCGTGACCGGGCCGACCATGGCACGTAGCCGCCGGTCGACGGACGCGTCGGGCGCGTCCCAGGTCTGGGCGAGCGAGTCCTCGAAGGGGTCGCGTCGGTCCCGGTCGCCATCATTGCCCCGAGGCTGCCCGAATTGTCGCTCGCCGCCGGTATTGCCGGGGTAACGGTCGCCATTCGGATCGTCGGGATTGGTCGGGTTGTTATTCATCGAGTGCCGTCCAGCGCTTGGCGCAATTGCGCGCGGGCCTGGAACAGGTCGCTTTTGACCGTGCCCGCAGGCCTGTTCGTCAGCCGGGCGACGTCCGCGAGCGGGAACCCGGCGTAGTAGTAGAGCAGCACCGACACGCGTTGCCGATCCGGCAGCGCCTCCACCAGAGCGCGCAGATCAGTGCCGTGGTACTCGGCTTCGCCACCCTCGGCCGAGTACGTGTGCTTCGTGTGCCGCAGCATCTCGCGCTCGCGGCGGGTCTTGCGCCAGTGGTCGCGCACCAGGTTGGCGGCGATGACGTACAGGTAGCCGACCGGGTCATCCACCTTGCGCAACCGGCCGAGCAGCCGGGTGAACGCCTCCATGGCGATCTCGTGCGCGGTGTCGTCGTCGTCGAGCAGTTTGCGGCACCAGCCGGCCAGTCGCCCGTAGTGCGCGGCGAACAGTTCGGCGGCCACCTCGTCCGCGTCGAGCGGCCGGCGCCCGGAGGGGGGCCCAGCCATCTCGGACTCGGCAAGGACCGGCCAGTTGTCAGCGGTGTCGCTCATCCCTGCCCCGACGGAAACGACGGTCATCGGCCGTCACCCGCGTTCCGAGGCGCACCCGATCCACTCATGACTGCCCGTCCGAAAAGAGTACTGTTCGCAGGCTCCGCTAACGCCCACTAGAGACGACGGGTTGACGCAAGGGTTGTCACGGTTTCGCTACGGCGCCGTTTTTCACCCCAGCGCGCGCCGGAGGAAGTCCACCTGCAGCGACATCAGGTTTTCCGTGACGATGTCCTGCGGGGTCATGTGGGTGACGCCAGAGAGCGGAAGCACCTCGTGTGGCCGTCCGGCGGCCAGCAACTCGAAGGAGAGACGCAGAGTGTGCGCCGCCACGACGTTGTCGTCGGCGAGGCCGTGGATGATCATCATCGGCCGGTGCGGCTCGGCCCACTCCCACGCGCCGGGACCAGCGTGCGGGAAGAGCGAGTTGGCGTTGTAGACCTCGAGTGCTTGGTCGGGGTGGCCTAGGTACCGCTCGGTGTAAGCGGTGTCGTACAGCCGCCAGTCAGTGACCGGCGCACCGACGATCGCCGCGTGGAACACGTCAGGCCGCTTCAGCACGGCGAGCGCGGACAGGTAGCCGCCATACGACCAGCCGCGGATCGCCACGCGAGTGCGGTCCAGGTCCGGGAACTGCTGCAGCAACCCCTCGAGCGCGTCCACCTGGTCTTGCAGGGTGACGTCGGCGAGCTTGTCGCGCACCGCACGATCCCACGCCGGGCCGCGTCCGGGCGTGCCTCGGCCGTCCGCGACCATGACCGCGAAACCCTGATCGGCGAACCACTGCGGGGACAGATACGCGTTATGCGACGCGATGGCGTATTGGCCATGCGGGCCGCCGTAGGGGTCGAGCAGCACCGGGAGCTTCGTGCCCGGCGTGTAGTTCGCGGGAAGCACGAGCATGCCGCGGATGCCGCGCTCGCCGAGCACGAGTTCGCGCGGCCGCGTGATGATCCGGGGCTGCTCGGCCACCGATCGCAGCTCACTGACCTGCTTCGGTCCCTCGGCGTCGAGCCGGACGACGGCGATGCGCCGGTTCGGTTCGTCCAGCGTCGCCGAGGTGACGATCGCCAGCGAACCGCTGATCACTGCGGTGCTGACGCCGTCCGCCGAGCTGATCAGCTCCAGGTCGCCGGGCTCCGGCCGCTCGTCGCCGGGCAGCGCGACGCGCACGACGTGTGTCCGGATCGGGTCGTCGATCGACGCCGATAGGTACGCGTAATCGCCGTCCACGCCGAGTACCGCGCGAACCTGCACGTTCTCTGGGGTGACGATGCGGTCGCCGATCCGCAAGCGATACGCGTCGTCGCTCGTAACGACCGTGACGAGTTCGCCGCGCGGCGACCAGGCGGGAGTGCCGGGGAAGAACTCGAACCACGCGTCGTCCTGCAGTTCGGCCACGGTCGTCGTCGAGCCGTCCGCCTGCACCGCGAGGATGCGGCCGATGCGCTGGTCCCGGGGCAGCACGGCTGCCAATCCAGGCAGCCCCGGGGAAGGCGGCGGCGCCTCCAGCGGCGGCGCCGGGCGCCGGGCGGCGCGGGAGGCACCTGGCGGGACGGCCTGGCCGAGCTGAACGGCGGCACCATCGCGCCCTGCGGGACGCGGCGGCGCGGCAGGCAGCGGAGCCGTCGGCGGCACCGCCCAGGGCGGTGCGGTGTTCAACTCGGGCACAGTGAACACGCTGACAGCAATACGCAACGGAACCAAGTAGACGACATAAA
>CAVQPP010000127.1:0-22745 GCA_963714445.1 uncultured Actinomycetota bacterium
TTCCGGTCAGCGGCAGGTTGCGTGACGAGTCGCCGACGAGGATCTGGTACGTGCCCGCCGTGGCCTGCCACGTGCTGGAAGTCGTGTCCCAGTGCGCGAGATCGTGCGCTGCGACGGTGAACGTGACCGTTCCCGACGCGCCGGGATTCAGCGTGATCCGCTGGAAGCCCTTGAGCTGGTGCGGCACGTCACCGACCGAGGCCGGATCGCCGACGTACAGCTGCGCCACCTCGGTTCCGGCCCGGCTGCCGGTGTTCGTCACCGTCGCCGTGACCGTGGCCTGATTGTTGTTCAGCGCCCCGACCTGCAGGTTGCTGAAGGAGAAGTTGGTGTACGACATGCCGTAGCCGAACGGGAACAGCGGCGTGAGGTTCTGCGCGTCGTACCAGCGGTAGCCGACCTTCAGCCCCTCCGAGTACTGCACCTGGTTGTTCGCCCCCGGCCACTGCGCCGCGGTGTTCGCCGGGACCTGGGAGAGCGAGGTCGGGAAGGTCACCGGCAGCTTGCCGGACGGGTTCACGTCGCCGAACAGCAGCGCCGCGATCGCGGAGCCCCAGTTCTGGCCGTCGTAGAAGCCCTCGAAGACCGCCTTCACCGAGTTCAGCCACGGCATCAGGATCGCGTCGTTGTCGTTGAGCACCACGATCGTGTTCGGGTTCGCCTGGGCGACCGCGGAGATCAGCGCGTCCTGATTGTTCGGCAGGTTGATCGTCGAGACGTCGCTGCCCTCGTTGCCGTAGTTGTCGCTGGCGAACACGACCGCCACGCTCGAACTCTGCGCCAGGCTGACCGCTGAGGCCTGGTTCGTGCCGTCGTTGTAGTTCACCGTGACACCGGAGCCGGCGACCCGGTTCTGAATTCCCGTCAGCGGCCAGACCGTGCCGGGGCTGGTGACCGTGGCGCTGCCGCCGCCGATCGTCTGCGTACCGGCACCGCCGTCGACACCGATCACCGCGATCGACGAGAGCCCTGACGTGGACAGCGGCAGGATCCCGCTGTTCTTCAGCAGTACCGTGCCCTCCTCGGCGCCCTGCAGCGCGACCTTCGCGTGCGCGGGCGTCGTGACGGTCGCGGTCGGCGAGCCGATCGGCGCATGGTCGAACAGGCCGAACGCGAACATCTGCGTCAGCACCCGGGTGACCATCGTGTCGATCTGAGCCGTCGTCACCTGACCGCTGGCCACCGCCTGGTTCAGGAAGTCGGCATAGAAGTAGCCGTTCGGCATCTCCACGGTCATCCCGCCGTTGACCGACGGCACGGTCGAGTGCGCCGCGCCCCAGTCGGAGGTGACGAAGCCGCCGAAGTTCGACTCCTGATAGAGCGGCACGTTGAGCACCGACGGGTTCTCGCACGCGTAGTGGCCGTTGATCGTCGAATACGCGCACATCACCGAGGCCGTCGCGCCCTGCGTCACCGAGTTCTGGAACGCGGGCAGGTAGATCTCGTTGAGCGTGCGCGCGTCCACGATCGCGTTATCGGACGGCGCGTTGCGGTTGGTCTCCTGGTTGTAGACCGCGGCGTGCTTAACCTGCGCCATGACGCCCTGGCTCTGCACGCCCTTCACGTCCGCGACCGCCATCTGCGAGGCCAGGTACGGGTCCTCGCTGAAGGTCTCGAACGCCCGGCCCCAACGGGGGTCGCGGATGATGTTGACCGTCGGGCCGAGGTCGACGTTCGCGCCCTTCATCAGGAACTCGTTACCGATCGCCGAGCCGTACTGCTGCTCCAGTGCGGTATCGAACGTCGCCGCCTCGGTGATAGGCGCGGGCATCTGCGTAACGCCGCCCATCCCGTCACCGACACCTGCCGGTCCGTCTTGGAAGCCCATCGCCGGGATACACAGCGACGGGATCGCGGCCATGTCGCCGATGTACGGCGAGGACGCGCCGGTACCGTGCAGCATCGACAGCTTCTGAGCCAGCGTCATCTGCGAGAGCAGTTGAGAGACGCGCGTGGCGATCGGCGCCGTCGAGTTGATCCACGCGCAGTTACCCGGCGCCGGACTGGTGGAGGGCGGCGGAGGCGGCGGGGGACTTGCGTCGCCGACCGTGTTGACCGTCGCCTCCCAGAGCGAATAGCCGTACGGCGTCGCACGTGCGGTGCCGTACACGCGCAGGAAGCGGCCGGTGCCCGAGATGTTGAGGGTCTGGACGCCGCCGGTACCGGTGGTCGTCGAGTAGATCGAGTTCCAGTTCGTGCCGTCGTTGGACAGCTGGACCTGGAACGCGGTCGCATACGCGGCCTCCCAGTTGAGCACCACGCGACAGACCGGCAGCGCGACGCCGAGGTCCACCTGCACCCACTGCGGATCGCTGAACTGGCTGGACCAGCGGGTCTGCGCGTTGCCGTCGAAGGCATTGGGCGCGCTGAGGGTGTTGTTCTCCACCGACGAGGACGTCGCCGGCTGGCCAAGCGCTTCATCAGCCGTGCCGCAGTTGCCGGTCGGCGTCGAACTCGGGCTCGGGCTAGGACTGCCGGTGCTGCCGCCGAGGGTGCCGTAGACCTGGAACTCCCAGAGCGAATAGCCCCACTGCGTCGCGCGCGTGGTGCCGTACATGCGGATGTAGCGGCCGCTGCCGGTGATGTTCAGGGTCTGCGTTCCGCCGGTACCGGTAGTCGTCGAGTAGATCGACGACCAGTTGGTGTTGTCGTTCGAGGTCTGAATCTGGAAGGCGGTCGCGTACGCCGTCTCCCACTGCAGGATCACTTGGCTGACGGTCGCGGTCCCGCCGAGATCGACCTCCAGCCATTGCGGGTCGCTGAACTGGCTGGACCAGCGGGTGCCGGTATTGCCGTCGGTCGCGTCGGCCGCGGGGGTGCCGGCGTTCTCGACGGACGAGGCCGTCGTGGTCTTGCCCTGCGACAGCAGGGTCGGTGCTGCGTGGGCGGCCGTACCCGTCGCGACCAATGCGTACGCGGCGAGGCCGAGTGCGGTGGTCGCGACTGTGACAGCCCGGATGTAGCGATGTATGGGTCTCCGATGCGCTGACGCGGCGGAGGAGAGTGCCTTCATTGGCGCCTCCAGTTACCGGGAAAGGGTGGGTATCGCATTGGAGAGCGCTCTCCCGGGTGCGATGGTCGCGTCGGCTTTCTGACCTGTCAAGGGGCGCAGAGCACTGCCGGCGTTGCGGAACCGGCCTGGCCAGAGGCAACGCAAAGAATTCAGACCCGGCCGGACGGCCGATCTTCAGCACGCGCCGCGAATAGCCGTCGTGCGGTTGGCGGCCGCTCTGCCAGAATCCACGCGTGCCGACGTTGTACCTGACGGTTGGTCTGCCGGGAGCGGGTAAGACCAGGCGGGCCAAGCAGCTGGCCGCCGAGCAACGGGCGCTGCGCCTGACGCCCGACGAGTGGATGATTCCGCTGTTCAACCACAATGACGCGGACGGAAAGCGGAACGTCCTGGAGGGCCGGTTGATCTGGCTCGCCCTGGAAGCGTTGCGCGTGGACGTCGACGTCGTGCTGGACTTCGGCTGCTGGGCCCGCATCGAACGGTCCGCGATCCAATGGCTGACGGAATCGGTGGGGGCGCGCTACCAACTCGTCTACCTGCCAGTGGATGAAGCAACCCAGCGCGAGAGAGTCGCGCATCGGCAGCAGAGCAGCCCGGATCAGACGTTCCCGATGAGCGATGACGACCTCGCTCGTTGGCGGGCGCAGTTCGAGGAGCCCGACGCCGCGGAACTCGCCGGCGCAGAGGTGGGCGATCCGCCGGTCGGCTGGCCGGGGTGGGCGCAGTGGGCCGGAGTTTGGTGGCCATCGGTCTACAGCCCGGCCGTCGTCACAGGCGTCAGCCCACCTACCGACTCGCGCGTGCGCCCTACGCGCCGCGCTTGACCGCCTCGGAGAGCTTCGCTGCCGCTTCGACCACGGCTTCGCCGTGCAGTCGGCCGGGCTGGCGGGTCAGCCGCTCGATCGGACCGGAGACGGAGACCGCCGCGATCACCCGGTTGTTCGGCCCGCGCACCGGCGCGGACACCGACGCGACGCCCATCTCCCGCTCCGCCACCGACTGTGCCCAACCACGCCGCCGCACGCCCGCGAGCGTCGTCGCCGTGTAGCGCGCGCCCTGCAGGCCACGGTGCATGCGGTCCGGGTCCTCCCACGCCAGCAGGATCTGCGCGCCGGATCCGGCCGCCATCGGCAGCGCCGTGCCGACCGGGACCGTGTCGCGTAGCCCGGAAAGGCGCTCCGCCGCAGCCACGCACACGCGCATATCGCCCTGGCGCCGGTAGAGCTGCGCCGATTCCCCGGTGAGGTCACGCAGCTGCGTCAATACCGGTCCGGCGGCGGCCAGCAGCCGGTCCTCGCCGGCCGCGACCGCGAGTTCGGACAGCCTCGGCCCGAGGATGAACCGCCCCTGCATGTCCCGCGAGACCAGCCGGTGGTGCTCCAGCGCCACGGCCAGCCGGTGCGCGGTCGGCCGGGCCAGGCCGGTGGCCGAGACCAGCGAGGCGAGCGTGGCCGGTCCCGCCTCGAGCGCGGAGAGCACGGCGGCGGCCTTGTCCAGCACGCCGACGCCGCTCGAGGCGCTCTCGAGCGACCGGCCGGTGTCCAACGACCGCGCCGTGGCAGCGTCGATCGGACGGCCGGCGTCTGTCGAACGGCTTGTGTCTGCAGCGCGAGCGGTGTCCAGCGGACGGGGCGTGTCCACGGAGCGGGCGGTGTCCATGGAACGATATTGCCATCTCAAATCACGAGACACAAATGCGATGGCCAGTGAGACGGTGACAGGCTCGTACCTACCGAGTGGAACGAAGGCCAGCGCAAGCCGAGCACCGATCGCCGGGAACCCCAACGGCGGGGCCGGCGAATCCAAAGGAGAGAAACCGATGGCAGCGAATGCCGCGGGAGCGGCGGCCGAACGCGGCCGCACCCTGGCGGAGAAGGTCTGGGAGGCGCATCTGGTGCGCCGCGCCGAAGGCGAGCCCGACCTGCTCTACATCGACATGCACTTCGTGCACGAGGTCACCAGCGCCCAGGCCTTCGACGGGCTGCGGCTGGCCGGGCGCCCGGTGCGCCGCGCCGACCTCACGATCGCGACCGAGGACCACAACACCCCCACCCTCGACATCGACAAGCCGATCGCCGACCCGGTCTCGCGTACCCAGATCGAGACCCTGCGGCGTAACTGCGCTGAGTTCGGCGTGCGGCTGCACTCGCTCGGCGACGCGGATCAGGGTGTCGTGCACGTTATCGGGCCGCAGCTGGGTCTTACGCAGCCTGGCATGACCATCGTGTGCGGCGACTCGCACACCTCCACGCACGGCGCGTTCGGCGCGCTGGCGTTCGGTATCGGCACCAGCGAGGTCGAGCACGTGCTCGCCACGCAGACGCTGCCGCTCAAGCCGTTCAAGACGATGGCGATCAACGTGCTCGGGCATCTGCAGCCCGGGCGTGACCGCCAAGGACGTCATCCTGGCGGTCATCGCGAAGATCGGCACCGGCGGCGGGCAGGGCTACGTGCTCGAATACCGCGGCGAGGCGATCCGCGAGCTGTCCATGGAAGGCCGGATGACGGTCTGCAACATGTCGATCGAGGCCGGCGCCCGCGCGGGCATGATCGCCCCCGACGACACGACGTTCGGCTACCTCAAGGACCGTCCGCACGCCCCGCAGGGTACGGACTGGGAAGCCGCCGTCAACTACTGGTCGACCCTGCGCACCGATGACGACGCGGTCTTCGACACCGAGATCGAAATCGACGCCGACACGCTGACGCCGTTCGTCACGTGGGGCACCAACCCCGGACAGGGCGCGCCGCTGGGCGACTCAGGTGCCGGACCCGGCCTCGTTCGCGGACCCGAACGCGCGCAGCGCCGCCGAGCGTGCGCTGGAGTACATGGGTCTGACGGCGGGCACGCCACTGCGCGAGATCGCCGTGGACACCGTGTTCGTGGGCTCGTGCACCAATGGACGCATCGAGGACCTGCGCGCCGCCGCCGACGTCATCAAGGGCCGAAAGGTCGCCGAGGGCGTGCGCATGCTGGTCGTGCCCGGCTCGGCGAAGGTACGCCTCGAAGCCGAGGCCGAGGGCTTGGACAAGGTGTTCACCGACGCGGGCGCGGAATGGCGGTTCGCCGGCTGCTCGATGTGTCTGGGCATGAATCCGGACCAGCTCGCCCCCGGCGAGCGCGCCGCCTCGACCTCGAACCGGAACTTCGAGGGCCGGCAGGGCAAGGGCGGCCGCACGCACCTGGTCTCCCCGCTCGTCGCCGCCGCAACTGCCGTCACCGGTCGCCTGGCCGCGCCGTCCGATCTGCTGGAGGTCTGAGACAGCATGGGAAAGAGCGTGGACAAGTTCATCAGCCACACCGGCACGGCCGTTCCGCTGCGCCGCTCCAACGTGGACACCGACCAGATCATCCCGGCGGTTTACCTGAAGCGGGTCACCCGCACCGGTTTCGAGGACGGCCTGTTCGCGGCCTGGCGCGGCGACCCGGAGTTCATCCTCAACAAGCCGGAGCGCGCCGGTGCGTCGGTACTGGTGGCCGGCCCCGACTTCGGCACCGGCAGCTCGCGTGAGCACGCGGTGTGGGCGCTGCAGAACTACGGATTCAAGGCCGTGATCTCCGCGCGGTTCGCCGACATCTTCCGCGGCAACTCGCTCAAGGGCGGTCTGCTGACCGTGGTGCTGCCGCAGGAGACCGTCGAGCGGATCTGGGAGCTGACGGAGGCCGACCCGACAGTTGAGGTGACGGTCGACCTCGCAGCGCGTGAGGTACGCGTCGGTTCTGGCGAAGTCACCGAACTCACCGCGCCGTTCGAGATCGACGACTACACTCGGTGGCGGCTGATGGAAGGACTCGACGACATCGGCCTGACCTTGCGGCACGTGGACATGATCGGCGCCTTCGAGTCCAAGCGCCCAGCGCACAAGCCGACCACACTGCCAGTGAAGGTTTGAGCGCGCAGGTCTTCACGACTGATCCACAGCGGGACTGATCAACCGAGGCGGCACGTCGGGGGGCGTGCCGCCTCGGTGTGTTCGAAGCACTGTGTTCGATGGTCGAACTGCGTTCGACGTTCGAAGCACTGTGTTAGGAGGGGCACAATGGACTCGTGCGGGTGGAACAGCGTGGCACGGGTCAGGATCGGGACGGCGAACGTACCGTCCGCGACCGCACGTCGCCCTCGGCACCTTCCGGCGAGATGTTCGATCCCGATGAACTGCGGCAGCTTTCCGGGTATGCGCGCCTCGCTGAACTACTGAAGGAAGCGCACGGCGTGTTGCGCGGAATGCAGCTGGAAGTTCCGGACCGCGCTGATTTCGTGAGGCGACTGCTCGTCATCACCGCCGCTTCCCGACACGATCAGGATGACGCGATGCGCCGGCTTGAGCGATTTCTTCGCGCCGTCGACGAGAAGCGCGGCGCGGTGAGTCTCGCGGATTGCCCTGCGCCGGGCGAGGATTACGCCCCGGATCAGGCATCTTCTGCGCGTTCTCCACAAGCCTCGGAGCAACTGCGCGCGGGTTAGTCCAACTTCGCGCCTGGTGGAAAGTACTGCGACACAAGGGTGATTAGAGCCCTCGGTGATTGATTCGTCCGATTCATCCCTCTACGGTGCGGAAAAGGACGCGGTGTCCGGAACGGGAATCCGGTCGCGGCGGAAGAGATTTCCACCCGTGCGGCGAGCAAGGCGCGCCGCACCCACCCAAAGGGATGCAACGTGAACAAGGCGCAGCTCATCGACGCGGTGGCCGAAAAGCTAGAAGTTTCACGGCGGGCGGCCGGCGAGGCGGTCGACGCGGTTCTGGATGGGATCACCAGTGCTGTGGTGTCCGGCGACAAGGTTTCGCTCACCGGTTTCGGCACTTTCGAGTCGGCCCGGC
Organism: uncultured Actinomycetota bacterium; assembly: GCA_963714445.1. GTDB lineage: Bacteria > Actinomycetota > Actinomycetes > Streptomycetales > Catenulisporaceae > Actinocrinis. The sequence continues at coordinate 7,835 of CAVQPP010000127.1, forward strand.
GGCCGGCCCGTGTCGCGCGTAACCCGCGCACCGGCGATCAGGTGCGCGTCGCGGCGGCGACCGTGCCCAAGTTCCGCGCCGGTCAGGCCTTCAAGGACGAGGTCAACGGGACTCGTCCGACCGCTCGCAAGGGCGCTGCCAAGAAGACCACCGCGAAGAAGACCGCAGCCCGCAAGGCCACGTCGACCGCCGCGATGAAGCGCACCGCGGCCACTCGGACCGGCGCCGCGAAGACCACGGCGAAGAAGGCCGCTCCGGCGAAGAAGACCGCAGTGCGTAAGAGCACGGCGAGCAAGGCGGTCAGCACCCGCAGCACCGCGAAGAAGGCGGCGGTGACGAAGGCGGCGGCGAAGACCACCGCCAAGAAGTCGACCGCCAAGAAGGGTGCGGCTCGACCGATGGCCCGTAAGACCGCGGTCTCCGCGCCCGCCACCAAGATGGCGGCGAAGAAGACCGCTGCCAAGAAGTCCGCCGCGAAGAAGACGGCCAAGAAGCGCTAAGCGATAACGGCGCGAAGCACGGCCGTTATTCTCGAGCGTCGGCTCGCGGGGGGCGAGACGCACGGACTACTAACGGAATGAACAAAGGCAGTACTGGGAAGCACTGCTGACAGACAATCAGGTGGCCCGGGTATCGCGCGATACCCGGGCCACTGTCATGTTCGGGGTCAAGTCAGAGCCGTTAAAGCCGCAGCGTGAACAGGCTTAGTACCCTGAAATTCCGGACGGCGGCATTCAATTGCCGCGGCGCCGTTTCTTTTCAGTCGGCTATCACTCGGCCGGCAGCGGCAAAGTCGACAAAGTCAGCGCCGTGATCCGCCCCTCGGGATCGACGCGCAGCGCGACGCGCTGCCCGGGGCGGGCGAAACGCAGCCCCCCGGCGTTGAAGGCCTGCGCGTCGTAGGCCAGTTCCGTCCCGTCGTCGAGCAACACGGAACCAGCCCGGGTCGCCGGGTCGAAGATGCGCACCGTCGCCTGCATGGATCCAGAGTAGTGCGCGGGACGCCAGCGCAACCGGGCCAGCGTCGCCGCGGTGTGCTCGCCGACGCCGATCCGGATCGCGTCTTCCAGATCTTCGACGGTGTCTACGTCCCGGCGCAGCGACTGACCTGCACCGGAAAGCAATGTCGCGCCACTTCGCTCGTGCGCGTATCGGGAGTTCGGACCAAAGCGAGCCGCTAGCGTTCCATCAGCGTCGGACAGCAGCAGGGTCGTGCCACTGCCCGGAGCGTCGGCCACGAAGGCCCGGCCGTCGGGAACGGTAGACAGCGCAGCGGTCAGATCGGCGGTGCGTAGACCGGGCAGATCAGCGGTAAGCGCGGCGACTCGGCGGCTCGGATCGTCGGCCAGTGCACGCAGCCGGCCCGACTCGAACGCCGCGTTAAGGCCGCCTGGCGCGTCATCGGGCAGGATGCGCGCGCCTAACGCACTCAATCGCCGCGACACGACCTCGTCCCCAGTCACCGCGAACACGGCGGCCACGAGCGGCGAGGCACCGGCTGCGACGACCGTGTCGCTGGCGAACGCCAACGCGAGCGCGGCGCGACGCTCAACGGACAGCGCCAACCGGGACTTGGCCTCAGGCAATCGCTTGACCGGAATCACCACGGACCACACCCTGCGATCATCCCACGATCCGCAGCCCTGCTTCGGCCAGATGTTCAGGAGCAGCGATAACGCCGCGAGCGTGCGCGACAGGCGTCACGGCCCCGGCGCCACCTGTTAAACACCCCCTCACTTGGCACTCGGGCGGCTGGCGGGGGAGACTGGATCGCCCCTGCTCGGGCCGGGCTTGTGATCAACCGCCGGGCAACGACTGAGAAACGCGGAAGAAGGATCGACGGTGGTCCGCCGCGCATCGCGCCGCAATCCCCGCTCCGGGGCGGCGTTCGTTTTCATCGAAGTGCTCCTGCGGCCGCTCTTGGCGATCCTGCTCAAGCGGGACTGGCATGGCCGTCAGAACGTGCCGCGCGAGGGCGCCGTCATCGTGGTGGCGAACCACTACACGTTCTTCGACCCCCTCTCGATCGGCCACTTCCTGGTGCGCGCCGGCCGCACGCCGCGCTTCCTGGCCAAGGCGGGCGTGTTCAAGAACAAGTACCTCGGCAGGCTCTTCCGCTCCGCCGGGCAGATCCCGGTCTACCGCGACTCCCGTGACGCGATGCTGGCCATCCGCGACGCCATCAAGGCCGTCGAGCGCGGCGAGGTGATCATCGTGTACCCCGAGGGCACGATGACGAAGGACCCGAACCTGTGGCCGATGGTGGGTAAGACCGGCGCGGCGCGCATAGCGCTGCGCACCGGTGCACCGGTGCTGCCGATCGCGCAGTGGGGCGCGCAGGACGTGCTCGCGCCGTACTCGAAGAAGTTCAACTTCTTCCCGCGCAAGACGTTGCGCGTTACCGCCGGCGAGCCGATCGACCTGCGGGCGAAGTTCGGCAAGGAGATCAACGCCGACTCGCTGCAGAAGTCCACCGAGTATCTGATGGACGTGATCACTGGGATGCTCGCCGAGATCCGCAACGAGCAGCCTCCGGCCGTGCGCTTCGATCCGGATGTCGCGAAGGCGCTGCCGACGGATGCGCCGACGAACGCCGTGCCGACTAACGCTGTGCCGACTAACGGCGGGTCCGACGTCATCGCCGAGCCCGAAACCGAGTCGGCCGCAGCCGAGTCCACCGCTGTCGAATCAACGGCCGTCGAATCAACAACCGTGGAGCCGGGGGCGCAGGCGTGACCCGAGCGGCCGTCTTCGGCACCGGCAACTGGGGCACCGCCTTCTCGCTCGTCCTGGCCGACGCCGGCACCGAGGCGGTGCTGTGCGGACGTCGCGCCGAGTTGGCCGAGCGCATCAACCGCGACCACGAGAACGCCGAATACCTGCCCGGCATCACGTTGCCGGGCGCGGTGCGCGCCACCACCGACCCGGACGAGGCGCTGTCCGGCGCGGACTTCCTGGTGCTGACCGTCCCCGCGCAGAGCCTGCGCGAGATCCTGGCGCGCCTCGCGCCGATGATCGGGCCGCAGACCGTGCTCGTCTCCCTGATGAAGGGGATCGAACTGGGCACCTGCATGCGGATGAGCGAGGTCATCGCCGAGGTGACCGGCGCCGGTCCGGACCGGATCGCGGTCGTCTCCGGGCCGAACCTGGCCCAGGAGATCGCCGAACGGCACCCGGCCGCGTCGGTGGTCGCCTGCGCCGATCAGATGGTGGCCGAGCAGCTGCAGAAGGCCTGTCATAGCCAGTACTTCCGTCCGTACACCAACACCGACGTCATCGGCTGCGAACTCGGCGGCGCGGTGAAGAACGTCATCGGACTTGGCTGCCGGGATCGCCGACGGCATGGGGCTCGGCGACAACACCAAGGCCTCGCTGATCACCCGCGGACTGGCCGAGACCGCGCGGCTCGGCGTGGCGCTGGGCGCCGATCCGTACACGTTTTCCGGTCTGGCCGGGCTCGGCGACCTGGTGGCCACCTGTGCCTCGCCGCTCTCCCGTAACCACCGCTTCGGCAATTTGCTCGGCACCGGACACACCGTCGCCGAGGCTCAGGCGCGGGTGCGCCAGACCACCGAGGGCGTCAAGACCTGCGAATCGGTGCTCGAACTCGCCCGGCGGCACGACGTGGAGATGCCGCTGGTAGAGACGGTCGTCGCGGTGGTGCACGAGGGCCGCTCGCCGCGCGAGATGCTGGCCGCGCTGATGGCCCGCTCGGCCAAATCCGAGTCGCTCTACTGACGGCGCCGCTGACCGCGCACTGGCAGCAGGACTGAGAGCTAACCCGTTCGATTCGATATGGTCACGTGTCTATGAGCGAGTCCAAGGTTTCCCAGCAGCGGAAAATCCGGATCGCGGTCGTCTTCGGCGGCCGCTCCTCCGAGCACGCGATCTCCTGCGTTACCGCGGGCACCGATACTGAGCCTGCTCGATCCGCAACGCTACGAGGTGTTGCCGATCGGCATCTCCACCGACGGCCGCTGGGTGTTGATAGCGGGTGAGGACACCGCGCAGTTGGCGATCACCGACGGCCGGCTGCCCGCGCAGATCGACGAGACCAGCGGCGCCCTAGTCACGATGGCCGGCGACCCGACCGCGCGCGAGCTGACCGTGCATGAGCCCGGCTCGGTGCCCAAGGCGCTCGGTGAAGTGGACGTCGTCTTCCCGCTGCTGCACGGTCCCTACGGCGAGGACGGCACGATGCAGGGCCTGCTGGACCTGGCCGGAGTGGCGTACGTGGGCTCCGGGGTGCTGGCGTCGGCCGTGTCGATGGACAAGGAGTTCATGAAGCGGCTGCTCGTCTCCGCTGGCTTGCCGATCGGCCGGTACCTGACCGTGCGCCGTAACCAATGGCTGCGCGACCCGCGGGCGGTGCAGGCGGCGGTGGCCGAGTTCGGCTACCCGGTCTTCGTGAAGCCGGCCCGCTCCGGTTCCTCGATGGGCGTCTCGAAGGTGCACAGCGCGGCCGAGCTGGCGGGCGCCATAGAGGAGGCGCAGCGGCACGACCCGAAGGTCATCGTCGAGGCGATGATTTACGGCCGCGAGATCGAGATCGGCGTGCTGTGCGGTCCGGGTGCGCCGCCGCGCGTCTCCGAAGCGGCTGAGATCAAGGTGCGCGGTGAGCACGAGTTCTACGACTTCCAAGCCAAATATCTGGACGGCTCGACCGACATCGGCCTGCCGGCCGACCTGACTGACGGTCAACTCGCCGAGCTGCACCGCCTCACGCTCGCGGCGTTCGAGGCGCTGGACTGCGAGGGCCTGGCCCGAGTGGACTTCTTCCTCGCGCAGGACACGCCCGACGCCGAGCCGCGCTGGATCATCAACGAGGTCAACACGATGCCCGGCTTCACGCCGACGTCGATGTACCCGCAGATGTGGGCCGCGTCAGGAGTCTCCTACGCGCAGCTGATCGACACTCTCATCGCCGAGGCGCTGTCACGGCCGTCCGGGCTGCGCTGACGCTAACCGCTGTGCGTTATCCGTTACCGGTTCGACGCTGACGCACCCGGCGTCGGCGTCGCTGGCGCTGTGGGCGTCGTCGAGGCATCGCCGGTAGGCGCTGGTGCCACGTCTACGCCCGAGCCGCCGGTGTCACGCGGCACAGCCTTAATCACTGCCGCCGCCAAGTCCACGAGCGGATTGGTCTCCGGGCTGTACGCGCTAGGCACGTCCAGTTCGACGTAAACGGCGCGTTGCGCGGCCGTGAACCGGTAACCGTCGCTGACCTTCTCGATGAGCCACGCGACGCCGTCTACGTACGCCTCGTCCGCGGAGGGGTTGTACGTCTTCGAGCCCGGCCGAAGGATCTCGGGCTCGGGTACGCCGCAGCGCAACGTGATCGCCGGATTCCCCCATGCCGCCGTCAACGGCGAGTCGGGGGACGTGCTGCGGCGGTTCTCGTTGTCCACGGTCTGCGGCACGGCCTTCGTCAGCGCCGCACAATCGGCCTGCGCACTGCTCGACGCGGCGCCGGGCACACTAACGGCCACCGCGTTGCCGGAGTTGAAGAGCAGCCAGACGGCGCCGATCGTGAGCCCCACGACGGCGAGCGCGGCGGCGGCCAGCAGAACCGTCGAGTACCGGCCGCCGCTCAGTGTTACTTGCCGCACGCTGTTCCTTGGATCGGGCTTCCTTGCTTCTGTGTCCAGTGTCAGAGCCGCACCACCGGACAGGTCAGGGTGCGGGTGATCCCGTCTATCGTCTGAATCCGGGCGACGACCAGCTTGCCCAGGTCGTCCATCGTCTCCGCCTCAGCACGCACGATGACATCGTACGGACCGGTTACGTCCTCGGAGTTGGTGACCCCCGCCAGGCCCGAGATCTTCTCGGCGACCGCCGCCGCTCGGCCGACCTCGGTCTGGATGAGGATGTACGCCTGCACCATGCGGTCCTCCCTGCGTACCTGTCCGGTTGGACTAGTGAGAGTAGTCAATGAGAACTATGCGACGGCGAAACGTTACCCGCCTGATACCTGCGCGGCGCAAGGGGTAGCCACAGGGTTCCCACGTCGGAGTGGCCGTACTCTTGCCCAGTGACGACCGAGAGGGCACCCAGCGCGACTGGTGGGACCGGCCACGCCGGTGAAACCAAGAGCAACACGGCCGGTGAGACCAGTAAAGCCGGTGATTCCGGCGCGACGCTGCGCGAGGTCGGCGAGTTCGGATTGATCGACCGAATCGCCAGGCGCGCGCCGCAGGGCGTTTCAGTGCTGCTCGGCCCTGGTGACGACGCCGCCGTCCTCGCCGCCCCAGACGGTCGCGTGGTGGCCTCCACGGACATGCTCCTGGAGGGCCGACACTTCCGCACCGACTGGTCCACGGCGTACCAGATCGGCCGCAAGGCCGCCGCGCAGAACCTCTCCGACATCGCCGCGATGGGCGCCGAGCCAACCGGCATCCTGGTCGGCCTCGCCGCCCCCGGCACGCTGCCGCTGGACTGGGCGAAACGCTTCGCCGAGGGCCTGGCCGACGAGTGCGCGCTGGTCGGCGTTTCCGTTGCCGGTGGCGACACGACGCGCAGCGAAACGATCATGATCGCCATCACCGCGCTCGGCGACCTCGGCGGCCACGCACCGGTGACCCGCGCAGGAGCCCATCCGGGTGACAAAGTCGCGATCGCGGGCGAGCTCGGATGGTCGGCCTGCGGCTACGAACTGCTGCTGCGAGGCGAGGAGGAGCCAGCGAAGGCCCTCGCCCGCCACCGCTCGCCAGAACCGCCTTACACGCAAGGCCCGGTCGCGGCCCTCGCCGGAGCCACGGCGATGATCGACGTGAGTGACGGGCTCCTCGCGGACCTGGGCCACATCGCGCGCGAGAGCGACGTAGGCATCGACGTCGATCCGGCAGCGTTAACGATCCCGGATGAATTGGCGGAGACGGCCCACCGGCTGGACGTGGACGTGCTGAAGTGGATCCTCACCGGAGGCGAGGACCACGCACTCGCGGCGTGTTATCCGGCTGCGGCCGATATACCGCACGGCTGGTCCGTCATCGGGACCGTGCTTAAGCGCTCCGCCGATCAATCCGCGCCGCGCGTTACCGTCGCCGGTGCCGCGTGGGCCGGACCGCAAGGATGGGATCACTTTGCCTGACGCACAAAGTCCGCCGCGCGTGCTCACGATCGCGGGGTCGGATTCCGGCGGGGGAGCGGGCATCCAGGCCGACCTCAAAACGATGCTCGCGCTCGGCGTGCACGGCATGAGTGTCGTGACCGCGATCACCGCGCAGAACTCGCTGGGCGTGCAGGGCGTCTGGCCACTTCCGCCGGAGGCCGTCACGGCTCAGTTCGACGCGGTCGTCGACGACATCGGCGTCGACGCGGTCAAGGTCGGCATGCTCGGGAACGCCCAGACCGCCTCAGCGGTCGCGGCGTTGCTCGCCCGGCTCGATCCGGCGGTGCCCGTCGTCGTCGATCCGGTCGCGGTCTCAAAGCACGGAGACACGCTGCTCGCCGACGACGCGCTTGAGGTCCTGCGAACCGAGGTGCTCCCGCGTGCGACGGTCGTCACACCGAACGTCGACGAGGCGCGCGCGCTGACCGGAATCGCGGTCGTCGACCTCGACGGGATGCGCGCCGCTGCGGCGAAGCTGCTCGAACTAGGGCCGGCCTGGATCCTGGTGAAGGGCGGCCACCTCGACTCGGACAAGTCGACAGACCTACTGACGAACGGTCAGGACGAGGTAACGCTCGCCGCTCAACGCAGCGACAACCGTCATACGCACGGCACCGGTTGCACACTCGCGAGCGCGGTAGCCGCGTACCTCGCGCGTGGACGCACCGTGCCCGACGCGGTGCGCGCGGCCAAGCTGTACGTGACGAACGCCATCGCGGCCGGATTCCCGCTAGGCACGGGCATCGGGCCGGTCGATCACGGCTGGAAGCTGCGCCAGCACTGGATGGCGACCGTCGTGCGTTGACTGAGTACAGGGCCCGACGCGCGAAAAGGCCCCGCGTCGCACGGACGCGGGGCCGGACATCGTTCGCTACTACGAGACGACGCGGTTGACCTTTCCGGCCTTCAGGCACTTGGTGCAGACGTTCTGACGCTTCGGCGTGCCGTTGGCCAGCGTGGTACGCACCCGCTGGATGTTCGGGTTGAACCGGCGCTTGGTGCGCCGGTGCGAGTGCGAGACGCTCATGCCGAAGCCCGGACCCTTGCCGCAGACGTCGCAGGTAGCAGCCACGGGAGACACTCCAAAAGACCGATGGTTGTGTACGAGAAGTTCAAACTCACGGCCGACCGGCTATCTCTGTCTTAGGACGAGACGCGATAGGCAACCTGGTCAGGGTAACCCACGTGACCGGGCGAGAGCCAATCCGGTGCCCTTTGGGTAAGCACATATCCTCAGTGCGAACGTTTCCGACTCCGGCGGACAGGAAGGCGCAGCGTGCTTCATACGCTCGACGGGCCGGGAGTGCGCCTCTGGGCGCGCGCTTGCCTGGTCGCCCTCGGCCGCGCCCGCGAGGAGATCGACGCGCTCAATGTGTTCCCGGTGCCCGATGCGGATACCGGCACGAACCTCTTCCTCACGTTCGAATCGGCGTGTGAAGCGCTCGACGCGCTGCCTAACGACGCCGATGTCGCGGTGTCCGCCGATGCCCTTGGCGCGTCGGCCGGTGCGGCGGCTGCTCTCGGCGCGTTGGCCGGCGGAGCGCTCAAAGGCGCCCACGGAAACTCGGGCGTCATCCTCAGTCAGTTGTTGCGCGGGCTGGCCGACGAGGTCGGCGCTGCGATCCGGGACGGCCAACCCGCCGGACCGCGGGTACTGGCCGCCGCGTTCGCGGACGCCGCCGAACTCGCCTGGCAGGCGGTCTCCGCCCCGGCCGAGGGCACCATGCTGACCGTCGCGCGCGCTGCGGCCGACGCGGCCTGCGCTGTCGTGGACGCGGACGTGATGCCGGGCGATTGGACGTTCGAACCCACCTTCTTCGCCGTCGCGGACGCCGCCCGCCACGCCGCCGAGGTCGCACTCGCGCACACGCCGGAGCAATTGCCCGCGCTGCGCGATGCAGGCGTAGTCGACGCGGGGGCACGTGGCGTGTGCATCCTGCTCGACGTACTCGCCGCGCTGCTCGGCGGTTACGACCCGGAGCGGGCGGTCACGATCGGTCCGGTGCGTATGCCGCCCCGCGTCGCCGCAGCGGTGAGCGCCGTGGAACGCGCGAAGCCCGCGAACTCGCCGCCCTTCGAGGTCATCTACCTGATCGACACGGCCGAGCCGCAGATCCGCCAACTGCGCACCGCGCTCGAAGAGATCTGCGATCACGGCGGCGGTGATTCGCTGGTGATCGCCGGGGGAGCGGGCTCGTATCGCGTGCACATACACGTCGAGCAGCCCGGCCCAGCGATCGAGGCCGCGATCCAGTTCGGCAAGCCGCACGACCTGAAGGTCAACGTGCTCACCGATTGCACAGTCGAGCCGGTGCCGGTCGGAGTGGACGACGGCAGCCTCTACGCGCAGTCCGTCGCCGCCGAGCCATCGGATCGCACCGAGACCCTGGAAACGCCGCACTACCGGCCATCGCCGGGACGCGCCGTCCTCGCAGCCGCGCCTGGACCCGGCATCGCCGAACTCTTCTCCACGGCCGGCGCGATCCCGCTGCCCAGCGTCGCCGGTCGTCCGCTAACCAGCGCCCAACTCAGCCGCGCCATCGCGGACGCCGGCGTCGAGGAGATCGTGGTGCTGGTCAACGACGCGGAGGGACTAGCCGCCGCGTCCGCCGCAGCCGAGCAGGTGCATCGCGGCTCGTCCGGGGTACGCGTTGCCGTCGTGCCTAGCAAGGCCGTCGTGCAGGGCATCGCCGCACTCGCGGTGCACGAGCCGGGCCGCCGCTTCGACGCCGACATAGTGGCGATGACCGCCGCCGCCGGTGCGACCCGGGCCGGCGCGCTGCAGATCGCCGAGGACGACGCATGGACCATGGCAGGCGTCTGCCACGCCGGGGACGTGCTCGGATTCATCGAGGGCGACGTCGCCCTGATCGCGCCGACGCTGCGAGCAGCCGCGCTCACGCTGGTCGACCGGATGGTGTCCGCGGGAGGTGAGATGGTGACCTTGGTGACCGGAGACGGACTCGACGCGACCGGCGACGGCCTGAACGCCGCCGAACTGGTCGAGGCCGTCATCGCCCGCGTGCACGCGCGGCGGCCGGAAATGGACGTGGTGGCCTACGAGGGCGGCCAGGACGGCTGGCCGCTGCTGATCGGGGTGGAGTGAGCACTCTGGCTCGGAACGCTTCTGACCCAATCGGTCCTGATCCCATGGCGGATCCGCTCAAGAAGTTCCTCGGCGACCGCACCGCCAAGGTGCTCGAACGCAACCTCGACGTGCGCACCGTCGGCGAACTGCTGCGTCACTACCCGCGCCGCTACCAGCAGCGCGGCGAGCTGACCGACCTGGCGGACCTGACGCTGGACGACTTCGTCACGGTGCTCGCCGAGGTCGACAAGGTGCACAAGCGCCAGATCAAGGGCCGGCGCGGCACGATCATGGACGTCGTGGTCACCGACGGCAAGGCGTCCCTGTCGATCACCTTCTTCAACATGCCCTGGCTGGACCGCGATCTGCGCCCCGGACGCGTGGCGATGTTCTCCGGCAAGGTCACCGAGTTCCGTGGCAAGCGCCAGCTCGCGCAGCCGGAGTTCGAACTGCTGCCCGACGACGCCGATGCCCGCGAGGAGGCCGAGCGGTACGCCGAGGCGCTGATCCCGATCTACCCCGCGTCGGCAGGCATCTCGTCTCCGAAGATCACGACGTGCGTTAAGACGCTGCTCGACGTGATGACTGACCTCGGCGACCCGATCCCGGCCGCCGTGCGCAGTGAACATCGGCTTATCGGACTTCGCGCCGCGCTAGAGGGCGTCCACCGGCCGACCGAGCGCGCCGAGATCGCATCCGCCAAGCGCCGACTCAAGTGGGACGAGGCGCTGCCGCTGCAAGTAGTGCTGGCCCAACGCCGCCGCGCCGCGCTCGAACTGCCGGCGGTCCCGCGTCCGGTGCACTCCGGCGGCCTGCTCGACCGCTTCGACGAGCGGCTGCCCTTCGAACTGACGCGAGGTCAGCGCGAGGTGTGCGCGCAGATCGAACAGGATCTGGCCGCCACGCACCCGATGCACCGGCTGCTCCAAGGCGAGGTCGGTTCCGGCAAGACCGTCGTCGCGCTGCGCGCCATGCTCACCGTCGTCGACGCAGGCGGCCAAGCGGTCCTTCTCGCCCCGACCGAAGTGCTGGCCCAGCAGCACCACCGCTCGATCCTGGACCTGCTCGGCCCGCTCGCCCGCGCCGGACAGATCGACGGCGACCCGGACGGCACCCGCGTCGCGTTGCTCACCGGATCGCAGGGAGCGAAGGAACGACGCGTCAACCTGCTCGACGCGGCCAGCGGCGCGGCCGGGATCGTGATCGGCACGCACGCGGTCATCGAGGACACCGTGCAGTTCGCCGACCTCGGCCTAGTCGTCGTCGACGAACAGCACCGCTTCGGCGTCGAGCAGCGCGACGCCCTGCGCGCAAAGGCCGCCGATCCGCCGCACCTCCTGGTGATGACCGCGACGCCGATCCCGCGCACCGTCGCGATGACCGCGTTCGGCGACCTGGAGACCTCGATCCTCGTGGAGCTGCCGCAGGGCCGCTCGCCAATCTCCACGCATGTCGTCCCAGCCGCCGACAAGCCGCACTACCTCGAGCGCGCCTGGGCGCGAATCCGCGAGGAGGTCGGCGCCGGGCACCAGGCGTACGTCGTCTGCCCACGCATCGGCGATGGCGATAGCGCGAGCACGACGACTGACGACGACGAAGAAATGCCGGACGGACAACTCACCATTGACGCCGCCGCAGCGCCGACCCAGCGTCCGCCGCTCTCCGTCGTCGATACAGCCCGCGAACTGTCGGAGCATCAGCTTTCCGGCCTACGCCTCGGCGTGCTGCACGGCCGCCTGGCCGCGGAGCAGAAGGACTCGGTCATGACCGCGTTCGCGGCCGGCGACCTCGACGTGCTCGTGGCGACGACCGTCATCGAGGTCGGTGTCAACGTGCCCAACGCGACGGTGATGGCTGTGCTCGACGCCGACCGCTTCGGCGTTTCCCAGCTGCATCAGCTGCGCGGCCGGGTTGGCCGTGGATCGGCGCCCGGCCTGTGCCTGCTGGTGACCGAATCCCCGGTGGACGCTCCGGCGCGCGAGCGGCTGGATGCGGTCGCCTCCACCCTCGACGGCTTCGAACTCTCCCGCATCGACCTCGAGCAGCGCCGCGAAGGCGACGTGCTCGGCGTGAGCCAGTCCGGCCGCCGTTCCTCGCTCAAGCTGCTGCGTGTTCTGCACGACGAGGACCTGCTGCGCGCCGCGCGCGAGGCCGCGATCCGACCTCGTCGACCACGACCCGGACCTGGCCACTGAACCCGCGCTGGCCGCCGCGGTCAGCGCGCTCGCCAGCTCGGACCGCGCCGAGTATCTGGAAAAGTCCTGAGCATGACGCGCATCATCGCCGGGACCGCGCGGGGCCGCCGACTCGCCGTCCCCGACGGCCGAACGACCAGGCCCACCTCCGACCGCGCGCGCGAGGGACTGTTCTCCGCGCTCGAATCCGCGCTCGGCGGGCTGTCCAGGCTGCGAGTGCTCGACCTCTACGCCGGGCTCCGGCGCGATCGGCCTCGAAGCGCTCTCCCGAGGCGCGACCGCAGCGCTCCTCGTGGAGTCGGACCGCGGCGCAGCCCGCGTCGCTCGCGCGAACCTCGACGAGCTCGGCCTTCCCGGCGGCCGGATTTCAACGGACCGCGTTGAACGCCTCGCCGCGACGCCGTGCCCCGAACAGCCCTACGACGTCGCGTACCTCGATCCGCCGTACGCCTTGTCCGCGAAAGAGCTGGTCACGGTGCTTGTCGCACTCGCCGGCAACGGCTGGCTCGCGGACGGCGCGTTGGTCGCCGTGGAGCGCGCGTCGCGCGGCGAGCCGTGGGAGTGGCCCGAGGGCTTCGAAGCGCTGCGATCCCGTGGTTACGGTGAAGGAACGGTCTGGTACGGTCGCGCCCGAGCCCAGTAGCGCCTCCCCTCAAGGCCTCGCACACAAGGACTTCCCGTGGACCCCAACCCCGGCACCCCGCAGCCCGAGAAGCTGTCTCAGAAAAGCCTGCGCCGCGTGGTCTGCCCCGGCTCCTTCGACCCGGTCACCAACGGCCACCTCGACGTGATCCAGCGGATGACGGTGCTGTTCGACGAGGTCGTCGTGGCGGTCGGCCGCAACGCCGGGAAGAACGGCCTGTTCTCGACCGGCGAGCGGGTGGAGATGATCCACGAGGTCACCAAGGGCCTGCCGAACGTCACCGTCGAGGTCTTCGACGGCCTGCTGGTGGACTTTTGCCTCGAACGCGGCATCAAGGTGATCGTCAAGGGCCTGCGCCCGGTCGGCGACTTCGACTATGAGCTGCAGATGTCCCAGATGAACCATCAGCTCGCCGCGGTCGAGACGCTGTTCGTGCCGACGAACCCGCTCTACAGCTTCATCTCCTCGTCGCTGATCAAAGAGGTCTGCTCGCTCGGTGGCGACGTCTCCGGCCTCGTCCCGGAACCGGTGCTGAATCGGCTGGTCGGGCGGCTGCGCACGTAGCCGGCAAGCCGGCGCCGTGTCTGCGTTCTCAGACACGGCAATGCCGCATTCCGGGGCGCGGACGTAATTTTGCGGCGGGAGGTTTAAAACCGGCAGGCGCTCCGCGCACTGAGCCGTACGGGGTACCGTTGGCACGGACGCCCGCTCCGGGCGCCGCCCGTGAACCAGGGAGTGCCAGTCCGGTGGACGTAAACGCCAAGATCGACGAACTCATCGAGATCGTGGAGAGTGCGCGCGCGATGCCGATGTCGGCCTCGTGTGTGATCAATCGCGCGCAGGTGTTAGACCTGCTCGACGACCTCAAGCGGGGCCTGCCGGAGGAGATGGACAAGGCCCGCAGGGTGCTCGCGGACCGCGAGTCGGTGCTCGAGGACGGCCGCCGCGAGGCGGAGCGGCTGCTGGAGCGCACCCGCTCGGAGCGCGAGTCGATGATCGGGAACACGGACCTGAGCCGCGAGGCGCAGGGCGCGGCGCAGCGGATCGTCGCCGAGGCCCGGCGCGAGGCGGAGCAGATGCGCCTCGAGGCCGAGGACTGGGTCGACCAGAAGCTGGCCAACTTCGAGGTCGTGCTCACCAAGACGATCCAGGCGGTCGGCCGCGGCCGGGAGAAGATGCGCGGCAGCACCAACCCGATGGAAGAGCTCGGCCGGCACGTCGACGAGCAGGACGCGGTCGCCGAGGAGCGCCGCCGCTCCCGCGACTTCGGCGAGGAGCGTCAGTTCGACGGGTTCGAGAGCCAGGAGTTCACGGTCGAGGCGTTCACCGCCGAGGCCGAGCGCCCGTACGAGCAGCACGAGTACGAGCACAACGGCTACCCCGAGCCGCAGCACCAGGGCGACTACGCGGCGCAGGGCGCCTACGCGTCGTCCGACCAGCACGAGGCCTACAGCTACGAGCAGGGCGCGTACGACCAGGGTGCGGCGCAGGGCTACGGCACCGGTGAGTTCCACGTCGACCCGCAGACGAGCCACTACGCCGGTCAGCAGGAGTACGGCGACCACGAGTACGCCCAGGACCCCAACTATCCAGCCGACGCGTACGGCCAGCCGCAGCGCTACGGCCAGCCGCCGCAGCAGCGCCAGGCGCCGCCGTCGCAGTACCCGGCCGATGAGACCTCGTACTTCGACACCGGCCTGATCGACGTGCGCCAGTTCCAGCACGACGGCTATAGCCGCTAAGCACTACCTGATCGTCAGCCGCAACGCCTGATTTCTCCCCTGCGGGATGCCGCCTAGCCGCTGAGCTGGGCGGTCCCGCTGGTGGCGGATTCCGGCCGGAGATCTTTGCTAAGCTTGAGGGTCGGTTCTTCG
>CAVQPP010000128.1:0-3333 GCA_963714445.1 uncultured Actinomycetota bacterium
GGAAGGGCAGGCCTGCCGTCAAGTGAGGAAGAGTACGAACGGCGAACCGCTGGCGTTGACGCGACCCATAAAAAAGTGGACGGCGCGGTATTAAGGCCGTCCGTCCGGTAAACGAAGCGTTATCAGCCGCGGCGCATGAGCGGCGGCGGAGGCGGCGGCGGCGCGAACATCCAGCGGAAGCCGAGCCGCACGTCCTGCGAGGTCAGGTCCTTGAACTGGAACGGCGTGCCGTTGACGACCGTGACGCCGTCGAACGAGTTGGTCGGTCCGGTCGTCGCGTCGCCGAGGTCGAGGTAGCGGTACGACATTTCCACTGCGAAGGTCGGGCGCGGGCGCGGGGATGCCCTTCTTCACGACCGACACCACTGCGGCTCAGCGTGCGCTGGAGATCGGCGCAGAGGTGGTGTTGATGGCTAAACAGGGCGTGGACGGCGTGTACGACGCCGACCCCAAGTCGAATCCGGACGCGGTCAAGTTCGACGCCATGACGCACCGTGAGCTGCTCAACCGTGGGCTGAAGGTCGCCGACTCGACGGCTGTTTCGCTGTGCATGGACAACGACATGCCGATCGTGGTCTTCGGGCTCTACGACGGCAATATCACCCGCGCGGTGTCCGGCGCGAAGATCGGTACGCTGGTCAGCCGTGAAGACGGCTCGCTCTCGCAGTAGTTTGTCTGTTTAGGACTTTCCCAGCATGGGCGGAACAGGAGCCGTGAAGTGATCGACGAGACCCTCCTCGAGGCCGAGGACAAGATGGACAAGGCCGTGTCGGTGGCCAAGGAGGACTTCGCCGGCATCCGCACGGGCCGGGCCACCCCGGGCATGTTCAACAAGATCACCGTGGATTACTACGGCACCCCGACGCCTGTCACGCAGCTCGCGTCGATCGCGGCCCCGGAGGCCAAGATGGCCGTGATCACGCCCTACGACAAGAGCTCGCTGGGCGCCATCGAGAAGGCGATCCGCGACTCCGACCTCGGCGTGAACCCGACCAACGACGGCAATATCATCCGCGTGATCTTCCCGCAGCTGACCGAAGAGCGCCGCAAGGAGTACATCAAGGTCGCCCGCGGCAAGGCCGAAGACGCCAAGGTCTCCGTGCGCAACATCCGCCGGCACGCCAAGGAAGCCATCGACAAGCTGATCAAGGACGGCGAGGTCGGTGAGGACGAGGGCAAGCGGGCAGAGAAGGACCTCGACGGGTTCACCGCCAAGCACACCGGACAGATCGACGAGGCGCTCAAGCACAAGGAAAACGAGCTGCTCGAGGTCTGAGGCTGACGCGAGGTTCGGGACGAGGTTTTAGGCCTCTTAGCGGCTCGGCACTTGGTGCTTGGCATTCAAATGAAGACGACTAGCCGCTCACACTCCGGTGGCGGCCGGGGCTCCGAGGGCGCCCGCGGCGGCGCGATATCGGCTGATTCGGCGACCTCCGCGCCACGCGCGGCGGCGCGTCCGACCGGGGCCGACGCGGCTTGGGCGCCCGAGATCGGGTACCGTCATCCGCTAACAGAGATTCCGGGAGACGAGGATTCGGCTCGGGGAAAGGCCGCGCAGATGACCAGCGCTGTGAAGCGGAGGGAGCAGCCCGTGGTGCCGGCCGGCAAAGCCAACGGCCGCGCCGGGCGCAACCTCCGCGCGGCGATCGGCGTCGGCGTGGTGCTCGGCGCCGCGATCGTCTCTTCGCTGCTGCTGTTCAAGCCCGCGTTCATAGCGCTGGTCGCGGTCACGGCCGTTCTCGCCGTGCGCGAGCTGTCGATCGCGTTCCAGGAGCGCGGTATCCGGTTCCCGGTGATCCCGGTCGCCGTCGGCGGGGTCGGGATGCTCGTCGTCGCGTACTACCGCGGCGAAGGGGCGCTGGCCGCGGCACTCGCGCTGACCTTCGTGGCCGTGGTGGTCTGGCGGCTGACGGACCCGGCGGAGGGTTATCTACGCGACGCGAGCGCTGGCGTGTTCGCGGCTGTGTACGTGCCCTTCCTCGCCGGGTTCGCTGCGCTGATGACCGCCGAGAATCACGGCGCCCAGCGCGTGCTGGTCTTCATGATCCTGACGGCCTGTAATGACACGGGTGGGTACGCGACCGGGGTCATGTTCGGGCGCCATCCGATGGCCCCGACCATCTCGCCCAAGAAGTCCTGGGAGGGCCTGGCCGGCTCGCTGCTGACCACGGCCGCCGCGGGTGCGATCACGATGGTCACGATGCTGCACGGCCAGGCCTGGCAGGGCGCGGTGACCGGCGTCGCCGTCGTCGCGAGTGCCACGCTCGGCGATCTGTGCGAGTCGATGATCAAGCGCGACCTCGGCATCAAGGACATGGGCAATCTGCTGCCCGGACACGGCGGCGTGATGGATCGGCTCGACTCGCTGCTGCCGACGGCGCCGGTCGCTTGGCTGCTACTGAAGCTGTTCGTGCCGGTCAACTAGCCTTTTCGGGTGGTCCCAATCGGACCATGGGACAATAGGCAGATCATGAGTACGCAGGATCTGCCCACGCCCGCCAGCACTCGCCCCGAGCCCGGCCAACTCCTCTTTGACGCGCCGCGTCGCGGCAAGCCGCCGCGCCACCTTGCCGACCTGACCCTGGCCGAGCGCAAGGAGGCGGTCGTCCAGTCCGGGCTGCCAGGCTTCCGCGCCGCGCAGCTGTCCAAGCACTACTTCGACCGGTTAGTTGACGACCCGGCGGAGTGGACGGACGTGCCGCTGGCTCAGCGGGAGCCCTTGCACGCGGCGCTCTTCCCGCGGCTGATGACCTCGATGCGTGAGATCACCTGCGATGGCGGCACGACCCGCAAGACCCTGTGGCGCTTGCACGACGGGGCACTCGTTGAATCAGTGCTGATGCGTTACCCCGATCGAGTGACGATGTGCGTCTCCTCGCAGGCGGGTTGTGGGATGAACTGCCCATTCTGCGCGACGGGACAGGCCGGGCTTACGCGGAACCTGTCGACTGCCGAGATCGTCGAGCAGGTTGTTGCTGGCGCACGTGAATTGGCGCGAGGTGAGGTGCCCGGTGGGACCGGGCGCGTCTCCAACGTCGTGTTCATGGGGATGGGCGAACCGCTCGCGAACTACAACGCGGTTCTTGGGGCCGTGCGGCGGCTGACTGATCCGGCGCCGGATGGGCTCGGCCTGTCGCAGCGTCATGTCACCGTGTCGACGGTTGGATTGGTGCCGGCGATCGAGAAGCTGACGGCGGAACAGCTCAACGTCACGCTCGCCGTTTCGCTGCACGCGCCTGACGACGAGCTGCGTGATGAGCTCGTTCCGGTGAATACGCGCTGGCGGGTTGGCGAGGTGCTGGGCGCCGCCTGGGAATACGCGCACCAGACGGC
>CAVQPP010000129.1:0-97712 GCA_963714445.1 uncultured Actinomycetota bacterium
GTAACGCTCTGCGCGATGGCGTCTACGACGTCGTCGAAGACCGGCGGGGGTAGGACCTCGGTGGCCGGGCGTAGGTAGAGCAGGTCGCCGTTACGCACGCCCTGCGCGGCGAAGGACATCCCGGTGTCGAGCTCGGAACCGTCGAGGCGCGCGAGCACGAAGCCGGCGTGCGCACCCTCGCTCTGCCACTGGTCGGCCATCCGCAGGATGTCGGGCAGCAGCTCGGCCAGCGGCACGTCTTCGGGCAGCGCGACATCAACCCGGACATTCGGCGCGACCACCGTAATCCGGCAGAATCCTGTCATAAGCCCGCTGCCACTCACCGCAGCCCCTCCTCAGTCCCCGTCCGCGCGCTGCCTTTCGGCGCTGCGGCATCTTACTAGTCGTATTGCGGCACTACCATCGGGCTGGCGGGTGGCACATGGCGCGTACACGACTAGTATCCGTGCAGCGCGAAACGGGCTTGTTCCACCACCATTTTGTCTAGCGCCGCTTTGTCTAGCGCTGCTGCGCCACTGTTGGACCCACGGGAGGGCTGCGGATTGAGTACCGTCATTGTGAAGCGGCCTCCACGGGTCCATCCGCCGCAAGTGCCCTCCGACGAGGTGTTCCTCGAGCCGCCGCCTGAGCTGGCGCGCGCGGCGAAGGGCGGCGGCGCGCTGATGCAGGCGCTGCCGATGCTGGCCAGCGTGGGTTCGGTCGCGTTCTTCTTCATGCCAGGCAGCAATGTCCTGATGAAGATGATGGGCGGCATGACGCTGATGTCGTCGCTTGGCTTCGTGGTGATGTCGCTGACTCAAGGCAGGAATGGCGGCAAGGGTAAGACCGCTGACGCGCGTCGTGATTATCTGCGTTATCTGAGTCAGGTGCGCGCGGTCGTGCGTAAGACGCGGCAGCAGCAGTACACCGCGCAGATGTGGTCGCACCCGAACCCGTCGCACCTGTGGGCGATCGTGACCAGCGGCCAGCGGCTGTGGGAGCGGCGGCCGACTGACGCAGACTTCGTGCAGGTGCGGCTCGGGTCGGGCGCGCAGCGGCTCTCGACGCCGCTGGTGGCTCCGGACACCGCGCCGGTAGACGAGCTCGAGCCGATATGCGCCGATGCGCTTAGGCGTTTCATCACGGTGCAGGGCACGCTCGATGGCCTACCGCTCGCGGTCTCGTTCCGCTCGTTCTGGCATGTACTGGTCGGCCCGGCTGCGAATGGGACCGCAGATGACGCACGCGCCGAGGCACGTGCGATCCTCGCGCAACTGGCTACGTTCCAGGCACCCGACGAGGTGCGTATCTGCGTCGTGGCGGCCGAGAACCGGCGGCGGCACTGGGAATGGGTCAAGTGGTTGCCGCACGCTCAGCACCCGAAGCTCGCCGACGCGGCCGGTCCGGTGCGGTTGATCTTCTCGGACGCCTCGGACCTGGAGGACGCGCTCGGCTCGGAGCTGACAGACCGTCCGCGCTTCTCGCGTGAAGCCACGCCGCTGTACGAGGCACCGCACATCGTCGTGGTCGTGGACGGCGCGCGGGCCAGCGGCGAATCGACGCTGCTGCACGGCGACGGGCTAATGGGCGTCACCGTCATCGAGATCGACACCGACGGGCACGCCGGACCGGAGCGCGGCGGCGTGCACCTGGGCATCGACGGCGAGACGCTGCACCTGGAGACGGCCAGCGGCGCCGCGTTCACCGGCAACGCCGACCGGCTGTCCATCCCGCAGGCCGAGGCGCTGGCGCGTCAGTTGGCGCCGTTGCGGGTCGGTGGCGGTGCGGATGGGGATGAGCCGCTGCTATCGTCGCTGGATTTCACGGATCTGATGGGGATAGGCGATCCGGGGTCGTTCGATACGCGGCGTGGTTGGAAGCGGCTCTCGCCGCAGGACCGGCTGCGTGTGCCGATCGGTGTGGGTGAGAACGGCGAGCCGGTGATCATCGACATCAAGGAAGCCGCGATGGGCGGCATGGGCCCGCACGGCCTGTGTATCGGCGCGACCGGCTCCGGTAAGTCCGAGGTGCTGCGCACGCTGGTGTTGGCACTCGCGGTGACGCATTCGTCGGAGAACCTGAACTTCGTGCTGTCGGACTTCAAGGGCGGTGCGACGTTCGCGGGGATGGCCGAGATGCCGCATACCGCGGCCGTCATCACCAACCTGGCCGATGATCTGACGATGGTCGACCGAATGCGGGACGCCATCGTCGGTGAGATGAACCGACGACAGGAAATGCTGCGCGACGGCGGCAACTTCAAGAACATCCACGACTACGAGAAGGCCCGGGCGGCCGGCGCGGCGCTGACCCCGATGCCGAACCTGGTCATAGTCCTGGACGAGTTCTCCGAGATGCTCACCGCCAAGCCGGAGTTCCTGGACCTGTTCATCCAGATCGGCCGGATAGGCCGGTCGCTCGGCGTGCACCTGCTGCTGGCGTCGCAGCGCCTTGAGGAAGGCAAGCTGCGCGGCCTGGACACGTACCTGTCCTACCGGCTGGGTCTGAAGACGTTCTCGGCGGCTGAGTCGCGGGTAGTGCTCGGCGTGCCGGACGCGTTTACGCTGCCGTCGCTGCCCGGCTCGGGCTATCTAAAGACGGTGGGTGCGGATCAGGGCAACCCGGCGGGTGCGCGGTTCAAGGCGGCGTACGTATCCGGGGCGTACCGTCCGCAGACGCGTACGACCGTGGCGCGCACGTCGGATCACCGGCGCACGACGGTATTCACGTCGATGTATCAGGCGCCGCAGCGCGTAGACGAATCCGTAGCCGCGGCGCCGGTCGCGCAGGACGACGACGCGTTGGCCGATACCGTGCTCGACGTGTTCGTGCGGCAGATGGAGGGTCAGGGGCCGCCGGCGCACCAGGTATGGCTGCCGCCGCTGGCCGAGCCGCCGACGCTGGACCAGCTGATGCCTGGCCTGCAGCCGACCGCGCAGCGCGGGCTGACGGCCACCGAGTACTCGGGTGCGGGTCGGCTGCTGGTGCCGATCGGCATCGCGGACAAGCCGATCGAGCAGAAGCGCGAGCTGTACCAGCTCGACCTGTCCTCGGCGGCCGGGCACGCGGTGGTCGTCGGCGGTCCGCGTACCGGCAAGTCGACGATGGTACGCACGATCCTGATGGGTCTAGCGCTAGGGCACACGCCGCAGGAAGTGCAGTTCTTCGCCCTGGACTTCGGCGGCGGCACCCTGGCCGGCTTGGCCGGGCTGCCGCACACTTCCGGGATCGGCGGCCGGCTCGACGGCGACGTGGTGCGCCGGGTGATCAGCGAGGTCGTCTCGATCCTGGACAAGCGCGAGGAGTCCTTCCGCCGCAACGGAATCGACTCGATCGGCACGTTCCGGGCGCGGCGCGCGCGCGGCGAGCTGCCGGACGAGCTGTTCGGCGACGTGTTCCTGGTCGTCGACGGCTGGGCGACGCTGCGCGCGGACTTCGAGCTGCTCGAGCAGGACATCCTGGAGATCGCGCAGCGCGGCCTCGGCTTCGGTGTGCACGTGATCATCACGGCGGCGCGGTGGGCCGAGATCCGCCCGCACGCTCAAGGACGCCATCAACACTCGTATCGAGCTGCGGCTCGGCGACCCGATGGAGTCCGACATCGACCGCAAGGTCGCCGTCAACGTGCCTGCCAACGCCCCCGGCCGCGGCATCACCAAGTCCAAGCTGCACTTCCTGGCCGCGCTCCCGCGTATCGACGGGGTCGAAGACGCCACGGACCTCGCGGACGGCGTCGCAAAGACCGTGCACGCGATCGCCGACTCGTGGCAGGGCCCCGCGGCGCCGAAGCTGCGCATGCTGCCGCTGATGGTGCCGTATCGGGACCTGCCCGCCGCAGCGCAGCGCCCGGGTCAGGTCGTGCCGCTCGGCGTGGATGAGACCAGGCTGGAGCCGGTGTACCTGGACTTCAACGCCGACCCGCACTTCCTGCTGTTCGGCGAGGGCGAATCCGGCAAGACCGCCGTCCTCAGGTCCCTGATCCAAGGCATCACCGAGGCGTACACGCCGCAGCAGGCGCGCATCCTCGCGGTG
This sequence comes from uncultured Actinomycetota bacterium, assembly GCA_963714445.1. GTDB lineage: Bacteria > Actinomycetota > Actinomycetes > Streptomycetales > Catenulisporaceae > Actinocrinis. Next base: position 4,012 of record CAVQPP010000129.1, read on the forward strand.
GACTACCGCAGGGCTCTGCTAGGTGTCGTCCCCGAGACGCATCAGCTCGCTTACTGCGCCGCCGCACCGGCCGTGCAGAGCGTGCTCTCGGAGGTCAAGCCGTTCCTGGAGAAGCGGCAGCCGGGGCCGGACGTGACGGCCGAGCAGCTGCGTACGCGGACGTGGTGGACGGGTCCGGAGATCTTCGTGATCGTCGACGACTACGACCTGGTCGCGACGCCCGGTGGCAACCCCCTGCTACCGCTCGCCGAGTACCTGCCGATGGCGCGGGACCTGGGACTGCACCTGATCATCGCGCGTGCGTCGGGCGGTGCCGGACGTGCCCTGTTCGAGCCGCTGATCCAGCGCCTGCGTGAGTCGCGCCAGCCGGGGCTGGTGCTGTCCGGCGAGCGCGACGAGGGCCAGCTGATCGGCCAGGTTCGCCCAAGCCAGCAGCCGCCTGGCCGAGGCATGCTCGTCTCGCGCAAGCACGGCACGATCCTCGTGCAGACCGCGTACATCCCGCCGATCTTGTAAGCACACAGACTCGCCCAACGCAACGTGGCCGCAGCCCTGATTCGGACTGCGGCCACACGCTTTAGATCACTACGTCCTCTACATCGTCAGACTGCTACATCGTAAGGCGTCGGCGGCGCGCGTCCCGCGCCACGAGCGTCCCCGCGATCGCGACGACGACAATCACGATCGTCGTCCCGAGTGCGATGTACGCGCCCTTACGCTGATTGACCACCGTCTGCGCCGGAGCGGCGTTCACGATCGGCTCCATCGCCACAGCGTGCTTGCCCGGCTTGGCCGCCGCCGGACCGTCCGCGTTCGGGCCGTCGCCGAACAGGCCGGTCAGGTTGTTCGGATCGGCGCTCAGCGCGGCGCTGGCGTCCACCTCGCCCCAGCCCTGCGACCGGCTCCACTGCCCGTTGCCGCTGGCCGTCGCCTCCAGCACCCTGATTATCGTGCCGACCTGCCAGCTCGGGTGCTTCTCGATCAGCAGCGCGGCGACCGCCGAGACGTAGGGCGCCGCGAAGCTGGTTCCGTTGTCGTACCAGACTTTCCCGTCCGGGAAGATCCCGCCGACGTTCACGCCCGGCGCGGTGACGCCGACGTAGAGCCCTGTCTCGGAGAAGTCGGCGACGCCGCCGTCCTGCGTCGCCGCGCCGACCGCGAGCAGGTAGGGCGCGTACGATGCCGGATACATCACCGGGTTGACGCCGTAGTTGATGTTGCCGTCGGAGGCCTGGCTGTTGCCGTAGTTCCCGGCCGACGCGACGATCAGCACGTTCTTCTGGTACGCGTTGAGCACGGCGGCTCGAAGGTTGGCGTTAGCCGTGTATCCGTCCTGCGATATGTTGATCACTTGCGCGCCCGCGTCAACCGCCGCGTTGATCGCCTTGGCCAGCGTGTTCTCGTCGTTGCCGCCGCTGACGTTGCAGCCCGCCTCGCGGTAAATCAGCAGTTTGACTCCGGGCGCGATGCCGACCATGCCGTTCTTGCCCGACGACTGCGCGGCGATGATCGAGGCGACCAGGCTGCCGTGGCCGTCGACGTCGACCTTGTACTGGCCGCCGCTGTTGGTGAAGTCCTGGCCGCCGACGACGTTCTTCGCCAACTGCCGGTCGCCGCCGGCGATCCCGGTGTCGATGATCGCGACCGTCACGCCAGCGCCGGTCGCCTGCACCGACGAGGCCCGGGTATTCGCGTACGAAATCTCCCACGGCTTCCCGAACTGGTCGCTCGCGAGCGTCGCCTGGTCCTTCTTCGTCGTGCAGCTGCTGTCGTCGGCGATCGTCGTGCGCCCGCCGCCCCCAACGCCCGCACCCGCATACGCTGCCGCGCCAGGCACGACTCCTAACGCGCCCACGGCCAGCAGCGCCGCCAGTCCAAACCCGTATCGCCTAATCGTCGCGCTCATCGCCGTACCCTTACTCGCCATTGAGCGACGGCGATGTGCCCGCGATCGACGGATCGAGCGGCGCACCCGCCTGGATCAGCCGCATCCAGTTGTCCGGCACCGCGCTCACGTGCACGTTGTCGTACTGGAGCTGCTTCGACGCTGACGTCTGCGACGACTGCTGGCCGTTCGAACCCGGCAGCGTGGCTGTCGGCGTCATCGGGTACCGCGTCCCGGTGTCCGTGACCAGGTACTCGGCGCCGCTGTTCTGGCTCTCGCCGCCGCTTACGCCCCGCGCGAGCGCGGCGTGACCCGGACGCACCAGCACCACGTCAGCGAACGATGATCCGCCGCTCTGCACCACACCGGCACCAGCCGGCAGCGGCTGCGGCACGTGCGATCCGTAGTACATCGAGAGCTGCGGTACGTCGCCGTCGAAGTTGCCTGAGAAGTTGACGCAGAACACGCCGAAACCCGGGTGCACGCCGTCCGAGTCGATCGGCGTGACGGTGTTCTGCGGCCAGTCGGTCGCGGCCTGGGACAGCGACGAAGGGTTCTGCTGCTCGTCCTTCGGCGCGGCCGCCGTGACCGCCGACGCGGTCAACGTCATCTTCTGCGCGCCACTGTGGAAGACCGCGGGTCCCGAGCTGTAGAGCAGGTAGACGAAGTAGTTGACCTCGATCAGGCCGTTCGTGGTCTCGATGTAGCCGACCTGCTGGCCGTTCGCTGCCGTCAGCGTCCCGTAGTCGCCAACGTGCGTGCCCGGCTGCGAGGAGAGCGACGAGGGCAGGCCCTGGCCCATGTTCGAAACCGTCGGGAACTGGAGCGGAGACCCGGGCCGGAACGCCTTAAGCCACGCGTCCGACACCCACGGACCCTCAGTCGCCCCAGTCGCGACCGCCGTACCCGTCAACTGGTTCAGCACACCGTTATCGCCGACCGGGTACGCGTAATCGCCCGTGATCAGGTAGTTCTTGCCCCCGGAATCGTGCACGACGAACGCCGTGTACTGCGTCGCCACGCTATCCCCACCAGCCCCGTAACCGACCTCAAGGATCGTCTTACCGCCCGGCTGAGTCTGATCCGCAGAGTTCTTCGACTGAACGCACAGCGTCCACTGCGTCAGGTCGACGTTACCCGCCGTCGGGACGTCCGGCGGCGCGCCCGGGATGCCGAAGGGCGTGCCTATGGTCTCGTTCGCGCCGTTGATGACGTCGTCCGGCACGTCGAACTTCTTGAAATTCGAGCCCAGCAGCAGCCGCGCCGACGTGATGTTGAGCACCGGATGCAACTCTTTGTCCTGCGGCGAGTAGATGTAGGCCGCCCCCGACGAACTGTCCACCGCCAAGCCGCTCTGCCAGCCGCTCGGCGCGGAGGGCTTGAACACGCCTAGCACTGCCACACCGGCGACCGCTATAGCGCTGAGGATCGCGGAGACGAAGAACGTCTTCACCGGACGCGGCGCCGCCTCATCGCTGCCCGTAGGCGTCGGCGCGATCAGATTCGCGACCATCCGCCGCCGCGCGAACACGAACGCGTCCAACTGGTCCTTGCGCGTCGCCATGCTCTGCCCTCGCCCCCATGAAACGTACGACTGCTGCTGCACTGCGCTGCTGTTGGCCTGTGGCCGCCGCTGCGGTTGGACTACGGCGGTTCGCAGTGCCACACGGTACCCTCTTCGCGCCAGACACCGAAGTTATCCACAGACCCGAAATCAGCGGTGGAGTTCGGCGCGGCGGACGAAGTACGGTAGCAATGGAATTCAGATTCCGCAGTGGCGTTACGACATGGGGGCAGGCACGAGGGCAATGGCGACGGCAACGAGCAGGCGGGGTTCGAACGGTCCGAATTATTCGAAAAGTAATTATCAGAACAATTCGAACCTTACGAACAATCAAGGTGAGCAGCCCCCTTCGGGCCGCGCGCAACGACGTGGGCAGACAACCAGCCCCACCACACGACGCACCGCACTCTCGGCGCGCGCCAACCCCTCCCTCTACCCGCGCCCCGGCCGCATCGGCCCACTCCTAGTAATCCGCCTGGTCTTCCTCGAAGCCGCCGTCGCACTAGTCGCAGCGCCCCTACTCACCAAGCACGCCTTCTGGGTCGTCCTCACCATCCCCCTGGCCGCGCTCTGCGTAGTAGGCGCGCTAGTCGGCAGCCACGGCCGCTGGATCGGCCAGCTATCCGCCGTCCGCGGCGAGTTCCGCGAACGCCGCTCCCAGCGCACCGACGCCTCAGGTGGCGAGGCCGCACTAGCCCCCCTCCGCGAGACCTTCCCCGCACTCCGCACCACCAGCGTGAGCAGCCGCACCGGCGACCCCGTAGGCATGATCGGCGATGGAACCTTCCTAACCGCCGTCATCCGCGTAAGCACGCGCCACGAACCCTTGCGCGCGCCGCGCAGCTCCCATCCCCTCCCCCTAGGCGTAGTCGCAGGAGTCCTCTCCGACGACCGACTAGCAGTCTCCTGCGTCCAAGTCGTCACGCACACCCAACCCGCCCCCGCGCCGCACCTACAGCCACACGCGCTAGCAGTGCGTTCGTACCAGGGCATCATGAGCGACGTCCCCGCGCAGCGCACCACGTGGGTCGCAATCCGCCTAGAGCCAGAAGAAGCCGCCGGCGCGATCGAAGCACGCGGAGGCGGCGCCGTAGGCATTCAACGCACCCTGCTAACCGCAGTGCAACGAGTCGCCAGCGACCTAGAAGGCGCAGGCTTCGAAGCCACTCCCCTAAGCGAGCCAGACCTCATCACCGCGATCGGCACTGCCTGCGCCGTCAATCCGCAGATCGGCATCACCCCACGCGCGGCAGGAGCCACCCACCGCACCGAGGAAACCAAGCGCACCTGGCGCTGCGACGACCGCTGGCACACGTCCTACTGGCTAGACAAGCTGCCGAAGCTAACCGTCGACGGCACACCCCAACTAGTCGCCGAGCTGACCAGCGTCCCGACTCTGGCAACCAGCTTCGCCGTCACCGCAAGCCGAGGCACCGGCGGCTCCGTCGGCTTCAGCGCACACGTCCGAGTAGCAGCAAGATCCGAAAACCAGCTAACCGAAGCAGCAAAGGCACTCGAACAACGCGCAGCCAAAGCCGGCGCACATCTAACCCGCCTAGACGGCGAACAACTCCCCGGCCTGGTAGCGACGATCCCCCTCGGAGGCGAAGCATGACCAACGCCGACCCCCGAGGCTACGCACCAGCCAACTCGCCGGGTTACGCACCCGCCGACTCCCCCGGCTACACAACCCGCGCCGCCACACAGAGCCCCTACGGCACAACCACCCCCATGCCCACCTCTACGTCCCACACCCCCCAAGCCCCAGGCCGCCGTGGCTCCCGCAACACCGGAACCCCACAGCCCCAACCCCGCCTAGTCGTAGCGGCCCGCCCCCCACGCGACGAGGAAGTCAAACTCCTCCCGGTACGCGGCCCCCGCCACGAACGCCACCTACTAGAAGCCGACGAACTAGACGCGCTAAGCCTCCCGGTAGGCGACGACGGCGTCGTAATCGGCACAGACCCAAACAACCGCCCCGCGGTCCTAGGCCTGTTCCGCCCCCGCGCCGTAGACGCCGCACTAGTAGGCGGCTCCTACCTAGCCCAACTAATCGCGCTAAGAGCTGTAGCGACCGGCGCAAGAATCGTGATCGAAACAGCCCGCCCCGAACTATGGAGCGCGCTAGCTCAAAACGCAGGCGGCGGTCAACCGGTAGTCGCGATCGTCCCAGTCCGCCGCGTAGGCGCCCTAGGCGCTGCCGCCGCAAGCCCGGTACTCCTCATCCGCGACTGCGGCGCCCGCCCACCCCGCCTAGCCCAGCCCAAGACGCCGTGGCAGACCACCCTCACCCTGCTCCCGTTCCTAGACCCGGCCTACGCAGGCCAGCTAGTCGGCGCAGATCTAGTGGCCCTCCAACGCATCTCGCCCCAGGAAGCGCAACTAGCCGCCCGCGTCATCCGCCTAGGCGTCGAGGACATCCAAGCCCTCCCCGGCCTCCCCGACGAGCTCACGCTATGGAGCGCCCGCCACGGCCGCCAGTACGTCTACGGCATGCCGACGCAACTAGAGGCCGGCCTCCTAGGCAACCCCCGCCGCGTCGACTAACCGACAACCCCGCCCCACCCCAACCAACGCACACCAACCAGACAACGACGCAGACCTGGCTCACGCGGCCTGACTAACGCCCACTGAAATGGTCTGACGTTGAGTCACTTTTCCACCACTAGATCCATCCATCCCGTGATATACGAATCACCCGATTTCATACCCATTCCATGGTCGGTGGCGGCCTGACTACAGTTGTGCCAACGGTGGACCTGAAAGGGCGGCGGTGGCGGCAGTGAGCGGCGAGCACGGTTTCGGCGACAGCCCCGAGGACGAGGACTGGACCGGACCGGTCTACACGGCCCCGGCCTGGTACAACAACCAGCCCGGCGGCCCTCCCGCGCCCGAGGACCCTAACCAGTCCGCACAGCCTGAGCCCCCGCATCAAGCTCAACACCAGCCGCCCCAGCAAACCCAGCTCGTGCAGCAGTCGCCACACGCGGAGCCGCAGCAGCCTCAGCAATCGCAGCTCGTGCAGCCGTCCGAGCACACGCAGCCGCAGCAGCCCCAGCTCGCGCAGCACCCCCAACACGCTGAGCCTCAGCAGCCCGCGTACCAGCAGCCGCAATCCCAACCGCAGCAGCTAGCCCAGCCGCTGCAAAGCCAGCAGCAGCCACCTCAGCCGTTCGCCCCATTCGCGCCGCCGCCACCTCAGCAGACCCCGAACCAACAGAGCCCGATCCAACAGGGTCCGGACGCACAGGTCTCGAACCAACAGACTCCGAACCAGCAGAGCTCTAACCAGCACGGCTCGAATCACCATGATTCGAATCAGCACGTCGCCAACCAGGCGTCCCCGATCCCGACATCGCCCCTCCAGCAAGGCTCGAACCACGCCGCGCCCCCACAGCCGCAGCAAACCCCGTCTCAACAGACGCAGTCGGGACCACCGTTCATCCCCCTCGCCCGCCCAACGCCGCAGACTGGCCAGCCCCATCCTCCTCAGCCTGCCGCCCAAACCAACCCGACCCAGCAAGGGACGCCGCAAGCGCCAGGCCGCCACGCGCCCGCTTCGTCCTCGCCGCCTCCCTCATCGCCACTACCGTCATCACAAACGCCGTTATTGCCGCCGCCGTCAACACCACCGCTCGCGCCACCACCGCTAACAGCGCAGCCCCTCACGTCGCCCACTGTCCGCCGCCACCTGTCGCGCCGCCACCTATTGGTCGTCCCGTCGCACCTCCAATGGGACCAGACGCCGACAAGCCAGGTCCCCACTTCGGCCAACTCGCCACGCCGCACGCTCCGCCCCCGCAACTGTCTCCCCAGACTCCCCAACCGGCTCCGCCTCCCGCTCCGATGGAGCGCTCCGGAAACTGGAACGTCGCCCCACCCGCGCCGAACTCATGGCAGGCTGCACCGCCGGCCGCCCCACAAGCGACGCAAGCGCCACAGCTACAGCCGACGCAACTTCAGCCAGCGCAGCTTCAGCCGCCGCAACACCCCGCTCCCTTGCCGCCAGGACCGGCACAGACAGGGTCGGGTCAGGCAGGCGTGCCGCAGGCGTCCGCACTCCCGGCACGAGTCATCCCCGCCCCGATCAACGTTCCGCCGTCACCGCAAAGCCCTGCGCCCCAGAATCCAGCAGCGCAGAACCCGCAGTCGTCGGCCCAGCTGCCACCGCCCCAACAGCAGCAGCAGCAGCGACATCAGCCACCCGCGACACCACCAGTTCCCCACGGACAGGCACCCCAGGCACCGCCCCCTCAAGGCCCGCAGTATCAGCTGCCCCAGGCCCAGAGCCAAGGCCAGGCGCAGGCGCAGGGTGCCGGCCTGGGTCAGAGCCAGGTCCAACCGCACGCCCAGCCTCAGCATCCCTCGCAGCCGCAGTACGCACCGCACCAGCAGGGCCAAGCCCCGAACACGCAGCCGCCGCAGCACGGGCAGCAGGCGGGCCAGACCCCATACGCGCCGCAGCCGGGCCAGAATCCATACGCGCCGCAGCAGCCGGGGCAGGTCCCGTACACGGCTCGGCCAGCCGGCTATCCGGCCCAGCCGCAGGCGCAACTACCGGGGGCGGCCACGCCGCTCGGGTTCCAGGCGTCGCAGGACCTGACGTCCGATCGCCTGGTGCGCAAGGCCGAACCGGTCGCCCGAACCGGCTGGCGCAAGACCGTCCGCACGGCGTCTGGTGGACTCCTCAAGCCCGCTCCGGGCAAGTCCGAGTCGCATCGCATGGAGCTGCTTGAACGGGTCCGCACTCCCCTGCGCGGGTGCCATCGCATCGCGGTGATTTCGCTGAAGGGCGGCGTTGGCAAGACCACGACCACCACGGCGCTCGGGGCGACGCTCGCCTGGAACCGCGGTGACCGGGTTATCGCCGTGGACGCCAACCCAGACGCCGGCACGCTCGGACGCCGGGTGCGCCGCGAGACCGGGGCGACCATCCGCGACATGCTGCAGGCGCTGCCAGCCATCCAGAGCTACGTGGACATGCGTCGCTACACGTCGCAGGCTCCCAGCCGCCTGGAGATTCTGGCCAACGACGTTGATCCGGCCGTGTCGACCACGTTCAACGATGAGGATTATCGGAAGATCATCGACGCGCTGCAGAAGCAGTACTCGATCATTCTCACGGACTCGGGGACTGGGCTGCTGTACTCCGCGATGCGCGGCGTGCTGACGATGGCCGACCAGCTGATCGTGGTGTCGACGCCGAGTGTGGACGGTGGCAACTCGGCCTCGACGACGCTCGACTGGCTGATCGCGCATGGCTACCAGGACCTGGTCGCGCGGTCGATAACGGTGATTTCCGGGGTTCGGTCGTCGGCGAAGGAGTTCGACCTGAACCAGCTGATCACGCACTTCGCGGCTCGGTGCCGCGCCGTCGTGCCGATTCCGTTCGATCCGCATCTCAGCACGGGGGCGGAGATAGACCTCGAGATGTTGCGGCCGCCGACGGCGGATGCGTACCTGGAGTTGGCGGCGCACGTGGCGGAAGGATTCGGAGATCGCCCCCGCTGAGTAAGTAGACCCCGCTGAGTAGGTGAGTGAACGAGTGTCGGCATGCGGATGGAGGCGGTGGTCGCATAGATCTGACCGGGTCGGCGGGGGATCGACGTAATGGGGTCGGCGCGGAGTGATCGGGCTGGGTACGGTGGAGGCATGGACATCCACCCCGACGAGGCGGACTACGGCGAGGTGGTCGGCCTGCTGACCGACCTGATCCGCATCGATACGTCGAACCCGGTCAAACCTGAGCGGCCCGCCGCCGAGTACGTCGCGGCGCGGCTTGCCGAAGTGGGATTCGAACCGCGGATCTTTGAGGCTGGGCCGGGGCGGGCCTCGGTTGTCGCGCGGTTCGAGGGCAGCGATCCATCGGCGGATGCGCTGTTGCTGCATGGGCACCTGGACGTCGTTCCGGCGGATCCCGCTGACTGGTCTGTGCACCCGTTTGGGGGCGAGGTTCGGGACGGGCTGGTCTGGGGGCGCGGCGCTGTCGACATGAAGAACATGGACGCCATGACGCTCGCCGTCGTGCGGCGGATGGTGCGGGAGGGGCGACGGCCTCGGCGGGACGTTGTTCTTGCCTTCGTCGCTGATGAGGAGGCGGGGGGTAGCGAGGGGGCTAAGTTCCTCGCCGCTAAGCATCCGGAGTTGTTCGCTGGCTGCACTGAGGCGATTAGTGAGGTTGGCGGGTATTCGTACGAAGTCTCGCCGGATCTGCGGCTGTATCTGATTGAGACGGCGCAGAAGGGGCTGTCTTGGATGCGGCTGACGGCTCGGGGGCGGGCGGGGCACGGGTCGATGCTTAACGACGACAACGCCGTGACGACGATCGCTGAGGCGGTGGCGCGGATTGGGGCGCATCGGTTCCCGACGACGCTGATTCCGACCGTGCGCGACTTCTTGAGCGAGGTCTGCGAGGCGCTCGGGGTGCCGTTTGATCCGGCGGATCCGGAGGCGGCAGTTGAGCGGTTGGGGCCGCTGGCTCGGTTTATCGGCGCGACGCTGCGGCATACCGCCAACCCGACCATGCTCGAGGGCGGGTATAAGAGCAATGTGATTCCGGAGCGGGCGTCTGCGGTGATCGACGGGCGCTTCCTGCCTGGTGGTGAGGAGGAGTTCTTCGCCGTGATTGATGAGTTGGCTGGTCCCGGCGTCGTGCGGGAGAGCATTCATCACGATCGGTCGGTGGAGGCGCCGTTTGAGGCTCCGATCGTCGAGGCGATGCTCTCGGCGCTTCGGGCTGAGGATCCGGCGGCTCGGACGGTGCCCTATTGCCTGTCAGCAGGGACGGATAACAAGACGTTTGCGTACCTTGACGTGTCCGGGAAGGGCGGGATGCGTGGGTACGGGTTTGTGCCACTGCGGCTTACGCCGGATCTCGACTTCGCCGCGATGTTCCACGGCGTGGACGAGCGGGTGCCGATCTCAGCTCTCGATTTCGGTTGCCGGGTGTTGGATCGGTTCTTCGCTATCGCCTAAGTAGGTGTCCTGCTCGAACCAGCGGCGGCCGTTACTTGGGCGCGGGAAGCGCAGGTGCACGTGGGTGGCCGCGGGGTCCGAGTCGTCGAAGCGGGAGTGGCGGCCCTGGTAGAGGGCCAGGTAGACGCGGCGTACCTGGATCGCGGTCTCCAACTCGCCGTTCATCCGGGCGTAGAACTGTTCCTTGTACGCCTCGTCGGTCATCGAGGAGACCGCGAAGAAGAAGGCTGAGACGGCGGCCAGGAAGATGGCCACCTGGAACAGCTTCTTGTCCAGGTTGAAGCCCAGGTAGTCGCCGAGTTCATGCCCGAACACGATCGCGTTCTCGGGCTGCTGGCCGGTCCACTCGGCGATGTGCTTGCTGTCCATGGTGACCCAGCCGAAGCCGGCGAAGAACACGAACACGAGTAGCGCGAGCAGCAGTACCTGAAGCATCTGGCCGACGAACAGGACCATCAGGACGTTGATGCGCTGCTTGCGGTTGAGGTTCACCGCCCCGTCGTGCAGGTGGACTCGGTCCGCGACGCCTTGCATCGGAGTGCCGTGGCAGGCGTGGCTGATCGTGTCGTGGTCGTCGTGTGCTGCGACGCGGCGCACTTCGGTGGGCAGCCGGTAGATCAGGAACAGCATCGTGAAGATGGCGAACAGGCCGACGACGCCCCACAGCCGGTGCCGGGTCATCTCGCCGGCGAACTCCCAGACGTCCTTGCTGATGAACAGGAAGCTGTTGAACAGGAAGAGGAGTGGGAGGGCGCGTGCGGCGAGGTCGAAGACTTCGCCTAGTTCCTGGAAGGTGCGCTTGACGGTCCAGCGGATCAGCGGGAGGAGCGCGGAGGTGAAGGCGTAGATGCCGAGCACGATCGCGAGGTTGACGCCGAGGTCGATGCCGGTGATCTTCCAGCTTTGCAGACCACTGATGCGCCAGTTCGGGCGCACGATGGCGTCGACGATCGGCGGGATGACCATGAGCGCGCCGATCTCGACCCAGCCGATCCGGCGCGGCCTCGCCGGCGCGCCGCGGCCGCCGATCAGGTTGCGCGCGACGTGAGCCGCGAACAGCAGTCCGACGCCGAGCGCCGCCCCGCCGATCCGTCGCGGGATCGTCAGATGCAGCGAGAGCACCACCATCATGCTGATGACGAAGTAGATCGCGAGGAGCGGCAGTGCCCTGGTGAACACGTCATCAGTGGCTTTGCGGTCCTCGATGAAGAACGGCAGACCTCTGCTGACGAACCAGCCCTCTGTCTTGCTCAGCAACGCGTCATCGTCGTCGACCCGGTTGTTCGTGGGCACGGCGGCCAAGGCTGACATGCGATTCGGCTCCCCCAAGGATAAATCCCGGCCCAGTCCGGGACATCGCTGTATCGATGGCGTCGACGAACGACTTATCCGTCTTACTCGTCGTCAGACGAGCGGACAGGGTACCGAATACGTGCCTTGGCTTCCACTCGCGGGAAGAGGGGATGGAAGTGCGTGGATTCAGTGGGGTTGAGTGTGATTCAGTGGGCTGCGTCTATTAGTGCGGTCGCTTCCTCGACGTCCTGGTTCATCCGCTTGACCAGGGCCTCCATCGAGTCGAAGCGCTCCTGGCCGCGCAGCCGGGCAAGGAAGTCCACTGCGACGTACTTGTCGTACAGCTCAAGGTCCGTACGCCCGATCGCGTACGCCTCGACGGTGCGCGTCGTGCCGTCGAAGGTCGGGTTCGTGCCGATCGAGATCGCGGCGGGCAGCGGATCGCCGTCCACGACGAGCCAGCCCGCGTAGACGCCGTCGGCGGGGATGGCCGTGTGCGGCGGCGTGTCTACGTTCGCGGTCGGGAAGCCCATCTCGCGGCCACGCTGCGCGCCGCGCACGACGGTGCCCTCGACCCGGTGCGGGCGGCCGAGCCGCAGCGCGGCGGCCTCCACCTCCCCTGCGAGCACCATCCGGCGCACGTCGGTGGATGAGAAGCGCTGCTCCCCGGTTTCGCCGGTCTCCCCGCTGCCTTCGGGCGCGGCCAGCGGCAGGCCCTGCGCGGTGAAGCCGTACTGCGCGCCAAGCTCGGCCAGGGTCTCGATGTTGCCCGCGGCGCGGTGCCCGAAGCGGAAGTTCTGCCCGACGACGACGGCGACCGCGTGCAGCCGCTCAACCAGCACCTGCCGCACGAACTCCTCCGGCGTCAGCTTGGACAGCTCGAGCGTGAATGGCAGCATCAGCACCGCGTCGACGCCCAGCGCCTCCATCAGATCGGTGCGGTGCGCGGGGGTCGAGAGCAGCGGCGGATGCGTACCCGGCCGCACGATTTCGCTCGGGTGCGGATCGAACGTGAGCACCACGGCCGGCACCCCCCGCTCGTGAGCCAGCGCGACTGCCCGCCGCACGACGACCTGATGGCCGCGATGCACGCCGTCGAAGAAGCCGACGGTGACGACGCAGCCGCCGGACGCGCCCCAGCCGGGGGGAATCTCGGCCAAGCCGTGCCAGCGCTCCATGAACCGTCACTCCTCCAACTCGTCTCCGGTCACCCGGCCGACCGATGACCGGGCGCCCGGTCACCCCCAACCTTGCCAGATCAAACCCACCCTGACAGATCACGGGGCGTGATCCACGGCGGCCGCCACTGTTGCCCGCCGGGCCGGGGTTCTACCATGTTCGGTCGCATGCTCATCACACGAGGGGACCCCGTCGTCATGGCCTATCCGCAACCCGGGCAGTATCCGGCTTACCCCCAGTATCCCGGGCAGGGCGGGATGGCCGCCAAGCCGCCCGTGCCGCAAACCGTGCAGAACGCGTTCTATTTGATGCTGGCCGGCGCCGCCCTGTCGCTGGTCGCGATCATCGTCACGGGCGCCGAGCTGTCGAAGATCCGCGACCTGATCCACACCAACGACTTCGGGCTCACCGACACCGAGGTGCGCAGCCGGGCCACCGCCGTCCTCGTCGGCGGGATCATCGGCGGGCTGATCCGGATCGGACTGTGGATCTGGATGGCGTTCGCGAACCGGGAGGGCAAGGGCTGGGCGCGAATCACCAGCACCGTCTTCTTCGGCATCGATTCGCTTGGCGTGATCATCGGACTTGTCGCCTCGGGAGTGAACGTCGCCAACACGGCGAAGATCTCCGGCCTCGACACGGCGCTCACCGTGGTCACGTGGGCCGTCGGTCTCGGCGCCATCGTCTTGCTGTGGAACGGTCAGACGAGCGCGTACATCGAGCAGCGTTCGTTCAAGGGGCCAGGGCCCGGCGGCTGGCCTGGGGCGTACCCGTACCCCTATCCGTACCCGGCGCCCGGACAGCAACAGCAGCCGCCGTACCCGGGTCAGCCGCCGTACCCAACGCAGCCGGGGCAGCCACCGTACGGGGGTCAGCCGCCTTACGACCCGTCGCAGTACGGTACGCAGCCCCAGCAGCCGCAGCAGTCGCCGTACGGCCCTCCGCCGCCCACGCAGCAGCAGCCGACGGACCCGTGGTCTAACCCAAACCCGCCGCAGCAGCAGTAGCAGGCGGCAGTTGGGAGCGGGAAGCGGCGACTAGACGAACACGGCGATGGGTTTGGCTCGGCCGCCGCGCTCCTCGACTAGAGCGAGGAACTCGCCGTCCGGGCCGAAGATCGCGATCGGGCCATCGCCGAGTCCCGGCGACGGCAGGAAGCCGCCGTGCGCGATCGACTTCGCCTGCTGACCGTCCACGTCGTAGCGCGGGAACGCGGCCGTAGCGGCGGCCGCGAGCGACAGCACCGGCAACGGATCGCCGTTCTCGACGATCTGCGATAGCTCGTCGAGAGTGTGCGCCTGCATCAGGTCGTAGGGGCCGACTGACGTCCGGCGCAGCGCTGTTAGGTGGCCGCCGACGCCTAGGGCCGCGCCGAGATCCCTTGCCAGCGCGCGGATGTACGTCCCGCTCGAGCATTCCACGGTGACGTCCACGTCTACGACACCGAGGCCTATGGCATCGAGATCGACGACATCGACATCGACGACGCCGGGCTCGGCGACACCCGGCGCACGTAGCACCGCGTCGCGCCGGATCTCGTGTACGTCGAAGCGATACACCGTCACCGGCCGCGCGGCGAGCTTCACCTCGTCGCCGGACCGGACACGTGCGTACGACCGCACGCCGTTGATTTTGATCGCCGAGACCGACGACGGAACCTGCATGATCTCGCCGGTCAACGGGGCCACCGCGGCCAGGATCGCCGCGTCATCCACGTTTCCGGTGGGGACGCTGACGGTCACCTCGCCCTCGGCGTCATCGGTGACCGTCGCCTGGCCGAGCCGGATCGTCGCCTCGTATACCTTGCGGCTAAGCGTGAGATGACCGAGCAACCGCGTCGCCTTCTCGATGCCGAGCACCAGCACGCCGGTCGCCATCGGGTCCAGCGTGCCGGCGTGGCCGACACGGCGAGTGGCGGCGAGCCGCCGCATCCGGCCGACGACGTCGTGCGACGTCCAGCCGGACGGCTTGTCCACGATCACCAGTCCGTCAGCGGCGCTCGGACGCTCCGCCCCACCATCGCGCCTCAAATTAGGCACCGTCCCATCAGTCGGCGCGGCTCACTCGTCCCCGGCGGGGCCGTCGTCGTCCTCATCCTCATCGTCACGCGGCGCGCGGTACGGATCGGCTTCGCCGGCGTACTTCGCGTCCTTGGCGACCTCATGCACCTTGGCGTCCGCCTCGGCCGCACGCGCCAGCAGCTCGTCGATCTGCTTGGCGCCCTCAGGAATGGCGTCGGCAATGAAAGCGAGCGTCGGCGTGAACTTCACCCCGGTCTGGCGGCCGACCTCGCTGCGCAGGACGCCCTTGGCCGACTCCAGCGCCGCAGCGGACTCGACGCGCTCGGTCTCGTCACCGTAGACCGTGTAGAAGACCGTCGCCTCGCGCAGGTCTCCGGTGATCCGGGCGTCGGTGATGGTGACGAAACCGAGGCGCGGGTCCTTGATCCGGGTCTTGAGCGTCTCGGCCACCACCACCTTGATCCGGTCGGCCAGCTTGGCCGCGCGCGCGGTGTTGTTCGCCATGGTCCCGCTCCTGTCTGCCGCCCTGAGCGTCGTCAGTCGTCAGTCGTCGTTGTCTGTGGCAGTCGTCTGTATGTGCGTCAGTCGTCTTCGTCGTTTTGGATGCGGCGGCGGACGGACAACAGCTCGAACTCGGGCCGCCAGGCCACCGCGCCCTCGCAGTCATCCAACAACTCCACCACCCGCTGATGCGAGCCCGCCACGACGGCGACGCCAAGAATCGCCCGGCGGTGCAGGTCCTGCCCGCCTACCTCGGCGGCACCGACCGCGGCACGGCGGTTGAGGTCCGCCAAGACCGGGCGGATCAGGCCGCGCTTCTCCTTCAGGGAATGTACGTCGCCGAGCAACACATCGAGAGTCAGCGTTCCGGTGAACACGTGTGACATCGGGGCCAACCCGGCCGTGGGGATGAGGTCTTCGAGCAGGGGGATGCGTGTGAATCGATACCTGCCCGCCCGCTACGAGCTGTAGCGGGCGGGCAGTCGAACACCGTGTGGCTTAGACGCGCGGCTTCTCGCGCATCTCGTACGTCTCGATGACGTCGTCCACCTGGATATTGTTGAACGAGCCGAGGCCGATACCGCACTCGAAGCCCTCGCGGACCTCGGTGGCGTCGTCCTTGAACCGGCGCAGCGATTCGATCGACAGGTTCTCCGCCACGACCGCGCCGTCCCGGATGAGCCGGGCCTTGGCGTTGCGGCGGATGAGGCCGGAGCGGACCAGCGTACCGGCGATGTTGCCGAACTTGGAGGAGCGGAAGACCTCGCGGATCTCCGCGGTGCCCAGCTGCACCTCCTCGTATTCCGGCTTGAGCATCCCCTTGAGCGCGGCCTCCATCTCCTCGATCGCCTGGTAGATGACCGAGTAGTACCGGATCTCCACGCCCTCGCGGTCGGCCTTGGCCTTGGCCCGCACGTCCGCGCGAACGTTGAAGCCGATGATGATGGTGTCGCTGGTCAGCGCCAGGTCCACATCGGACTCGGTGATCGCGCCGACGGCCCGGTGGATGATCCGCAGGTCGACCTCCGCGCCGACGTCCAGCTTGAGCAGCGCGTCCTC
This sequence comes from uncultured Actinomycetota bacterium, assembly GCA_963714445.1. GTDB lineage: Bacteria > Actinomycetota > Actinomycetes > Streptomycetales > Catenulisporaceae > Actinocrinis. The sequence continues at coordinate 20,489 of CAVQPP010000129.1, forward strand.
CAGGGCCTCCACCGAACCGGAGACGTCACCCTTGATGATGAGGTTGAGCTGCTGGATGTCGCCGGCCGCGAACGCGGTACCGATGTCCTCCATCGAGACGCGCACCCGCCGCTTGGACAGCAGCGCGTTGCGGTCGCGGGCGGCTCGCCGCTCGGCGATCTGCCGGGCGACCCGGTCCTCGTCGACCACCAGGAAGGTGTCGCCGGCCCCGGGCACCGAGGTCATACCGAGCACCTGCACCGGACGCGACGGATCGGCCGCCTCGACGTTGGCGCCGTTCTCGTCGAGCATCGCCCGGACACGTCCGTGCGCGTCGCCGACCACGATCGTGTCGCCGACCTTCAGCGTTCCGCGCTGAACCAGCACGGTCGCCACGGCGCCGCGGCCGCGGTCGAGGTGCGCCTCGATCGCGACGCCCTCCGCGTTCTGGTGCGGGTTGGCCCGCAGGTCCAGCGACGCGTCGGCGGTCAGCACGATCGCCTCGAGCAGCTCCTGGATGCCGATGTTCTCGCGGGCGGAGATGTCCACGAACATCGTGTCGCCGCCGTACTCCTCGGCGACCAGGCCGTACTCGGTGAGCTGGCCGCGCACCTTGGCGGGGTCCGCGCCCTCCTTGTCGATCTTGTTGACCGCGACCACGATCGGCACGTCCGCCGCCTTGGCGTGGTTGAGCGCCTCGATGGTCTGCGGCTTCACGCCGTCGTCGGCCGCCACCACGAGCACCGCGATGTCGGTCACCTTCGCGCCACGGGCACGCATGGCGGTGAACGCCTCGTGACCCGGGGTGTCGATGAAGGTGATGCGCCGCTCGCCGTCGCCGATCTCGGCCGTGACCTGGTAGGCGCCGATGTGCTGGGTGATGCCGCCGGCCTCGCCGGCCACCACGTTGGACTTGCGGATCGCGTCGAGCAGCCGGGTCTTACCGTGGTCGACGTGGCCCATGACGGTGACGACCGGCGGCCGCGCCGCCAGGTCCTCCTCGCCGCCCTCGTTGTCGCCGAAATCGATGTCGAAGGACTCGAGTAGCTCGCGGTCCTCCTCCTCGGGCGAGACGATCTGGATCTCGAAGCCGATCTCGGAGCCGATCAGCTGCAGGATCTCCTCGTTGACCGACTGGGTCGCGGTGACCATCTCGCCGATGGCGAAGGCCGCCTGCACCAGGGCCGCCGGGTTGGCGCCGATCTTCTCCGCGAGGTCCATCAGGGACGAACCACGGGTGAGCCGGACGACCTGCCCGTTGCCGCGGGGCAGCAGCGCGCCGCCCATCGACGGGGCCTGCATGTTGTCGAACTCTTGACGCCTCTGCTTCTTCGACTTGCGTCCACGCGCCGGGCCACGCCCGCCGGGACGGCCGAACGCACCCTGCGTGCCGGAGCCACGGCCACCACGACCGGCGCCGCCACCGCCACCGGGACGACCGCCGAAGCCGCCGCCACCGCCGCCGGGACCGCCGCCACCGGGTGCGCCGCCGCCCGGACGCGGGCCGAAGCCAGCGCCGGGACCGGGACGCGGACCGCCACCGGTACGCGGAGCGCCGCCGCCGGGACGGGGACCGCCCGGAGCGCCGCTACGGCCGCCGGGTCCACCGGGACCGCCGCCGGGGCGCGGGCCGCCACCCGGGCCGCCGCCGGGGCGGGGACCGGGGAAGGACGGTTGGGCATCATGCCCGGGTTCGGACGCGGACCGCCGGGAGCGCCGCGGTCACCACGATCGCCGCGGTCACCGCGCGGAGCGGCGGGACGCGGCGGCATGCCCGGACGCGGACCGCCCGGTGCGTCGCCGCGAGGTGCGCGGTCCCTGTTGTCACGACTGTCCCGACCGTCGCGGCTATCGCGACTGTCACGGTTGTCGCGGGGGTCGCGATCACGATCGCGCTCGCCACCACCGGGACGCGGCGCGCCGGGACGCGGCATGCCGGTCGAGCCGGAGGTGAAGGGGTTGTTGCCGGGACGCGGGCCGCTCGGGCGCGGGGCACCCGGACGCCGGTCGCCGCCACCGCCGCCGGGACGGGGCGCGCCGGGGGCACCGCCCGCCGGGCGCGGCGCGTTCGGGCCGGGACGAGGACCGGGCGAAGCCGGACGCGGGCCGGAGGCACCGGTCGAGCCAGAGCCCTGAGACTGACCGTCACGCGGGCCGGAACGCCGGTTGCCGGAACCCGGCTCGGCCGGGGCGGGCGGAGTCGACGGGGCCTCGAACGCCGGGTTCGCCGGAGCGGGACGCGGCGCGGCGGGCTTGGGCGCGCCGGGGCGCGCCGGCTGCGCGGCAGAGGGCTGCGAGCCCGGGGCCTGCGGGGCCGGAGCCTCCGGCGCGGCCGGGGCAGACGGCGCGGCGCTGCCGTTGGCAGCGGGCGCGGGACGCGGGGCGGCGGCAGGCCTGGGCGCTGCCGACGCGGGCTTCGGCGCCGCCGGAGCGGGGCCGGGACGCGGACCGGGCTTTGGCGCGCCGGCACGCGGGGCGGTGGCGGTGCCACCGGCGGAAGCCTTGCCTCCGCCTTCGAAAGAATCCTTCAACTTACGGACGACCGGCGCCTCCACGGTGGAAGACGCTGAACGGACGAACTCACCTAGGTCTTGGAGCTTGGCCATGATGACCTTGCTCTCGACCCCCATCTCCTTGGCGAGTTCATAGACCCGGACCTTGGCCACTTCACTCCTGTCTCGGTCCGCGTCTTCTCCGCGCGACCGTCTGATTTACTGCATGGGCGTGCTCATTGCTGGGCGCTCATCGAGTGCTCATCGCGTTTCTCGACCCGCTTTCATTGCTTCGACAATCGGTTGATCATCTGGCTGTTCCCGCCGCTCCTCGTCGCGCGCCTCGGCCTCGAACGCCTCCAGCCGCGCACGCACCGCATCGACGGCGAACGGTCCCGGCAGGCGGAAGGCCCGCGGGAACGCCCGCTTTCGCTCGGCGAGGGCGAGACACTCGAGCCGCCGGTGCAGATAAGCGCCGCGGCCCGGAAGGCGCCGACGCGGATCGGGCAGAACCTCACCCTGTCCGGCGACGACACGGAGCAGCCGGTCCTGCGCCTCTCGGGAACGGCAGCCAATGCAGGTACGCGTTGGCGCGCCGCGGTCTCCCGGGTCGGTCGGCAGGCCAGTCACGCTCCATCTTACCCCCACGATCACCCGCCCCGCTCCCCCCGCGGGCCGGGCTGAGGGCGCCCTCGAGTGGCCTGACCGGCCCGGCGTCCCAACGGGAGCCGTGACCAGTGAACGACTTCACACGACCGGCGCGACCGGTCCGCGATCAGCTCGCCGGCTGCTGCTCGGCGTCCGAGCGGATGTCGATGCGCCACCCGGTCAGCCGAGCGGCCAGCCGGGCGTTCTGCCCTTCCTTGCCGATCGCCAGGGACAGCTGGTAGTCGGGCACGGTGACCTGCGCGGACTTCGTGTCGAGATCGACGATGCGCACCTTGGTCACCTTGGCCGGGGACAGCGCGGAGGCGACCAGCCGCTCCGGGTCGTCGGACCAGTCGACGATGTCGATCTTCTCGCCGTGCAGTTCGTTCATCACATTGCGCACGCGCGCGCCGACCGGGCCGATGCACGCGCCCTTCGCGTTAACCCCGGGTTTGGTCGAACGCACCGCGATCTTCGTCCGGTGCCCGGCCTCCCGCGCGACCGCGGCGATCTCCACCGTGCCGTCGGCCACCTCGGGCACCTCGAGCGCGAACAGCCGACGCACCAGGTTCGGGTGCGTACGCGAGAGCGTGACCTGCGGTCCGCGCTGGCCACGGCGTACCGCGACGACGAGGCACTTGATCCGGGTGCCGTGCTCGTAACGCTCGCCGGGCACCTGCTCGGGCGCGGGCAGCATCGCCTCGAAGCTCTCCTTCTTGCCCGAATCGATCTCGACCAGCACGTTGCGCGGGTCGTCGCCCTGCTGCACCTTGCCGGTGATCAGGTCGCCCTCACGCGCCGCGAAGTCGCGGAAGACCGCCTCGTCGGCAGCCTCACGCAGCCGCTGCGCGATAACCTGCCGGGCCGTCGACGCGGCGATCCGGCCGAAGCCGGTCGGAGTGTCGTCGAACTCCAGTCCGACCGCGCGACCGTCCTCGTCGGTCTCGGTGGCCAGCACGGTCACGTGCCCGGTCTTGTGGTCGAGATCGACCCGAGCCCTGGGCCGCGCGCCCTCGGTCCGCTCGTACGCGAGCAGCAGCGCCTGCTCGATGGCTTCGAAGAGCCGGTCGAGCGAGATCTCCTTGTCCTGCGCCAGGTCGCGCAGCGCCCGCATATCGATGTCCATTGATTCCTCAATCAGCTCTCGCCGGCGCGGTCGGGCCCCAGTACCCGGCCGTCCGTCCGGTCTACGTCCCCGCGTTCGTCCGCACCCGAATCCCCCGCAAGGTCGTCGTCTTCGTCATCGAGTTCGGTGTCGTCTGTCTCGTCCGCGTCATCGCCGAGATCAGCTTCCGCGACCCGGTTGAACTCGACCTGCATCCTCGCCTTGGCGATTTCGCCGTACGCCAGGGTTCGTTCCGTCTCGCCGACGAGCAGAGTCACGCTCTCATCGTCCGCTGCCGTAATCCGACCGACCACCTCGCCGCCTGCGGCGAGCACGGCCTTAACCAGCCGTCCGGTCGCACGCCGCCAATGCCGGGGCGCGGTCAGCGGCCGGTCGACGCCAGGCGAGGTGACCTCGAGGACGTAGGCCGCATTACCCATTCCGTCGTACTTATCGAGCGCGTCGGAGACCGATCGGGTGACATCAGCGATGCTGTCCAGCGAAACGCCGCCGTCCCGATCCACCACCACACGGATCAGCCGACGCGATCCCGCGCGCTGCTCGGTCACGTCCTCCAGCTCGGCCCCGGACCGTTCGACCACCGGCTCCAGCAACGCGCGCAGCTTCCGCCGGTCGAGTCGGGGGAAGGCGGTCGGGCTCATCGGAGTCGGCTCCTCGACGGCGGTCTGGCCGCAGCTATGGGCAATGTCGTCGCCACCAGCGTAGTCGCTCCAGCGGCGCGTCAGGTCCGGGCTGCGGGATCCGATCGCCCGATGCGGCTACCGTACGTGGATCGGTGGTGCTTTTGTCCCGATTAGTGACATCCGGCGTATGGAGCTGAAATGACAACACGCCGGAGCTTTCTGGCATTCCTCGCGGCATCCGGCTCTGGGAGCACCGTCACGCTCGCCGGATGCGCTGCAAAAAACGCACAGCCGCCATCACCTGACGGCGCGCTGCGCGCCGGAGCAGCCGTCTCAGCGCGCATGCTCGCCGCGCTATACGAGGCATCCCTCAAAAGCGCAGCGACGGCCGTAGATCGCGCCGAGGCGACGCTGTACCGCAGCCACCACCTCGCGCACGCCCAACGACTCACGGGCACCCCCAGCGACGCCAGTCCGACGACGACCGTGGCTGCCGCCGCGAACGCAAGCCCAACAACCGCGACGATCCCAACGCGCAAGGATCTCGCCGCCGCCGAGCGCACCGCTCCCGGCGCAAGCGCAGCGGCGATGAGCCGCGCGTCAGGCGACCTGGCTGCACTGCTTGCGTCGATCGCGGCATGCAGGGCGCTACACGCGCAGTCGCTCGATCCGTCGCAATCCCCGGCCGATGCTCCGCCGCTCGTCACCACGAAAACCGCATCGAGCGACGCGCTGCAGGCGATGCTGTCCGCTCAACACGCGGCGATCTTCGCTTACGGCGCCCTCGGACCGCATCTAACAGGCAGTCAACGAAGCGCAGCTCGCGCGGCCTTCGACGTGCATCGCGGACAACGCGACGTGCTCATGGCCGCAATCGGTGCGCGCGGTGGCTCTCCGCGCGCAGCCGAGGCGTCCTACGACTTGCCGTTCCGCGTTACCGACGCGACGAGCGCGTGCCGCCTCGCCGCTCTCGTCGAGTCCCGACTAACCGCCGTGTGCGCCCAAGCGGTATCCACATCATCAAGCGGCGACCGAACGTACTCAGCGTGGGCACTCACTCAGGCCGCGTTACGCGCGCAGACCTGGGGAGCGCCAGTAACCGCATTCCCGGGACTCGATGCCAATGTGTAGCCCTAGCCCCACCAGCCGCCTCGCTGACCTGCGGCTATACGTCACAGGGCCCTGTGAAACATTTAAAGTTTCACAGGACCCTGCAAGACTCAGCGCGTCAGCTCGCGGATCCTCGCGGCGGCGTCGGCGACCGGGACGTTCTCGCGCTCGCCGGTCGCCCGGTCACGCACCTCTACGACGCCCTCCGCGAGGCCCTTCCCGACGACGACGATCGTGGGCACGCCGATCAGCTCCGCGTCCTTGAACTTCACGCCCGGCGACACGCCGCGCCGGTCGTCGAACAGGACTCGTACGCCGGACGCTTCGAGGTCCGTCGCAAGCTGTGCGGCCGCGTCGAAGACCGTGTCGTCCTTGCCGGTGGCGACCAGGTGCACGTCCGCCGGGGCGACCTCGCGCGGCCAGACCAGGCCGAGTTCGTCGTGCTTCTGCTCGGCGATCACCGCGACCGCGCGCGAGACGCCGATGCCGTACGAGCCCATCGTCACCCGCACCGGCTTGCCGTCCGGACCGAGCACGTCGAACTCGAACGCGTCGGCATACTTGCGGCCGAGCTGGAAGATGTGGCCGATCTCGATGCCACGACCGATCACCAGCGCGGAGCCGCAGCGGGGGCAGGGATCGCCGTCACGCACCTCGGCGGCACCGACCGTGCCGATCGGCGTGAAGTCGCGGCCGTAGACCACGTGCGCGGCGTGCTTGCCGTCCTCATTCGCGCCGGTGATCCACGCGGAGCCGGGCACGACCAGCGGGTCGACCTTGTACGTGTATCCGGCCTCAGCGATGCCCTGCGGACCGATGTAGCCGCGCACCAGCTTCGGATGCTTCGCGAAGTCCTCGGCCTCGAACATCTCGACCTCGGCCGGCGCGACCGCCGCCTCCAGCCGCTTCATGTCGACCTCACGGTCGCCGGGCACGCCGACGATCAGCACCTCCGGCTCCTTGGCGCCGGGGTACCGCAGCTTGACCACGACGTTCTTCAATGTGTCAGCAGCATCGACAGTGCGGCCGAGGTCAAAGGCGTTGAAGACCCCGACAAGGCTCTCGATCGTCGGAGTGTCCGGGGTGTCGTAGACCTTGAGCGCGGGCTCGTTGGAGGCATCCAGCGCCGCGCCCGGACGTCCCTCGACCGCCTCGGTGTTCGCCGCGTAGTCGCAGTTCGTGCAGGACACGAACGTGTCCTCACCGGTCGGCGCGGGCGCTAGGAACTCCTCGGACGCGGAACCGCCCATCGCGCCGGACATCGCCGAGACGATGCGGTAGTCCAGTCCGAGGCGAGTGAAGATGCGGATGTACGCGTCGCGGTGCAGTTCGTACGAACGCTTAAGGCCTTCGTCGTCCAAGTCGAACGAGTAAGAGTCCTTCATCAGAAACTCGCGACCGCGCAGGATGCCGGCGCGCGGACGGGCCTCGTCGCGGTACTTGTTCTGGATCTGATAAAGGATCACCGGCAGGTCCTTGTACGACGAGTACTCACCCTTGGCCATCAGGGTGAACAGCTCCTCGTGCGTCGGGCCGAGCAGGTAGTCGGCACCCTTGCGGTCCTTGAGGCGGAACAGGTTCGCGCCGTACTCGATCCAGCGGCCGGTCGCCTCGTAGTACTCGCGGGGCAGCAGCGCGGGGAACTGGACCTCCTGCGCCCCCATGCGGTCCATCTCTTCCTTGACCACGCGGGCGATGTTGTCGAGCACGACCTTGCCCAGCGGCAGCCAGGAGTAGATGCCGGGGCCGACGCGGCGGACGTATCCGGCCCGCACGAGCAGTTTGTGGCTCGGCACCTCGGCGTCCGCCGGATCGTCGCGGAGGGTCCGGAGGAACAGCGTGGACATGCGCGAGATCACTGCGACGCTCCTAGCGGGCTGGGATAGCAAGGTCGGGGGCGAATTATGTTGATCAGGAAGCTTTGTACGACGCCTCGCAGACGAGGATATCCGGACCGGAGACACAGTTCGGTCGCATTAATCCCACGCCCGGCTTTTGACCACTACATTGCCCTCCCATGGCGGTCTTTCGCTCCAAGGCGTTCAAGGCGTCGTTCGACCCGGCGTTCGACGACCTCAGCCTCGCCGAGGCCCGTGACGATTTGGCACAGGGCCGTTGGGAGCCCGCGCGCGATCTGCTCGAGGACACTCGCAACAACTGGGACCGGCGCTCCCACCGGGTCAGGGTGCTGGCCGAGGCGGTCGCTGCCAACGCCTGGATCGAGCGTTGGCAGGCGCTCGACCCGCACAACCCGGACGCTGCCACGCTACGCGCACAGGTCGAGGTGGTCCGCGCGGTACGGTCCCGCTCGCAGGTGCGGGACACCGGGACCAGCAAGACGCTGGACGAGATCGAGGAGCTGTGCCGCCGCGCGGCGTCGCTCTCGCCGAAAGACCCCATGCCGTGGATCAGCCTGATCACATTGGCGCGAGCGCAGGGCGCCAGCCGCGACGAGCTGTGGGCGCGTTGGCACGAGTTACGCCAGCGGGACGAGTGGAGCCGCGACGGCCATCACCAGACGCTGATCTACCTGTTCGCGACCTGGCAGGGCTCGCACGCCGAGATGTACGACTTCGCCTACTGGCTGGCCGGCGAAGCGCCCGACGGCTCACCGCTCGCGGTGCTGCCGCTGGTCGCGCACGCCGAGTCGTACCGCTCGCACGCGGCGGACAAGCGCTCGACCCACCGTGCCGGGCTGGACATGATGTGGACCGAGGATCAGGTCGGCCTGGACTTGGATCGGATCCTGGAGAAGTGGTTCCGGCGGCCTGGACGGCAGCACGCGCAGGCGAAGGCGGACCTGAACTACCTGGCGCACGCGCTGATCTACGCCGACCGGCACAACGACGCGCGTCCGGTGCTTCAGGCGATCGGACCGCACGTAACGCGGCTGCCGTGGGCGTATACCGGCGACCCGGAGTCGTCGTTCTTGTATTGGCGGCAGCGGCTGCTGACCAGCTGATCGTCATGTCCGAAAGCCGCCAGAAGGCACGGTCGCGGTGCGGCAGACTCGAAGCATGCGGAACGTTTCCGCACTGAGAGGAGCATCGACCTCATGTCGAACCTGACCGTTCATCAGACCGGCACTCCGCTCGGCACGTTCACCGTTTTGGCCGAAGGGGGCGTTGTGCACGCCTCAGGTTTCACGACGTCGGTTGAGCAACTGGCGGCGCTCGCCGCAGTCGACGTGAGCGATGTCGCGGTGAGTAAAGACGATCACGGCTCACTGGCCGCAGTACGCAAGTACTTCGACGGCGACCTGTCGGCGCTAGACGACGTCGAGACGGTGGAACGTGCCGGGACAGCGTCGTTCCGGACCGCCGCGCGGGCCGCGTTGCGCAAGATCCCGGCGGGCACCACGGCCTCGTACGCGGAGCTGGCCGCGTCGGCTGGGAACCCGAACGCCGTACGTGCGGCGGGGAGTGCCTGCGCGACGAACCCGACCGCGCTGTTCGTGCCCTGCCACCGAGTGGTGCGCACGGACGGGAAGCTCGGCGGATTCCTGTACGGCCTTGAGATCAAGCAGGCGCTGCTGGATCACGAAGCGAAGAACGCTTAGAACAACCAGCGTCTAGACCAGCACGGCGTCAGAACAGAACCGAGGCGAACTCGGAGACGTCGCGGAAGCCGACCCGGTGGTACGAGGCGCGCGCCGGCAAGTTGAAGTCGTTCACGTAGAGCGAGACGACGGGAGCGAAGTCGCGCAGCGCGTACTCGACCACCGCGGCCATGCCGCCCTCCGAGATCCGCCGACCGCGGTACTTCGGATTAACCCAAACGCCTTGGATCTGGCACACCGCACGCGTTACCGCGCCGATCTCCGCCTTGAAGACGACCTCACCGTCGTCGATCCACGCGTACGCACGGCCGGAGTTGACGAGCTCGGCAACCCGCTGGCGGTACATCCGGCCGCCATCGGCGGCTACCGGCGAAACGCCGACCTCTTCGGTGAACATGGCGATGCAGGCGGGCATCAGCGTCTCGAGCTGCGCGGGGTGCACGGCCCGTACCCGGAAGTCGGGAGCCACGGTCGGGAAGGCTCGCGCAGCGCCATCACCGGCTGATTCGGGCGCACTTCGCGGGCCGGCTCCCAATGGGGCGCGAGGTACTGCCACAGGTCGAGCGCGGCCTCGCGTGGGCCGACGATCGACGAGCAGCGGCGGCCCTGCTTGCGGGCGCGGTCGGCGAAGGCGCGCACCGCGTCCGGGGTGGCGTTTATCGGGACCAGGTTCGCCCCGGAGAAGCACAGCGAGATCAGCTTGCCGCCAGTGGAGTGGCCCCACATCTCGCCGCCGAGCTGCCACTGGTCCAGCCCCGCCGCCTCTACCCGTGAACCGATGAAAGCGTTGTCGATCGGGTCGCGCGCCAGCAGGTCCAGGACCTCGTCGAGGTCGCTGTGATCGAGCAAGCGCACGCTCGAAGCGGGACTCAGCAGCCGGGTAACCACGTTCATCCGCGATCTACGCCTCTCACCTGCCAGTAAGCCCTAACGCACACTCTAAGGCCTGGAGAGGCATCATGGGCCGGGTCGGAGGCGGCGAAATAGCGCGAGAGGGGGAGGGATCGTTAAGACCGGCCTAAGTGGCCCCTAAGACGGCCTGTCCCGGACCGGTCAGCTACCGACGGCGACTTCCGGCGAACCGTCGCCGAGGTCCGCGCCCATCTCCTCAGCGAGGCGTACCGCCTCCTCGACCAGAGTCTCCACGATCTGCGCTTCCGGGACGGTCTTGATGACCTCACCCCTGACGAAGATCTGGCCCTTGCCGTTGCCCGAGGCGACGCCGAGGTCGGCTTCACGTGCTTCGCCGGGGCCGTTCACGACGCACCCCATCACCGCGACGCGCAGCGGCACGTTAAGCCCGTCTAGAGCCGCGCTCACCTGGTCCGCGAGCGTGTACACGTCCACCTGTGCACGGCCACACGAGGGACAAGAAACGATTTCCAGACCGCGCTGGCGCAGCCCCAGCGACTCCAGGATCTGGGCGCCGACCTTCACCTCTTCGACCGGCGGCGCGGACAGCGAGACGCGGATCGTGTCCCCGATGCCCTCGGCCAGCAGCGCGCCGAACGCCACCGACGACTTGATCGTGCCCTGGAACGCCGGGCCGGCCTCGGTGACGCCGAGGTGCAGCGGGTAGTCACACTGTTCGGCCAGTTGGCGGTACGCCTGGATCATCACGACCGGGTCGTTGTGCTTGACCGAGATCTTGATGTCCCGGAAGCCGTGCTCCTCGAACAGCGAGCATTCCCAGAGCGCGGATTCGACCAGCGCTTCGGCGGTGGCCTTGCCGTACTTCTCGTAGAGGCGGGGGTCGAGTGATCCGGCGTTGACGCCGATGCGGATCGGGACTGCGGCGGCTTGTGCGCGCTTGGCGATCTCGCCGACCTGGTCGTCGAACTTGCGGATGTTGCCGGGGTTGACGCGCACCGCTGCGCAGCCGGCGTCGATCGCGGCGAAGACGTACTTGGGCTGGAAGTGGATGTCCGCGATCACCGGGATCTGGGACTTCTTCGCGATCATCGGCAACGCGTCCGCGTCATCCTGCGAGGGGCAGGCGACGCGGACGATCTGGCAGCCGGCGGCGGTCAACTGCGCGATCTGCTGGAGCGTCGCGTTCACGTCGGAGGTCAGCGTCGTCGTCATCGACTGGACGGACACCGGCGCATCGCCGCCGACCGGCACACTGCCGACCATGATCTGGCGCGACTTGCGACGCGGCGCTAGCGGCTTGGCTGGCATGGACGGAACACCGAGCGAGACGGCGGTCATCGTGCAGGCACTCCCAGGTGGCAGAACAGTCGATCAGCGACAGTGACAACGCTACGACACTCAGGTGCCGTGCTTCGCACGGGTTCCAGGGCATTCACCCGATCTTCACGGAACCTGCGCCGAACGGCACACGCGGCGAGCCGAGTTGCCGACTATGTGGTCGTCACTTCGACACTACGACGGCAAATGCAACGGATTGGTGATGTCCGCCGCAAGCAGAAGCAGCGTCAGACCGACGAAAACTAACAGAAATGCGTACGCGACCGGCATCAGCTTGTTCAGGTCCACGCGGCCGGGAGCGGGGCGGCGCATCAGCTTGTAGACGCGCTTGCGGGCTTCCTCGTAGAGGAGGATCGCGACGTGGCCGCCGTCCAGCGGCAGGATCGGCAGCAGGTTGAACACGCCGATGAACACATTGATGACGGCCACGAGTGCGAAGAACCCGGCGAACCCGGCCTGGCCGATGATGCTTCCGCTGATCTGCGCCATACCGACGACGCCGACCGGGGAGCTGGTCGAACGCTGCGTGTGGTCGACCGTCGAGGTGAACAGCTTCGGGATCGAGCCGGGGATCGAGCCGAGGCCCTTGAACGTGCCGGTGACGCCGTCCCAGAACTGCGTCCCGGAGTACGCGGCGGCGGACAGCGGGTTGTAATGCTTGGTGTAAGCCGATTGGCCGAGACCGACCAGGCTGCCGGGGCCGGTGTGGCCGTCAGGGTAGCTAACTGACGCGGCGTGAATCGGCTCGACGGTCGTCGTGTGCTTGCCGCCGCTCGGGTCGGTAAAGGCGATGGTCGACGGCTGACCGGCGGGCAGCGCGTGCAGCGCGGTGGTCAGCTCGTCGAAGTTCGCGACCGGCTTGCCGTTGATGGCAGTGATCACGTCGCCGGTCGACAGGCCCGCCTTCGACGCCGGGGACTGCGGCACGCCCGGACCGCACTTAGTTGACGTGCCGTCAGTGCTCATGCAGGCGGCGACGTTACCGATCTTGGCGGCGGTGTCGCCCTTCTGCACGCCGAAGAGCATCGGGCTGAGGAAGAACAGGATCAGCGCGATCGCGAAGTGGACGAGCGATCCGGCGGAGAGGGTGAGCAGCCGCTTCCACGCGGGCTTGTTCTTGAGCGCGCGGTCCTCGTCGCCGGGCTCGATCTCGTCGAGGTCCGTCATCCCGACGATCTTGACGTAGCCGCCGGCCGGGATCGCCTTGAGCCCGTACTCGGTCTCGCCGCGCCGGAATGACCAGAGCTTCGAGCCGAACCCGACGAAGAACTCGGTGACCTTGCCGCCGGCCCAGCGCGCGGTCACCATGTGGCCGGCCTCGTGCAGCACGATCGACACAACCAGCGCCACCACGAACAGCAGCGCGCCGAGGACGTTCACGCCGGGGAACCCGCCTTCAATTCGGACACGTCAGTCGTATCGCCGACACCGCACATCCATTGAACCCTACTTGGCCAAGGGCGACTGTGCGGTCCGCTCGGTCCGTGACAGGTTCGTCGACGAACTGTCGACGAACTACTGCTCTGCGTGACCTGCTACTTCTGCGCGGCGACGGCGACGGTCAGCTCCTCGGCGCGGGCCCGTGACCAGCGGTCGGCCTCGAGCACCGCTTCGAGGGTCGTCGGCTTTGCGGACTCGGCACGTTCGGCATGCTCGGCGACCACAGCCGCGATCGTGTCCACGATCCCGGTGAACGGCAGCCGGCCGGCCAGGAAGGCGCTCACGCAGGCCTCATTGGCTCCGTTGAAGACCGCAGGATAGGTCCCGCCAGCCTGCCCGACCTGCTTGGCCAGGCCGACCGCCGGGAAGGCGGCGTCGTCGAGCGGGAAGAACTCCCAGGTCGACGCCTTGGTCCAGTCGCAGGCTGGCGCGGCGTCGGCGACTCGATGCGGCCAGGCCATCGCCAGCGCGATCGGGATACGCATGTCGGGCGGCGAGGCTTGCGCGAGCGTCGAGCCGTCGGTGAACTCGACCATGGAGTGCACGATCGACTGCGGGTGCACGACCACCTCGATGCGGTCGAACGGGATGTCGTACAGCAGATGCGCCTCGATGACCTCGAGCCCCTTGTTCACGAGCGTCGCCGAGTTGATGGTGACCAGCGGACCCATCGCCCACGTCGGGTGCGCCAGCGCCTGTTGCGGCGTCACCTCGGCCAGCTCCTCGCGGGCACGGCCGCGGAACGGACCGCCGCTAGCGGTGACCACGAGCTTGCGCACCTCGTCGGCGCTGCCGCCACGTAGGCACTGAGCGAGCGCGGAGTGCTCGGAGTCGACCGCGACAATCTGTCCGGGAGCGGCAATCGACGTGACCAAGTCGCCGCCGATGATCAGCGACTCCTTGTTGGCCAGCGCGAGGGTGCGGCCGTACCGCAGCGTGGCGAGCGTCGCCTTGAGTCCGGCTGCGCCTTCGATCCCGTTGAGCACCACGTCGCAGTCGAGCGCGGCCAGTTCGGCGGCGGCGTCGGGGCCGGCGATGATGCGGGGCAGCTTGTAGTCGCCGGTCGAGTAACCGCGCTGCTGCGCTTCGGCGTAGAAGGCGAGCTGGAGGTCCTGCGCGGCGGTGGCCTTTGCGACCGCCACGGCCTCGACGCCGAGGTCGAGCGCCTGCCGGGCGAGCAGCGCGGCATTCTTGCCGCCGGCTGCGAGGCCGACCACCTGGAAACGATCCGGATTGCGGCCGATCACGTCGATCGCTTGAGTACCGATCGAGCCGGTTGAGCCGAGAATGACGACGCGTCGGGGACTGCTGCTGCTGTCGCTCTTAGGCGCCACGGCGCTCTCAGGTGTCACTGCGCTCATGCGCGCCATTGTTCCGCATGCACGCGCGACGGGGCCTCAGCGATCGTGCTCAGTTGGTTGGTCCTATCATCTGTCTGCGCTAAGCGGTCCCGAGGGGGGACGCCGTAACGGAGGGGGACGCTATGTCGGGTCAGGAACCCGCGGATCAAATACCTGCGGATCAAGTTCCTACGGATCAGGTTCCAGCGCAGTGGGGACAAGCGCAGGCGCCGCAGACACCGCAGTACGGTCCGGCACCAGCGTGGGGTCAGCAACAGCCACAGCCGGATCAGCAAGCAGCGCAGTATGGACCGGCGCCGCAGTGGGGTCAGCAACCCCCGCAGCCCGGCTACGGATGGCCGGCCGCGCCTGCGTTGCCGCCGCCTCAGCCGAAGAACCGGCTCAACAGCAAACAGGCCACCGGGATCGTCAGCGTCGTCATCCTCGGCATGGTGTTTGGCGGCGTGTTCGCGTACAGCCACTTCAAGAACGCCAGAAACACCGTCTCAGCCGTTACCTGCGTGCCGGACACCCTCACGTCGTGCCTCGTCGTCCGGCCGTCGTCCGCGACGAACTCCCCAGAGTCGTGGAACGAATCCGCGACGCCGGCGAAGTCCGAATATCTCACGTGGGCGTTCGACTCCGATCCGGTCGCGCAGAAGGTCGCGGGCGACAACCTGACCTCCCAGGGCCTGCAGAACATCGCGCATGTCGCGTGGCAGGCTTCTGACGGCAACGGCATCGACATCACGCTGCTGAAGTTCTCCAACCCTCAAGGCGCACATGCCCGAGCGCTCGAACTGACCGGTACCAACATGTCGGAGGGCGACGCGGTGTCCATGCCGGCGGGCGTCCCGGGCTCCGCCTACGCCGGCAACAAACCCAACAGCGACGGCGACATCGAGACGCGTTACGCGACGTACGTCGGCGATATCGCGTTGCAGGTGAGCTACTACTCCCACGGCTCTTACTCGTCCGCAGACTTCTCTCAGTGGCTCAGTGCCGAGTACAAGAGCCTGGGCACCGCGCCTAAGGTCGCCCCGAGCCCGCAGCCGGCCCGCATTACACAGTCGGTGACGTGCTCGGGCAGCCTGTCGTCCTGCCTGCTGGCCGCGCCGTCGGACAGTTCGCCGTGGAGCGACTCGTGGGGCAAAAACGCCTCGCCGACGGTCGATCAGTACACGTCGCAGATGTTCGGCGATTCGGCCTGGCGCAACATCATCAGCGCGCGGCTTAAGGCAGCCGGCGTGACAGGTGTCGCGCATCGGGCGTGGATCACGTCGAACGGCGCGGAGGCGGACGACTTGCTGCTCTCGTTCGACACCGCGAACGGCGCGCTGGCTTGGTACAAGAACGACGCGTTTTCGACCACCGGCACCACGTTCACCGTCTCCGGCCAGAAGGACGCCTCAGGTACGTACGACCCGAAGGCCGACAGCGACGGCAACATCTCGGCGCAGGTCTTCGGCGTCTCCGGGACCACGGCGATGGAGCTGTTCACCTGGAATCCGAAGAGCTTCGACCAGACCCGCACGGTCACCTGGGCCTCACAGCAGCTCGGCAAGATCGGTTCGACCTCGAAGACGCAGACCGCGTCTGTGGCGCCAGTTCCGACGCCGACCGCTGTCGCAGGCGGCGCGGGCGGTTCGTCGAGCTCGTGCTCGACTCCGCAGGACTGCCTCATAGCGGCGCCGAGTGGTTCTGTGCCGTGGAGCGGTGCGGACTACGACAAGACGAACACCGCGACGGTCCATCAGTACGTGCAGGAAAACTGGGGCAGCGAGAGCAGCGACGAGCAGGCTTACGAAGAGAAGCTGCTCAACGACGCCGGCGTCACGTCGATCGCGCACCGGGAGTGGGACGCGACCAACGGTTCCAGCGCGATGGTTTCGGTCCTACAGTTCGGCTCGGCGAAGCAGGCGCAGAGCGAATCACTCGATTATCAGGGCGCGATCCTGGCGACAGGTAGCGAGGTCACGGTGCCCTGGTTGAGCACTGTGCCTGGATTGAAAGACATCGTCGTGGACATCAAGCCTTTGGACGACGGGGGCGACGTCCCGGTCAAAATCGATTTCTGGAAGGGGAAGTACGAGGTGCGACTGGCCTTCTACAGCCTGGCCACCGCCGATCCGCAGGAGGCCGTTTCCGTCGCGCTCCAGCAGCTCGCCGCGTTGCCGGGGAACTGACCATGACCGAGACGAATGAGCCGAGCGGCCAACCGCCGCAGCCGGAGCCGGTGCCCCAGCCGATGCCACAACCCATGCCGCAGCCTGGATATCCGAACGCTCCGTACGGCAGTCCCCAGTACGGCAACCAGCAGTACGGCAGTCCTCAGTACGGAAATCCCCAGTACGGGAACGCTCAGTACGGTAACGCCCCCTATGGCAGCTATCCGCAGTACGGCACGTACAACAACGCGCCGTACGGATATCCGCAGGGCTACTACGGGCAACCGCCGGGCACCAGCGGACTGGCCATCGCGTCGCTGATCCTGGGCATCTGCGGGTTCTTGTGCGTCACGCCGTTCGTCGGCCTGCCGCTCGGGCTCGCCGCGCTGTCGAAGATCAAGCGGACCGGACAACCCGGCAAAGGCATGGCCATCGCCGGGATCGTCCTGTCCGCACTATGGATACTCCTGATGATCCTGCTGCTCGCCACCGGCAACTTCCACTTCAACGTCGGCAACGGCTCAGGCCCGGACCCGTCCATCGGACCGACGCAGGGTCCGGACGGTACGTCGGCCTGACGGCGTACGTGACATCGGAAGGGTTCAGGCAGCGGGCTCGGGCTACAGGTCGAGGCCGGTGAGGACAAGCACGCGCTCGTACGTGTAGTCCTCCATCGCGTACTTCACGCCCTCGCGCCCAACGCCTGAGCCCTTCGCGCCGCCGTAAGGCATCTGATCGGCGCGGTAGCTCGGCACATCGCCGATAATCACGCCACCGACCTCAAGCACGCTGTGTGCGCGGAAGGCCGCCTGAAGATCGTGCGTGAAGACGCCAGCCTGTAGCCCGAACTCGGAGTCGTTGACGGCGGCGAACGCCGCGTCCGCGTCGTCAACGCGCTGCACGACGAGTACCGGCCCGAAGACCTCCTCACGCACTACCTTGCTGTCTGACGGCGCGTCAACGACGACGGTCGGTGCGTAGCTCGAGCCCTCGCGCGTGCCTCCGGTGAGCACCTTGGCTCCGGCGGCGACGGCTTCCTCGACCCACTTCTCGACGCGGATCGCGGCCGCCTCGCTGATCAGCGGGCCGACGTCGGTGTTCGGGTCGGTCGGGTCGCCGGTCTTCTGTGCCGCGACCGCGTCGACCACCTTCGACAGCAGGCGGTCGTACACGCCCCGGTCGGCGACGACGCGCTGCACCGAGATGCAGGACTGGCCGCCCTGGTAGTTGGAGAAGGTCGCGATCCGCGTGGCGGCCCAATCGAGGTCCGCCTCGCCCGCGTAGTCGCCAAGCACCACGGCTGCGGCGTTCCCGCCGAGTTCCAGCGTGACGTGCTTGCGCGGCGCGGCGGCCTGGATCATCGCGCCGACCGGGCCGGAGCCGGTGAACGAGATGACCGGCAGGCGCGGGTCGCCGGTCAGCAGCTCCATCTGGTCGTTCGGCACCGGCAGCACCGACCAGGCTCCGGCGGGCAGGTCGGTCTCGGCCAGCAGCTCGCCGAGCAGCAGCGCCGACAACGGTGTGGCCGGGGCCGGCTTGAGGATGATCGGGGCGCCGACGGCCAGCGCCGGGGCGACCTTGTGCGCGACCAGGTTGAGCGGGAAGTTGAACGGCGAGATGCCGAGCACCGGGCCCTTGGGGAACCGCCGCACGACCGCGAGTCGGCCGGTCGCGGCGGGGTCGGTGTCGAGCCGCTGCAGGTCGCCGGCGAAGCGGCGGGCCTCCTCGGCGGCCCAGCGGAAGACCGAGACGGCGCGGCCGACCTCGGCCTTCGACCACTTGAGCGGCTTGCCGTTCTCGGCGGTGATCAGCGCGGCGATCTCGTCGGCGCGCTCGGCCAGCCGCCGGGACACGTGGTCGAGGGCGGCGGCGCGTGCGTGTGCCGGGAGCGAGGCGGTCTGCTTGGCCGCCGCGTCGGCTGCGGCGATGGCCTGCTCGATCTGATCCCGGGTCGGCACCGAGACGGACGCGATAGGCGTTCCGTCGTAAGGCCGCGTCACGTCGAGCGTCGCCTCGCCGGTCGCCGGTGCTCCGGCTAGCCAGAACGGACGCGGATCGGTCGCAACAGTCATCTTCGGCTCCACTCGTGCTCGTCACGGCTCGCACACCCGGCTCCGCAACACCCTAAGCCGGTGCGTGGCAGCCGTCTCCCTACACACTGCCGTCCGATTAGGTACAACACCGGGCACTGTGCAAAGCCATCCGCGCATTACGTAAGGCCGTCCCCGGCTGCGTCACCCGCGCAGGTTCACCAGCACCGGCGGCGTACGGATGCCGTCCGGCGTCGCCAGCGAAATCAGCGCGTTGCCAGTCGGCACGTCGTTGATGATCTCGGAGGCCGACCACACTGGCCGCTCGATCGCGCGCGTAGCCACCGAGCGCTGATACTCCACGGTCGTGTTACCGGTAATCGACTGAATAATCGACTTCTCTTTCTTCCCGCCGGGTGTCGAGACGTGGCCGCTGCCGGTGGAGGTGGACGAGCCGGTGGTCACGGTCGTCTCGGCCTGCCACTGCGTGCCCCAGTACTCGGCGAAGTACCGCGCATCCTGCGGTTCGACGCCAGCGAAGACCGCCTTGCACCCGGTGCCGGTGAACACCGCCGAACGCAGATGCTCCGGGAACTGGCCCATCGACTGCGTAAGCAGAACGATCCCTGCGTTCGCCGCACGCGCGCGTTGCAGGCCTTGCACGACGTACTCGTCCACGAACCGGCCAGCCTCGTCCACGATCAGGCCCTTGAACACCGAGCGGTCCGCGTCCGGAGCGGCGACAACCTGCACGAACTGTGCGATGGCGAGCCGAGCAAGGATACGTGCGGCCTGCGGGGAACTGCCTTCGGGCAACGCGATACGTACGCGGATCGGCCGGTTGATCTCGCGCATCGAGAAGCGGCGCGGGCTGCGGTCGAAGAGGTCGATCAATGCCGGGCGGTCAAGCAGCCGCAGCCGCTCGTTGAGCAGCGGGACCGGGCTGTCGCGCAGCACTGAGTCGATCAGTTCGCGCGCGGTCGGGTAGCGGGATTCGCGTTCGTAGAAGCCGGAGATCACCGAGTAGAGCGCGTTACGTGCCGCCGAATCCGCAGCCGGATCGGTGTGCGCGGTCTCTGGCGGCAGCACGGCGCCAGCCAACCGGTCGGCGGCCTCGTCCGGCGTCGAAGCGCCGCCGAACAGGTCGAATCCCCAGTCCCCACCACTCGTACCACCTTGCGCGGCCGCGTCGTGCGGCTCGGGATCCGGCTCCCTGCGCCGATTGGGATCGATGTCGACATCGAAGAAGCCTGGCAGCACCGCGGGCCCGAAGGCCGATCCAGTCGGGTCAATGACCACCACCGACGCCAGACCAACCAGTGTCTGCAGCCCGAGCAGCTCAATAATCGGCCGCGCGAACGAGCGCGTCTTGCCCGATCCCGGCGGCCCAACGACGAGCATCGACGTGCGCAGAACCTCAGTGTCGAGCGCGAACCACTGGTTCTGATGGGTGATCGGATTGCGTTGTGTGCCGACCGCGATGCCAAGCCTGGCTTGCCCGGTTATCAGATCGTGTTGGACCAAACGGGGCATCGGCAGATCGCGCTGACGGGATTCGTGCACGAATGCCCCGCCGCCGTGCTCCTCGATCTGCTCCGCGACCGGCCGCAGCCGCTCCAAGCTGCCGCCGGCGGATCGTGCGTCACGTGCCGACTGCTGCACGACGCGCGCGACGCGCACGTAGTCCACGTCCGTCAGCTCGCCGCTGGCCAGTTCGTCGTCGAGGCGCTGCGCCGCGTCGTCGAAACCAGCCGTACGCAGGTCCTTCCACAGGTCAGGACGCGGCGGCGGCGCGGCGGGCGCGGTCTTCGGCTCCGGACGGTACCTGGCCCACAAATGGCGTAACGCGATGAGCCATTTGCCGTAGCTGCCGCAGATCACGATCAGCACCGCGAGGTAGACGATCTGCTCGAGGAAGCCGGAGAAGCCCATCTTCGACAGCAGGAAACCGGCGGGGATGATCAGCGCGAGGTACAGGATCGGCAGGGCGATGAGGGCATTGCGCACGCGCCGCCACAGCGTGGGATCGAGCGGCCCCGGTCGACCCGTGTTGCCGGCTTCGGGGTCGCGTCCGTACGCGAAGACGCCGGGCATGTCGAGCACCCGCGGGCCGTGCACCCAGCCGAGCAGGTCGGGGCGCGACTTGTCGGTCCACTGGGTACCGTCCCAGTAGCGCACCCGCGCGGCTCCGCCCGGGTCCGGGTACCAGCCCTCGCGCATGCCGTGTCCCTGCGCCGGAACGGCCGGACCGTCTTGCATCGTCACTGCGTTCTCTCCCCTTCGCGCTGACGACGACCCGTCCTGTCGATCGTAGCGACCTGCGACGATAACAACGAGAGGCAACGCGGACACCCTGATACCGACGCGGCGTGATGCCCGGCCCGGTCTGATACCGACACAGTGACAGGGGCCACGCGATACACCCGACGAGCTGCCAGGTGTCGGGAATGCGTTCATTGGTTATCGTCGAGAGCGATTTCATGCCGCATCCCTAAGGAGCCACCCGCCGATGACCACCTCCCCACGCCCGGTCGGCGGTCCGTCGCTGCCGCAGGAACGCCGGCTGGTCACCGAGATCCCCGGGCCCAAGTCGCGGGAGTTGTTCGCGCGGCGCGGCGAGAGCGTGGCAGCCGGCGTCTCGACGACGCTGCCGGTGTTCGTCACCGCCGCAGGTGGCGGTGTCGTAGTGGACGTGGACGGCAACTCGCTGATCGACCTCGGCTCCGGAATCGCGGTCACCAGCGTCGGCAACAGCGCCGAAGCGGTCGTGCGACGAGCTATCGAGCAGTTGCGACAGTTCACGCACACGTGCTTCATGGTCACGCCGTACGAGGGCTACATCGAGGTGTGCGAGGCGCTGGCCGAGCTGACCCCCGGCGACCACCCGAAGAAGTCGGCTCTGTTCAACTCCGGCGCCGAAGCCGTCGAGAACGCGGTCAAGATCGCCCGCGCGTACACCAAGCGGCAGGCAGTGGTCGTCTTCGACCACGGATACCACGGCCGCACGAACCTCACGATGGCGCTGACCGCGAAGAACATGCCGTACAAGAACGGCTTCGGCCCGTTCGCCCCCGAGGTCTACCGGGTGCCGATGGCTTACCCGCTGCGCTGGCCGACCGGCCCCGAGCGCTGCGCCGAGGAAGCCGCCGCGCAGGCGATCTCCATGATCGACAAACAAATCGGCGCGCAGAACGTAGCCGCGGTAATCCTCGAACCCATCCAAGGCGAGGGCGGCTTCATCGTTCCACCGAATGGCTTCCTGCCCCGGATCGCCGAATTCTGCCGGGCCAACGGCATCGTCTTCGTCGCCGACGAGATCCAGACCGGCTTCTGCCGCACCGGCGACTGGTTCGCCAGCGAGCACGAGGGCGTCGTCCCCGACCTGGTCACCACCGCAAAAGGCCTGGCCGGCGGCCTCCCACTAGCAGGAGTGACCGGCCGCGCCGAGATCATGGACGCGGCGCACCCGGGTGGCCTGGGCGGCACGTACGGCGGCAACCCCGTGGCCTGCGCGGCAGCCCTCGGCGCGATCGAGACGATGCGGTCCGAGGACTTGTCTGGACGAGCTCGCAAAATCGGTGAGATCATGTCGACACGGCTACGTGCCATCGCGGAGCGTCACCCGGAAATCGCCGAGGTGCGCGGACGTGGCGCGATGATGGCCGTCGAACTGGCCGAACCCGGCACGCTCGACCCGGCGCCGCAGCTGACGGCGAAGGTCGCCGCGCACTGCCACGCCGCCGGAGTGGTGGTGTTGACCTGCGGAACCTACGGCAACGTACTGCGCTTCCTGCCATCGCTGGTCATCGGCGAAGATTTGTTGAACGATGGACTAGACGTCATCGAGCAAGCCTTCGACGCGGTGGCATCGTGAATGCGGTGGCATCGTGAACGCGGTGGCATCGTGAACGCAGCGTCTGAAGCAGCACAACAAGCAACGTGTCGACAGACACCATGAGCTGACTGCCCCGTCCTCGGGAGTGCGGCCCGAGGACAAGAGCGGCGCCCGCCCACGACCCCGGGCGGGCGCCGCTCCTTGTTCCGCCGCTCTGTGCGCCCCCGCTCTATGCGCCACGACGCCACGGCCGCTTTACGTCACTGCACCTCACGCGTCGGGCGCTCGGCGTACCCTCGAAATGATGATCCAGGCCTCAGAATCCGACTCCGCCGCCATGCCACACACCAAACCGGCGCGCGCCAGCACTCCCCCGCCCCCAGCCCCGAAGCCCAGCCAGAGACCGCCAGCCGCTACCTCTGGTGGCCACTCCCGGCGCTGCTCGTGATCGGCTTCGGACTGCTCATCTGGCAGGTCAAGACAAACGGCCCGGTGACGACCCTGGACACCCACGTCCGCGACCACATCCAGGCGTGGGCTAAGTCCCCGTCCATGCGCTGGTCCTTCCATCCCGGTCGCGCCCTGGCCGACCTCGGCAACGAGTCGTTCACGTTTCCGATCCTCGTCGCCGTCACCGCACTAGCAGCCCGCGCGGCACGCTCGTGGCGTCCCGTGCTGATCGGACTCGGCGCGTTCGCGACCCTCGGCACGGTGATCGCGCTCAAGATGTGGATCAACCGCCCCGGCCCGGGCAAGGCCGTGTTCGGCAACGCCAACCTCGGCTTCTTCCCCTCCGGCCACACCGCCGACGCGGTCCTGGCCTACGGCACCAGCGCGCTGCTCCTCTGCGTCTTCGTGCTCTCAGACACCCGCCTCAACGCCGACGCACGCCGCAGCCGCCAAGCGATCGTTGGCGCGGCGATCGTCCTCGTGCTAGCGACGATCTTCGGCCTGCTGTGGTCCAACTTCCACTGGCTCTCGGACACCGTCGGCTCACTCTGCTGGTGCGGCGCCGCCCTCGCCGTGATGTGCCGATACGCAACAATCCGCACGCCATAGGGGTGACGAGTCGCTAGGACAGCGTTGGGAAGCCTAGGTTGACGCCGCCGTGCGAGGGGTCGAGCCAGCGCTGGGTGACCGCCTTGGTGCGCGTGTAGAAGTGCACGCCTTGCGGACCGTACGCGTGCGAGTCGCCGAACAGCGAGGCCTTCCAGCCGCCGAACGAGAAGTAGGCGACGGGGACTGGGATCGGGACGTTGATGCCGACCATGCCCACCTCGACCTCGTTGCGGAAGCGCGCCGCCGCGCCGCCGTCGTTGGTGAAAATCGCGGTGCCGTTGCCGTAGGGGTTGGAGTTGATCAGCTCGAGCGCCTGGTCATAGGAGCTGGCGCGGACGATCGACAGGACCGGGCCGAAGATCTCGTCGGTGTAGATCGACATCTCGCTGGTGACGTGGTCGAACAGCGTCGGGCCGAGCCAGAAGCCGTTCGTCGTGTCCACGCCGGTCTGCGCGTCGCCGTCGATCTGGTGGCCACGGCCGTCGACTACCAGCTTGGCGCCGGCGGCTTGGCCGGCCTCGACGTACGACGTGACCTTGTCGCGGTGCGCGCCGGTGACCAGCGGGCCCATTTCGGAGGTCGAGGCGCAGCCGGGGCCGACGCGCAGCTTGCCCATGCGGTCGATGATCTTCTCGACGAGCTCATCGCCGATCGGGTCCACCGCGACGAGTACGGAGACGGCCATGCAGCGTTCGCCGGCCGAGCCGAAGCCAGCCGAGACCGCGGCGTCCGCGGCTAGGTCGAGGTCCGCGTCTGGCAGTACGACCATGTGGTTTTTTGCGCCGCCTAGGGCCTGGACGCGCTTGCCATACCGCGTGCCGTTCTCGTAGACGTAGCGCGCGATCGGGGTCGAGCCGACGAACGAGACCGCCTTGATGTCGGGGTGCTCGAGGAGACGGTCAACGGCGACCTTGTCACCGTGCACGACGTTGAAGACGCCGTCCGGCAGCCCGGCTTCCTTCCACAGCGCGCCGAGCCAGTTGGCGGCGGAGGGGTCCTTCTCGCTGGGCTTGACCACGACGGTGTTGCCGGTGGCGATGGCGAGCGGGAAGAACCACATCGGCACCATCGCCGGGAAGTTGAACGGCGAGATGATCGCGACCGGGCCGAGCGGCTGCTGCAACTCGTAGACCTCGACGCCGGTGGAGGCCGACTCTACGAAGCCGCCCTTGACCAGGTGCGGGATGCCGCACGCGAACTCGACGACCTCGAGCCCGCGAGCCACCTCGCCGAGCGCGTCGGAGTGCACCTTGCCGTGCTCCGACACGATGATCGAGGCCAGCTCCTCGCGCCGGGCGCTGAGCAGTTCGCGGAACCTGAACAGGACCTGCACCCGCTTGGCCAGCGAGGCCGCACGCCAAGCCGAGAACGCGGCCGCGGCGGCGGCTACCGCGTCGTCCACCTCCCGGACCGAGGCGTAGTCGACGACGCCGCTGATCACCCCGGTGGCCGGGTCGTGGATGTCGCCGCGCCGGTCGGAGACGCCGGACCACGACGCTCCGTCGATCCAGTGTGTGACGTGCTTGCTCACGGGTTCGCCCCTCAGCATCAAGTTCGCCTGTCTTTCATTCGAGTCTGCTGAGCATGCGGCAGTGCGGCCAATTGTCAGGGTGTCGGCGGGAGAGCCGTTTGGCTTACAGCGCGCTGAGCGAGCGTACGGTCAGCTGTCGAAGCCGAGGCCGAAGCGATCGAGCGTACGCAGCCATAGGTTGCGTTGTCCGTCGTTGCGATCGGCGCGGTCGAGTGACCAACGCGTGAGGTTCACGCCGAGTGATCTGACCGGCTCGGGCGGGAACGGCAGCGGCTTGGTGCGGACTAGCTGAAGTTCCGTCAGTTCGGTGGGTGCGCCGTTGAGGAGGTCGAGCATGACGTTCGCGCCGAAGCGGGTCGCGCCGACGCCTAGGCCGGTGTATCCGGCCGCGTAGGCGACACGTCCGTCGTGCGCGGTGCCGAAGAACGCGCAGAAGCGCGTGCAGGTGTCGATGACGCCGCCCCAGGTGTGCGTGAACTTCAGGCCTTCCAGGTGCGGGAAGGTGCGGAAGAAGTGCTCGGCCAGCTTGGTGAAGGTGGCGGGGCGCTGGTCCAATTGCCGCGCGATTCGGTTGCCGTAGTGGTAGATCGCGTCGTAGCCGCCCCACAGAATCCGGTTGTCGGCAGTCAGCCGGTAGTAGTGGAACTGATTCGCCGAGTCGCCGATGCCCTGCCGCGCACGCCAGCCGGTCTCGGCGAGCTGCGTGGCGGTTAGGGGCTCGGTCATTAGGACGTAGTCGTACACGGGGACTAGATAGGGGCGTACGCGCATCAGGAGGGATGGGAACGCGTTCGTCGCTAGGGCGACGTGGTCGGCGGTAACGCGTTGGCCGTGTTTGGTGCGGACGGTTGGGGCGGTCGAGGTTCTTTCCAGGGCGGCGACCGGGGTGTGCTCGTAGATCCGCACGCCTAGGGAGAGGCATGCGTCGCGCAGGCCCCATGCGAGCTTCGCGGGATTGACGATTGCGCAGCCTTCGCGGTCCCACGTCGCGGCGACGTACGTCGGCGAGTTGACCTGTGCGCGGACGGCGTCGGCGTCCAGGTACTCGATGTGTTCGCCGTATTGCGCGGCTACGTCTGCGTATTCGCGCAGATCATCGGCCTGCCACTCGGCGGTGGCCACGTTCATCTCGCCGGTGCGTTCCCACGCGCAGTCGATGCCGTACTTGTGCAGTGTGGCCTCGATCGCGTCGAGATTTTCGGCGCCTAGGCGAGTGAGGGTGCGGATTTCGTCGGGGAAGCGGTCGATGCCATTGGGCAGGCCATGAGTGAGGGACGCGTCGCAGAAGCCGCCGTTGCGTCCGGATGCGGCCCAGCCGATGCGGGAGCCTTCTAACAGAACGACGTCGCGGCCGGGGTCGCGCTCCTTTGCCAGCAGCGCGGTCCACAGGCCGCTGTAGCCGCCGCCGACGACGGCGAGGTCGCAGCGTACGTCGCTGGTGAGGGCGGGCAGGGCTTCGGGGCGGCCGGGGTCGTCCAGCCAGAACGGCTTCGGTACGGCCCCGGCCAACGCATGGCTTACGTCCATGGTCTTACGTCCACTGGTATCGCGTCATTTCTTGCGGGTTCGGGCACGGCCGACGACGAGCGAAAGGGCGATCCCGGTCATGGTCACCAGCATCATCATCGAGCCGATGACGTCGATCTGCACGGGGACGGAGCGCTGCACCGCGCCGTAGACGTAGACCGGGAAGGTGACCTCGTTGCCCGCGGTGTACTTGGTGACGATGTAGTCGTCGATCGAGAGTGCGAATGATAGGAGCGCCGCTGCGGCGATGCCTGGCGCGACGAGCGGAAGAGTGACCTTGGTGAAGGTCTGGCGCGGCGTGGCGTAGAGGTCCTGAGCTGCCTTTTCGAGCGTAGGGTCCAGGCCGGCCAGGCGCGCTTTCACGGTGACGACCACGTAGCTCAGGCAGAACATGATGTGGCCGATGGTGATGGTCCAGAAGCCCAGCGAACCGCTGCCGATCGTGGAGAAGAACAGCGTCAGCAGCGTCGCGCCCATGATGATCTCGGGCGCCGCCATCGGCAGGAACAGCAGCACATTGACGGCCGGCCGCGCACGGAAGCGGTGGCGCGACATGGCGAACGCGGCCATCGTGCCCAGGATCGTCGAGGCGATCATCACCACGACGCCGATCTGCAGCGAGAGCGTCATGTGCGTGCAGATGTCGTCGACCGCGCACGGATGCTGCCAGCCGCCGGTGGAGAAGCGGTTCCAGATGTAGTTGTACTTGCCGATCGGCGAGTTGAACGACATCACGAGCATGACGACGTTCGGCGCGAGCAAGAACACGAAGACCGCGATGGCGGTGGCCGCGAGGACGTGCGCGCGAATCCAGGCCAGCGGGCTTCGGCGCCGGCGAGCGGATTTCGCGGCGGCGGAGGCGCGCTGCGCGGCGGTCGTCGGCCGCGTGGTAGTCGTGGTCAGGGCCGACATCAGAGCAGGTCCTCCGTTCCCGCCTTGCGAACATAGGACAGGACGATGATCAGAGTGACGGCCATCAGGATCACGGACATCGCGCTGGCCAGCGGGTAGCCGGTCGAGTCATGCAGGAATTCGTCCTCGATGATCTGGCCGATGACCTTCGTGTTCGGGTTACCGAGCAGCTGCGCGTTGATGTAGTCGCCGACCGCCGGGATGAACGTCAGCAGCGTGCCGCCGACGACGCCGGGCATCGAGAGCGGCAATGTGACGCGTCGCCAGGTCTTCCACGGCGGGCAGTACAGGTCGGCGCCGGCCTCGTGCAGTCGCGGGTCGATCTTCTCTAGCGACGTGTAAAGCGGCAGCACGGTGAAGGGCAGAAAGTTGTACACCATGCCGAAGATGACGGCGCCGGGACTGGCCAGCACGTGATCGCTTGAGGTTAAGCCGAGTGCTGACGTGATGTTCAGCGCGCCGACGTCACGCAGGATTCGTACGACTGTCCCGTTGTCGGACAGGATGGTTTCCCACGCGATCGTGCGGATCAGGAAGCTGGTGAACGACGGCACGATGACCAGCGCCATCAGCAGCGTCTTCCACTTGCCGGCTTTGAACGCGATGAAGTACGCGAGCGGATAGCCGAGCAGCAGGCAGAAGACCGTGCACAGGAACGCGAACAGGAACGAGCGCTCGAACTGCGTCGCGTACTGCGACCAACCGTCGCTGTAATTCGCCCAACGCCAGGTCAGGGCGAATCCGTTGTCCAGGCTGCCTTCCTGCACCGAGGCCGAGACTGACGTGAAGATCGGCACGATGAAGAAGACGATGAGCCACAGCAGCGTCGGCGCGAGCAGTAGGTAGGGCAAGCGGTTGCGCTTCTTGCGAGGCGGTTCGGGCGCGGCGACCGGAGTCGGCGCGGGCGGCACGCCAACGTTGGCGACCTGTGCGCTCATGCGACCGCCTCGTCGTCGAGGTCCGCGCCCGCGTCGATGTCCTGCCTGCCGTCCAGGCCGAAGGTCTGCGTCGGATCCCAGTGCAGCAGCACGGGAGTGCCGGGGCGCTGGATCTCGCGACCGGTGTTCTGCTCGAAGACCGCCATCTCCTCGCAGCCGGCCTCGGCGCCCCACGGCATCTTGACCAGGTACTGCGTCGAAACTCCGATGAAGGACGCGTCGCTGACCACGCCGCCGGTCAACGTGTTGTGTCCTGCCGGGATCTCGGCCTCGGTCCGGGCTAGATGTACCTTCTCCGGGCGTACGCCTGCGATGATCCGACCGGATTCAACGCGGCTGCGGGAGGCCGGGAGCGTGAGCCGCTGGCCCTGCGCGTCGACGACGATCACGTCGCCGTCCTTGCCCTCGACGGTACCGACGATCAGGTTGGACTGGCCGAGGAAGTTGGCGACGAATGTGGACGCAGGGTTCTCGTACAAGTCGGCCGGGGAGCCGAGCTGCTCGATGCGCCCGGCGTTCATCACCGCGATGGTGTCGGCCATCGTCATCGCCTCTTCCTGGTCGTGCGTGACGTGCACGAACGTGAGGCCGACCTCGGTCTGAATGCGCTTGAGCTCGATCTGCATCTGCCGGCGCAGCTTCAGGTCCAGCGCGCCGAGCGGTTCGTCGAGCAGCAGCACCTGCGGTTCGTTGATCAGGGCACGTGCGACGGCGACGCGCTGCTGCTGGCCGCCGGAGAGCGACGCGGGTTTGCGGCGTGCGAGATGGCCGAGCTCGACGAGGTCGAGCATCCGCTCGACCGGGCCCTTCACGTCCTTGACGCCGCGTCGGCGCAGGCCGAAGGCTACGTTCTCGAAGACGTCGAGATGCGGGAAGAGCGCGTAGTTCTGGAAGACCGTGTTCACCGGTCGCTTGTACGGCTTGAGGTCGGTGACCTCGCCGTCGCCGAGGAAGATCCGGCCGTGGGTCGGGTCTTCGAGCCCGGAGACCATCCGCAGCGTGGTCGTCTTGCCGCAGCCGGACGCGCCGAGCAGCGCGAAGAACGAGCCCTGCGGAACCGTCAGGCTGACGTCGTCGACGGCGGTGAACGTGCCGAAGCGCTTGGTGATGTGCTCGAGTCGCAGGTCACCGGTTGCCCCGGTCCCGGTGCCGTGTGCAGTGCCGCGTGTCGTGTTCGTCAGGGCACTCATCAGCCGGTGACCTTAAGGAACTGCTTGGTGTAGTCGTCGAGCTTGGAGACGCTGATCGCCATGAAGGGGTGCGCGGTGGCGAGTTCCTGCGCGGTCGGGACGATCAGCGGGTTCGAGGCGGCGTTGGCATCGAGGGTCTTGAGCGAGTCGATGGCACCGCTGACGACCGGGATGTAATCGATGTAGTCGTCGAGCTCTGCCGCCACGTTCGGCTGAAGGTAGTAGTTCATCAGCTTTTCGGCATTGGTCTTGTGCCGCGCGTAGTTCGGAATACACATGTTGTCGTACCAGGACAGCGAGCCTTCGGTGGGGAAGACCGTCTTGAGGTTGTCCTGGCCGAGTGCCGCTACGTCACCGGAGTAGGCCATGCAGACCGCTGTGTTCCCGGCGGTGAAGTCGGAGAGGTAGCTGTTGCCGGAGAAGGCGCGCACCTGGCCTGCGTCCTTGGCCTTCTGGATGTAGGCGATGGCGGCCTTGAAGTCGTCATCGCTGAAGTTCGCCGGATTCTTGCCGATGGCGAGCAACGCGAAGGCGATCGTGTCCTCCATCTCAGCCATCAGCGAGACCTTGCCCTTGAGGTCCGCGCGAGTGAACAGCTCCTGGATGGAGTTGATCGGCGTGGAGACCAGCTTGGTGTTGTACGCGATGACGGTGAAGCCGGACGCCCACGGGACGGTGTACTTGCGGCCCGGGTCGACCGGGACGTTGGCCATTTGGCTGGTCAGGTTCGCGTGGTTGGGGATGTTCGCCAGGTTGAGCTTCTGGATGTAGTCGTTCTCGCGCAGCTTCGGGATCATGTAATCCGACAAGACCATCAGGTCCCGGCCGGTGTCCTTCCCGGCGGCCAGCATCGGGTCGATCGTCGTGTAGAACTCGTTGTTGTCGTTGATGTCTTCGGTGTAGTTGACCGTGATGCCGGTCTGCTTCTTGAAGTCGTCCAGCGTCGGCCGGGCGTTCTTGTTGTTCGAGTCGACGTCGATGTACGCGGGCCAGTTGGAGAAGTTCACGACCTTCTCGGTGGCCGAGTAGTCGTTGGACGCGTGGCCGGTGGCCTCGGCGGCGGGGACCGTCTTGTGCGCGGGCGCGGTGCCGCAGGCCGCTAGGGCTCCGGCGCCAGCCACGGCCAGACCGCCGAACGCGGCACCCCGCAGGATGGACCTTCGCGATAACGCAGCCGACTGTGCGTAGGTCGCCGAGGAGCGGCGCATCGAGCCGGCCTGCGCGGCGCGGGCGAGGAACTGAGCCTGCTCCTCGGCCTGTTCCTGCTGCTGCGGCGTGCGTATGTGTGCTGAGCGTGCGACCTCGGACATCGTGAGAAGGGCCTTCCTGCTGGAGACGTGCCTGATGAAGACGTGGGGTATATCGGTCCCGTCACGCGCCGACGGCGCGAGTGATGATATTCCTATGATTATCTAAAGATGGTGTCAACTAGGATCAGATCGTGAAGATCGTGCGGTGCCAGGGCTTGCGGGCGGTGCCGGTCAGGTCGTGCATCACGTGCTTGACCTGCGTGTACTCCTCGAACGAGTACGCCGACATGTCCTTGCCGCAGCCGGACTGCTTGAAGCCGCCGTGCGGCATCTCGCTGACGATCGGGATGTGATCGTTGATCCAGACGCAGCCGGCCGCGATCTCGCGGCTCGCGCGGTGTGCGCGGACCAGGTCCTTAGTCCACGCGGAGGCGGCCAGGCCGAACGGGGTGTCGTTGGCCAGCCGGATCGCCTCGTCGTCGCTGTCGAAGGGCAGCGCGACGAGCACGGGGCCGAAGATCTCCTGCTGGACGATCTCGGAATCCTGACTTACGCCGGTCACCAGGGTGGGCCGGTAGAACGCGCCGTCGGCGTAGGGCGTGCCGCGCAGCTCAGGGGGCTGCTCGCCGCCGACGACGATCTTCGCTCCGTACGCACGCGCGCGCTCGACGTACCCTGCGACCGCCTCGCGTTGCCGGTAAGAGCTGAGCGGGCCGAGGTCGGTCGCCGCGTCGAACGGGTCGCCGAGCCGCACCTTCGAGTACAACTCCGCGACGCCCTCGACGAACTCGTCGAACAGCGACCGGTGCACGTACGCACGCGTCGCGGCCGTGCAGTCCTGGCCGGTGTTGATCAGCGAGCCGGCGACCGCGCCGTGCACTGCAGCCTCGAGGTCCGCGTCGTCGAACACGACGAACGGAGCCTTGCCGCCGAGTTCCAGATGCACGCGCTTGACCGTGTCGGCCGCGACCTGCGCGACGCGCTTGCCGACCGGGGTCGAGCCGGTGAACGAAACCATGTCCACGTCCGGATGCGCGATCAGCGCCTCTCCGGCTACTGATCCGCGTCCGGTGACGACGTTGACGACGCCGTCCGGGATTCCGGCCTCGGTGCATGCCTGCGCGAACAGCAGCGCGGTCAGCGGCGTGATCTCCGCGGGTTTGAGCACGATCGTGTTCCCGGCCGCGACGGCGGGCAGGATCTTCCACCCGGCCATCTGCAGCGGATAGTTCCACGGTGCGATCGATCCCACGACGCCGATCGGCTCGCGGCGGATCGAGGAGACGTGGTCGGCCGAGTACTCGGCCTGCGCTCGGCCCTCAAGGTGTCGGGCCGCGCCGGCGAAGAACGCCACGTTGTCGACGGTTCCGGGCACGTCGAAACCGGAGCTGAGCCTGATCGGCTTGCCAGTCTGCGAGGACTCGACCCGGGCGAGTTCGTCCGCCCGCGCGCCGAGGAGGTCCGCGAGCCGGTGCAGGGCGGCGGACCGCTCCCCCGGCGTCGCCCGGGACCACTCCGGGAATGCCCGGCGCGCCGCGGCCACCGCCGCGTCGACATCGGCCGCGGTGGCCAGGTCGGCGACGGCGACGGTTCGCCCGGTGGCCGGGTCGATGACCGGCTGGGTGTCCTCGCCGAGCGCCCGGCCGAGCCGGCCGCCGATGTACTGGTGCACGAGTTCGCTCCCGGGCCGT
The DNA here is from genome assembly GCA_963714445.1 of uncultured Actinomycetota bacterium. Taxonomy (GTDB): domain Bacteria; phylum Actinomycetota; class Actinomycetes; order Streptomycetales; family Catenulisporaceae; genus Actinocrinis. Next base: position 53,148 of record CAVQPP010000129.1, read on the forward strand.
CCGTTCGTGGTCTGTCAGTGATTCACAACCTGTCACCCTGCCGCGACGGGGCGGAGCCGTAGGTCATCTCGGCTATGAACGAGGATCGTGACAGACTGTCGCCGCTGGAACAAGGGATTCCGTAGGCGAAATTCGCTCCGGCGACGAAAACTTACTGTTTCCGTGACCGCACTCGCCTACCTTCGACCCCTTGCCACCGCCGCGTCCAGGTGTCAGAGTGCATCACACTCCCGCCTCAATCCGACAGTGTGAAGGCTCGTGCGATGCCCGACGACAAGCTGCCTGACGAAGGCTCGGCGTCCATACACCCGGGTTTCCCGACCGTCGCCGAAGTCCTCGCGCTCGACGCGGTGCGCCAGGGCAATCCGCGCGTTGTCGCCGGGGCGGCTGGGCTGGACCGCCGAGTGCGTTGGGTGCACGTGACCGAGCTGACCGACGTGCGCGAGATCCTGCGCGGCGGCGAGCTGGTGCTTTCCACCGCGATCGCGTGGCCGGACGACCGGGAGGCGCTGGCCCGCTTCGTCGCCGATCTCGCCGCCCTCGGCGCCGCCGGGCTGGTCGTCGAGCTGGGTCGGCGCTACCCCGAGTCCCTGCCGAAGGCACTGTTGTTGGCGGCGGAAAAGCATCGGCTGCCGGTGATCACGCTGGGCCGCGACACGCGTTTCGTCACGATCACGGAAGCCGTACACGCGCGCATCATCGACACGCAGCTGGCCGAGCTGCGGGCCTCGGAGGAGGTCCACCAGACCTTCACCGAACTCGCGGTCGAGGGCGCGGAGCCCGGTGAGGTAGTCCGACAAATCGCCAAGATGGCTGATCGCCCGGTCGTGCTAGAGAACCTGGCGCATCAGGTGCTGGTCTACGACGCGACGGGATCGACGGACGAAGCGCTGCTCGACGGTTGGGAGGGCCGCTCCCGCGCGGTGCGCCCGACCTCGCGCACCGCGTACGACGAGCGTTCCGGCTGGCTGACCACGGTCGTTGGCGCGCGCGGCCAGGACTGGGGCCGACTGGTCATCGTGTGCGACGGCGTACCCGCGCCAGCGCCGACGCGGCTGACGATGCTCGCCGAGCGCGGCGCGGCGACGCTTGCTCTCAACCGGTTGATGCAGCGTGACCGCGAGTCCCTTGAGCGCCAGACACACCGCACGCTGCTGACCGCGATCCTCAATCACGACCACTCGGCCGCCGAGGTCGGCCTGCGGGCGCGGGCGATCGGCGTGGCGCTGGACGGAAAGCGTCTGGTCGGCATCGTGCTGCGACTGCGCGGCTCGTCGCAGGCCTCGTCGATTCAGGGCGCGACGATGGAGAACCAGGCGCGCCTGCGCGAGCTGACCGATCAGGCCGCCGCAGCGGTGCGTGAGAAGCGCCTGTCCGCGCTGATCGGCGCGGTCGACGAACACTCAGTCGGCCTGCTGCTCGCGCTCGGCCCGCAGGACCGCGAGGACACCGCGCTCGGCACGTTCGCCTCGACGGCCCGCCGACTGGCCGGACCGGACGGCGGCGAGTTCGCCATCGCTGTCGGCACCAGCGTCGGCTCCGTGCGTGATGCGCGCAGGTCGCTGCTTGAGGCAGTGCAGGTCGCCGATGCGGCGGTGCGTCAGGTCGGCGGTCCGCCTTACCACCGCCTCGTCGATGTACGTCTACGTGGTCTGCTACACCTGCTGCGCGATGACGCACGCCTTCAGACGTACGTCGAGCGCGAGCTTGGTCCGTTGCTCGCGTACGACACGGAACGCGGCACGAACCTGGTCGCGATGCTCGGCATCTACCTCGACCAGGGACGCAACAAGTCCGCCGCAGCCGACGCCGCGCACCTGTCGCGTCCCAGCTTCTACGAGCGCCTGCATCGCATCGAGCGTGTACTCGGCGTGGACCTCGACTCGGTCGAGTCCTGCCTGTCGTTGCACGTCGCGCTGCTCGCGCTAGATGCGGTACGCGACCGCTGATCAGGGCTCTTGCGAAGCGGGTTCCGGCTCGACAAGCGCACGTGCGTAATTGCCCAGCGAGCGCTGGTAACGCGGCAAGTGCGGCGCCAACGCACCAAGGGCGAGCGATACCGCCTCGCGTTCACGTCCAACATCAGTCAGCGCAAGAGCGAGGAACGCGCGCACGGCATCGTCCAGGCCATCTGAGCCCGCGTTCATCTCGGCGGTGAGCAGTTCGACGCTCTCCTCAGGCTTGCCGAGGTTGCGCAGCGAACTGGACATCTGGATCACCGCACGCCGACGACGCTCGCCGGCCAGCCCGCGCTGCAGCGCCTTCTGGTACAGCGGCACGGCGAGGTCCGAATGGCCGGTGGAATCGAGCGAAGCGGCGCGTTCGAACAGGCCGATGCTGCTGTCCGGCGGCAGTTGTCCGACAAGCTGCTCAATGCTGTCGAGGAAGTCCTTCTCCGCGAGCGCGTCGATGGCGGCCCACGCGGACGCGAGGCTCCGTTCCCATTCGGCGTCCGCTCGCCCCAGTTGTTGATCAGTCACCAGATCAAGGTACTAGACCGAAAACCGTACAGTCCGCATACCGCGCCCGGTGCGACAGCGAATCACCGCACCGGGCGAATGATACGAACTAACGATGTATTCAGCCGATCGCCGACATCACGTGCTTGACACGCGTGTAGTCCTCGAAGCCGTACATCGACAAGTCCTTGCCATAGCCCGAGTGGCCGAAGCCACCGTGCGGCATCTCCGCGACGAGCGGGATGTGCGTGTTGATCCACACGCAGCCGAAGTCGAGATCGCGGGAACAGCGCAGCGCGCGGGCGTGGTCCTTCGTCCACACCGACGAGGCCAGGCCGTAGATGGTGCCGTTGGCGTGCTCGAGCGCCTCGTCTTCGGAGGCGAACTGCTCGATGGTGATGACCGGGCCGAAGACCTCGTTCTGGATGATCTCGTCACCCATCTTGAGGCCGGTGACCACGGTCGGCGCGTAGAAGTAGCCTGTCTCACCGACGCGGTGGCCGCCAGTGGCGACGGTCGCGTGCGCGGGCAGGCGCTCGATGAATCCGTGGACGCGGGCCAGCTGGGTTGCGTTGTTCAGCGGGCCGTAGGCCACGTCGTCCCCGTCGTTCGGGCCGCCGGTCTTGGTGGCTCGCGCCGCCTCGGTCAGCGCCTGGACGAACTCGTCGTGGATCGACTCGTGCACGAGCACGCGCGTCGCGGCGGTGCAGTCCTGGCCGGCGTTGAAGTATCCGGCGCCGGTGATGCCCTCGACGGCCGACGCGATGTCGGCGTCTTCGAACACGATGACCGGGGCCTTGCCGCCGAGTTCGAGGTGCACGCGCTTGACGTCCTTGGCCGCGGTCTGCGCGACCTCGACGCCCGCGCGGATCGAGCCGGTGATCGAGGCCATCGCCGGAATCGGGTGCTCGACCAGGGCGCGGCCGGTGTCCCGATCGCCGCAGATCACGTTGAACACGCCCGGCGGCAGGAACTCCTGGGCCACCTCGGCGAGCAGCAGCGTGGACATCGGGGTCGTGTCAGAGGGCTTCAGTACGACGGTATTGCCGGCCGCGATGGCCGGAGCCATCTTCCATACCGCCATCATCAGCGGATAATTCCACGGTGCGACCTGTGCGCACACGCCGACCGGCTCGCGGCGCACGGTGGAGGTGTGGTCGTCCATGTACTCGCCGGTCGCCCGGCCCTCAAGCAGCCGCGCGGCGCCCGCGAAGAAGCGCAGCTGGTCCACGATCGGCACCAGCTCCTCGCTCGCGGTCAGCCCCTGCGGCTTGCCGGTGTTGCGGCACTCCGCCTCGACGAACTCGGCGGACCGTGCCTCGACCGCGTCGGCCAGCTTGAGCAGCGCCTTTTGCCGCTCGGCCGGCGTAACGCGCCGCCACTGCCGGAACGCCTCGGCGGCGACCTTCATCGCCGCGTCGACATCGGCGGGCCCTGAGATCGGCGCGTGCGCGATCACCTCCTCGGTGACCGGGTCGATGATCGGACTGGTACGACCTTCTGCCGTGTCGACGGGCTTCCCGCCGACGATGTTGCGCAGCGCGCGCGGCTCCATCGCAGCCTCTCCTCGCAAATCCGGTTTTCCGGTCAGCGTAGCTCGATCCGCGACGAAGAGCGATACTCCAAAGTGACAATGACAAGGGAATCAGTGATACAAAGCGGCTTGAAGAACGAAATCCATCGGTTGAGGCTTGCCAAGCGACGGGATCTGCACCCATGATGGACAAGGTGTCGAGCGAACACCGGTCGAACGAGCGCGCGTCGGGCGAACGCGCCTCGAACGAACAAAGTTGGCACGGTCCCGCCTCAATCCGGGGCAGGCGGCGTACGCAGACAGCCCTCGACGACCTGTCGAAGGCCATCATCGAACAGCTCCAGCAGGATGGCCGCCGGCCGTACGCCACGATCGGCAAGGCGGTGGGCCTGTCCGAGGCGGCGGTGCGCCAGCGGGTGCAGAAGCTGCAGGACTCCGGAGTCATCCAGATCGTGGCGGTCACCGATCCGCTGACCGTCGGCTTCAGCCGGCAGGCGATGATCGGCATCCGGTGCGAGGGTGACATCGAGCCGGTGGCTGAAGCGCTGTCAGCGATGCCGGAAGTCGACTACGTAGTGGCCACCGCCGGTGCGTTCGACCTGATGGCCGAGGTGGTGGCCGAGGACGACGACCAGCTGCTGGAGATCATCAACAAGGGCATCCGGGCGATTCCGCAAGTGCGGAGCACCGAGAGCTTCGTCTACCTGAAGCTGCACAAACAGACCTACACCTGGGGAACGAGATGAGTACGAGCCAGTCCGACAGCTCCGCGGCGTACGACCATCTGTGGATGCACTTCACCCGCATGTCGTCGTACCGGGACGCTCCCGTCCCGACGATCGCGCGCGGCGAGGGCGTATACATCTACGACGTCAACGGCCGCCGGTACCTCGACGGCCTGGCCGGCCTGTTCGTGGTGCAGGCCGGGCACGGTCGGGCCGAGCTGGCCGAGGCCGCGTATAAGCAGGCTCAGGAACTGGCCTTCTTCCCGATCTGGTCCTACGCGCACCCGAAGGCGGTGGAGCTGGCCGAGCGGCTGGCGAACTACGCGCCAGGCGACCTGAACAAGATCTTCTTCACCACCGGCGGCGGCGAGGCGGTGGAAACCGCGTGGAAGCTGGCCAAGCAGTACTTCAAGCTGACCGGTAAGCCGACCAAGTACAAGGTGATCTCGCGTGCCGTCGCGTACCACGGCACGCCGCAGGGCGCGCTGTCGATCACCGGCCTGCCCGCGCTCAAGGCGCCGTTCGAGCCCTTGGTCCCAGGCGCGCACAAGGTTCCGAACACGAACTTCTACCGCGCCGCCGAGATCTCCGGCGTCGAGGCGCTAGGCCAGAGCCCCGAGGCATTCGGCCGCTGGGCCGCGGACCGGATCGAGCAGCAGATCCTGTTCGAGGGCCCTGAGACGGTCGCCGCGGTCTTCCTCGAGCCGGTGCAGAACGCCGGCGGCTGCTTCCCGCCGCCGCCCGGATACTTCCAGCGCGTGCGCGAGATCTGCGACAAGTACGACGTGCTGCTGGTCTCGGACGAGGTCATCTGCGCCTTCGGCCGCCTCGGCACGATGTTCGCCTGCGAGAAGTTCGGCTACGTGCCGGACATGATCACCTGTGCGAAGGGCATGACCTCCGGCTACTCCCCGATCGGCGCGTGCGTCATCTCCGACCGGCTGGCCGCGCCATTCTTCGAGGCCGACAACACCTTCCTGCACGGCTACACGTTCGGCGGACACCCGGTCTCGGCGGCGGTCGCGCTGGCGAACCTGGACATCTTCGAGCGCGAAGGCCTGCCCAAGCACGTGCTGGACAGCGAGGGCGCGTTCCGCTCGACGCTGGAAAAGCTGCATGACCTGCCGATCGTCGGCGACGTGCGCGGCGACGGCTTCTTCTACGGGATCGAACTGGTCAAGGACAAGGCGACCAAGGAGACGCTCACCGACGAGGAGTGCGAGCGCGTCCTGTACGGCTACCTGTCGAAGGCACTGTTCGAGAACGGCCTGTACTGCCGCGCCGACGACCGCGGCGACCCGGTCGTGCAGCTCTCCCCGCCGCTGATCGCCGACCAGGGCACCTTCGACGAGATCGAGCAGATCCTGCGCTCGGTGCTCACCGAGGCGTGGGCGCGGCTGTAGTCGGTCGTGGTGACGTGACGTCAGCGAAGTGACTGAGTGATCCCGTGATATCCCTGCCGGTCCAGCCCGGCTCGACGACAAGGACTCGAGTCCGGCGGCTCCCCGAGCTAAGCGTGCGCGACGCCGACAAGTTGTATCGAATCCTCGACGCAGGCCTAATCGCCCACGTCGCCGTTACCGACGAGACGGGACAGCCTTACGCCGTCCCGGTGGCGTACGCGCGGCACGACCAGACGGTGCTCTTCCACGGTTCGACGGCGAGCAGACTGTTCCGGCTGTGCGCCGCCGGAGCGCCGGTCTGTCTCACGGTCACGCTGCTCGATGGCTTGGTCCTGGCCCGATCGGCGTTCGAATCCTCGATGAACTACCGATCCGTGATGGTGCTCGGCCACTGCTCCGTGCTGCACGGCGCGGAGAAGCTGGCCGCGTTAGAGAGGATCAGCGAGCACCTGATGCCGGGCCGCTGGAAAGAGATCCGGCACCCTTCCGAGCAGGAGCTGCGAGCAACGACGGTGCTCGAACTGCCGCTGGAGGAGTGCTCGGCGAAGGTCTCCGACGGTGGCCCGGATGATGCCGACGGGGATGCAGACCTGCCGGTGTGGGCCGGTCACGTGCCGCTCGCCGAGACGTGGTGCGACCCGGTGCCAGCTGACGACCTGTCAGCCGATTACGCGACCGTCCCTGATTACATTCACGCTTGGCGGCGCTAACCGTGGAGCCACTTTCGTTTTGGCACGACTCACTGCCTGAACCGATCGTCCCGCGCCCCTCGCTACCCTCTGGCCAAAATGTCGACATAGCCATAGTGGGAGCCGGATACACCGGCCTGTGGACGGCGTACTACCTCAAGAAGGCCGACCCCGCACTGCGTATCGCAGTCCTCGAGGCGCGCTTCGCGGGCTTCGGTGCGTCAGGGCGCAACGGCGGCTGGTGCTCGGCAATCTTCCCGTCGAGCCTGACGAAGGTCGCAAAGGTGGCCGGGTCGAAAGACGCGGCGACGGCGTTGCAGCGTGCCCTCAATCAGACCGTGGACGAGGTCGGCCGAGTCGTCGCGGCTGAGGGAATCGACTGCCACTTCGCCAAAGGTGGGACTGTCGTACTGGCACGCACCGCCGTGCAGTTGGAGCGTGCGCGCGAAGAGGTCGAGGAGAGCCGCGCCTTCGGCTTCGGTGACGACGACCTGCGACTGCTGACTGCACAAGAAGCGCAGCAGCACGCCAACGCGACTGACGTACTCGGCGGCACGTATACGCCGCACTGCGCGGCGATCCATCCTGCTCGCCTAGTTCGCGGCCTCGCGCAAATCGTCGAGCGTATGGGCGTCGCGATCTACGAGCGGACGCCGGTTACCGCGATCCGCGATGGCATCGTCACAACGACCCACGGAACTGTCCGCGCGGAGACAGTGGTGCGGGCGACCGAGGGCTACACGGCCACAATCAGCGGCTTCAAGCGCGCGGTCGCGCCGGTCTACTCGCTGATGCTCGCGACCGAGCCGCTGCCCGAATCGGTCTGGGAGCAGATCGGTCTGGCGCAGCGTCAGACCTTCGCCGATCACCGGCACCTGATCATCTATGGTCAGCGGACCGTCGACGGCCGCTTCGCGTTCGGCGGCCGAGGCGCGCCGTACCACTTCGGCTCGTCGATCAGGCCCGAATACGATCGCGAGCCGCGCGTACACGCCGAACTCAAGCGCGTCCTGACGGAGCTGTTCCCGGTACTCGGAGACGTCAAGGTCACGCACACGTGGGGCGGCGCGCTCGGCGTGCCACGCGACTGGTTCGCCTCGGTAGGCGTCGACCGCGCGGCTAAGCTGGCTTGGGCCGGCGGCTACGTCGGTGACGGAGTCGGCGCGTCGAACCTCGCCGGGCGCACGTTGGCGGATCTTCTTCGCGGCGAGCGGACGGACCTGACGACGCTGCCGTGGGTCGGGCACCGCTCGCGGTCGTGGGAAGTCGAGCCGGTCCGCTGGCTCGGCGCGAACCTCGGCCTGCGCGTCATGGGCTCCGCCGACGCCGAGGAAGCCCGCACCGGACGCCCGTCACGCCGAGCCGCGCTGTTCGGTCGATTCGTCGGCCACTGAGATCTTGGGTATTTGATGTCCATCATCTCAACCGTTTGATCACTGAAACCACCGATCATCCAAATAGATCGTCAGACAGGCTCAGTCAAGGCCAGACAACTCGTCAGATGGGATGAATCCGGCCGGATCGGTGGGAAGCGCCCCGGCGGTTCGGGGGAGAGTATCCGCGTGAGCCTTCCATCCGACAATCCCGTACTGGACGCGCGCGGCCTGGTGTTCCCGGCCGGCGGCTCAGTCCTGAACCAAGCCGGCCTGGCGGTCGGCGAGGGCGAGACGGTCGCGGTCCTCGGCGCGCCGGGGGCCGGAAAAACGACCCTGATGTCCTGCCTGTCCGGCGAAGCCGCCGCCGCGCACGGCGTGGTGTGGACCAACGGCAAGCCGCTCCACCTGTTCTCGCCGGATCAGCGTCAAGCTTTCCGGCTGCGGCACTACGGGCTCGTGCACCAGGACATCGTCTTCGTGCCCGAGCTCACCATCGTGCAGTCCACGGCGCTCCCGCTTCGCTTCGCCGGGATGGGTGAACGCGAGGCCGAGTCGAGGGCGCGCACCTGGCTGTCCCGCTTCGAAATCGAGGACGCGGCCGACCTGCGGCCCGCGAACCTGTCCTCGGGCGTCGTGGCAGCTGACGCTGCGTCGCCTAGAAGCACGTCAGCAAGGACGCCGTCCGCGAGCACACTTTCCGTCGAAACGCTGCGGCGCGCAGCACTCGCACGGGCGATGGTCAACGACCCATTAGTTCTCTTCGCTGACGAACCGTTTATCGGACTGTCCGAAGAGAGCATCTTTACGCTCACCCGAATTCTTCACTCGATCGCACGCTCGCACGGCACCGCAGTCATCGTCTTCACCAGCGACGCGGAGATCGCCGAGCGCTGCGAACGAATCGTGCACCTAGTCGCAGGACGTATGACCGCCGAGCCGACGCCGGCCGCCACTCTCGTGCCGGTGCGCCCCGCCGGCTTCTCGATCGCGGCTGCGGACGGCGCGTCGCCGAGCCCTGCCAGGGTCTGGCGATGACGAGATGAACACGATGAGCAGGACCATGCGCAACGAGGCGACCGTCGAGGCGATCGACTCCTACTTCCTACCGCGCGAAGCGGCGTGGTTCCGGGCGCGGCTCACGCTCCGTCTAGCGGTTCCTCTGGACCGGCACGCGAGGGCAGCGGCGCTGAAGGTCGCAGCGTCGGCCGCACTCGCCGCGCCGCCGATCACGATCGCGCTGATCGCCCCGGCGGCGAAGCTGACGTTCAGCACCGTGTTCGGCCTCATCTGCGCAGCGCTGCCCGGGCTCGCCGCAACGGCGTGGACCGCAGCCGGTCTGCGCGAGACGCGGCAGCTCGCGGCGCGGGCGCTGCGTCAGGCCGGTGCCGAGCAGCGTCTGGCGTGGCTGATCTGCGCCGCGCGACTGTCGATGTTCGCTGGAATCGGCGCGCTGGTCGGCGGCCTGTTCCTCGCGTTGTCGCACGCGCCGCTCGGCTCCGCGTCGCCTCAGCACTCCCCGTTGCGCGGCATGTTCGCCGTCGACGCGCCGACATGGCTCATCGGCGTGGCGCTGACCTCGATGCTCGCGATCGGCGAAGCCCTGCTGGCCAGCTCACCGTTCTGGATCACCGTCGACTGGAGCCGGTTCACGATCTGGCGCGGCGTCAGCACGCCGACCACCACGTTGCTCGGTGACGTACGTCGTGGCGTCGTGCGGCTGCGGATCAGAGCTCCGCGAGGACCGCGACCGCCTCAGTGAGCGTGTCCACGACCGGGACGCCAACCTTCTCCAGCACCGCACGGCTGGAGGAGCCGCCGGTGTAAAGCACGGCGGTGGCGCCGACGTGAAACGCCGCGAACGCGTCGTCGGCGCAGTCGCCGATCAGCCCGATCTGTGCCGGTGCCAGATCGGGCTGCTCGGCGCGTAGGTGCTCCAGATGCTTGACCAGGTACTTGGCCTTCGGGCCGAAGTCCGGGTCCTCAGGGCGTCCGTCGATCCGGCCGAACCTGCTGTGCAGCTCGAACTCGCCGGTCAGCCGTAGCAGGTCCTCGTGCCCGAACATCGACAGCAGCGACTGTGTACGCGGCGGCTCATACGACGACCACTCGTCCATCGCCGTCAACGCATCAGCGCTCAGACCGCACTCGCTCACGTGGGAGAGGTAGTACTCGGCGAACGCGGCGTCGAGCACCGGCCAATCGGCGGTCGGGATCGGGAAGCCGACGAGCGCGGCGTAGAAGTCCTCCATCGGCCGCTGATAGAGGTCCTGGTACCGCTCATTGGTGATGACGTGGTGCACGCCGACCGCCACGAGCGACGCGTTCGTCGCCGCGAGCACGAGCTCCTGATCGTTGAAAAGCGTGCCGTTCCAGTCCCACACGATGTGCCGAATCACGCCGCCCTCACCAACGCCTCCCGTGCCTCCCCCATCACACGATCAAGATAGCGGCTAGGGCAGACAGTCACCTCGAAGTGAGTCACGCCTCGAGCGCGGCCAGCTGCCCGCACGCGCCGTCGATCTCGCGACCCCGCGTGTCGCGGACCGTGACCGGGACGCCGTACGCCTCGAGCGTGCGCACGAACGCGTCCTCGTCCTCAGGACGCGACGCGGTCCACTTCGATCCCGGAGTCGGGTTGAGCGGGATCAGGTTCACGTGCGCGAGCTTGCCGCGCAGCCGCTTGCCGAGCAGGTCGGCGCGCCACCTCTGGTCGTTGATGTCCTTGATGAGCGCGTACTCGATGGAGACCCGGCGCTTCGTCTGGTGCGCGAAGCGCGCGCGGAACGGCTGAAGGGCGCGCACATCGTCTTCGACAAGATCACCGTGACCGGCACCGAGGATTTGCTGATGGCGTCGGTGCTGGCCGAGGGCGAGACGACGATGGAGAATTGCGCTCGGGAGCCGGAGGTGACGGATCTGGCCGCCATGCTGACGGCGATGGGCGCGCAGATTCACGGTGCCGGTACATCGACGATCCGCGTGAAAGGCGTGAACAAGCTGCATGGCGTTAAGCACAGGATCAATCCGGACCGCATCGAGGCAGGAACCTTTCTCATCGCCGGGGCGATTACGGGCGGCGATGTTTGCGTGGCCCACTGCAATCCGGCACACCTGACGACGCTGATCGGCAAGCTGCAGGAGTGCGGGGTGCGCGTGGAAGTGATCGCGAAGGACCAGATTCGTGTGCGCAGCGAAGGCGCGCTTAAAGCCGCCGATATTTCGACCGAGGAGTATCCCGGCTTCCCCACCGACATGCAGGCGCAATACATGGCGCTGGCGACGCAGGCCGAGGGAACATCGGTGGTGAAGGAGAACATCTTCGAGAACCGCTTCATGCACGTGCAGGAGCTGGTGCGGATGGGCGCGAACATTCGCGTGGATGGCCGCACGGCGACAGTGCGCGGAAAGAGCCCGCTGTCGGCGGCCGCGGTGATGTGCTCCGACCTGCGCGCTTCAGCTTCGCTGGTGCTGGCCGCGCTGATCGCTGATGGCGAGTCGATTTTGGATCGCGTGTATAACATCGATCGCGGCTACGAGCACATCGAGGAAAAGCTGCGCGGGGTGGGAGCGCAAATTCGGCGCATGGGGAATGTATTCCAGGAAAAACGCGAGCCGGAGATGGTGCAGGCGTAGACAGGCACCGGCGCAGGCACGGGCACCGGGCTCGCACAGATCGCGGCACGGCTCCTGATCTCCGGAGGAGGAGAGCTTCAATGGCGAAGACTGAGGATCGTGAGTTGCGTGAACTGCTGGTGAAGTTCCTGCGGGGCAGCGAGGCGCATGCGGAGTTCAAAGATGTGCTGGATGACTTTCCGGTGGCCGCGCGTGGGGCGGTGCCCAAAGGGGCTGAGCATTCAGCGTGGCAGGAACTGGAGCATATCCGGATCGCGCTGCATGATCTGCTGGACTTCTCGACCAATCCGAACTACGTGCAGCCAAATTGGCCCGAGGATTATTGGCCGAAGGAAGCGGCTCCCGCAAGCGACGCGGCGTGGGATGCGTCGGTGCGTGCGGTGAAGAAGGACATAGAAGACCTCGAGAAGCTGGTTGGGATCCGGAATCGAATTTGTATGCGGCGATTCCGTGGGGACAGGGGCAGACGCTGTTGCGCGAGGTGCTGCTGGCCGGCCAGCATACCAGCTATCACCTGGGACAGATTGTGCTGTTGCGGAGATCCTTGGAGCCTGGAAAGGCTGAAGAGGGCAGGGAGTAGCCCAGAGCAATACGCGCTCCGCTCGCGACGAGGGGTCTAGCGCCCTGGGCCAGCGGTGAGCGCAGCACGCGATGCAGGATGATCGTTGTCCGGGATCTGGGCCGGGAAGGCGAGCGTCACTTTGGTGCCCCGGCCCGGGCGGCTCATCACTTCAAAGATCGCCGCGTCGCCGTAGAGGACCTCGAGCCGCTCGCGAACGTTCTTCATACCGATGCCGGTGCCCTGCAGAACCCCGCTGGAGTGCGCGCGGCCGGGGGCGATGCCAACGCCGTCGTCTTCCACTTCGATCACCAGCTTTCCGTGCTCTAGCCGGCTGCGCAGCGTGATGACGCCGCCGGCGATGCGCGGCTCCAGTCCGTGCTTGATGCTGTTTTCAACCAGCGGCTGCAGCAGCATGCTGGGCACGGGAATCTCGATGGTTTGCGGATCGATTTCCCTGGAGACGGGAAAGCTTCTCGGCGCCGAAGCGCGCAATCTCGATGGAGAGGTAGTCGTCGGTGGTGGCCAGCTCGTCGCGGAAGGGCACAAAGGCGTCGTGCTCGCTGAGCATCTTGCGCAGGATGTTGGCGAGCTTGACGATGAGCTCGCGAGCCTGCTCCGGGCGGAAGCGAACCAGCGAGGCGATCGAGCTCAGCGTGTTGAAGAGGAAGTGCGGGTTGATCTGTCGCTGCAGGGCGTCGAGGCGAGCTTCGAGGAGGAGGCGTTTCTGTTCTTCCAGCTGGACTGCTCGATGCGGATGGCATTCCAGATTTTCAGAGGGATGCCGACAACCATGGCGGCGCAGGTCCACACGGCGAGGCGGATCGCCCAGCTGTCGGAGGTGAGCGCAAAGAGGCGATGCGACATGCGGGCGGTCCACTCGCGCAGAATCTCCATGGCGACGATCAGGATGAGCAGCAGGATCTGGCGGTCGATGCGCGGGCGCATGAGGGTGCGGCGCACCCAGCGATAAAGGCTGAGGTCGACAAAAGGGGAGAAGGACCGATCTCCTCCTTATCGACGAAGCGGCCGTAGATGCCGGCGGTGATGGCGACAGCAAGGAGGAAGGGCAGCGCTAGATATTCGCCGTGGAGGATGGCAGGCAGTGCGAGGACGGCTGCGCCGATGAGCGCGGCGCCCGGGCCGATGAGGATGCCGAGGATAATGGTGGTTTCGAAAGAGATGTCAGCGGCGTAGAAGTTGGGGACGGTAACGCGGACCCAGACGCCGAGGCCCAGAGGAATGCAGATGAAGGCGACCAGGCCGAGGGTTTGCCCGAGGTTGCGATCCTCGCGAAAGAGCAGGCTCTGAAACTCGCGCGAGCGCCCCAGCGCGCGAGGAGACGGCCGCAGCCACGCCCAGCTTGATGAGCAGCGTGATGAGGATGATGCGCGAGTCGAGCACCAAATCAGCGTACAGCGTTCAGCGTTCGGCGTTCAGAAAAACAAGAGCCATAAGCCGGTCAGCGTCAGCCCTGAGTGCTGGCTCACGGACCGCTTCTATAATCGAACCATGGCCATCGCTTCAGTGCGCAAGGTTGCGGATGCGGATTTCCCGACGCGGTGGGGTACACTTCCGCATTCTCGGGTTCGAGGGCGTGTACGCTGACGACGATCCTGCACGTGCGGACAGACGGCCGAAAAAGAAGAAGCTGTCGCGCTGGTGATGGGCGATATCCAGGCTGCGCCGCCGCTGGTAAGGATTCACTCGCAGTGCCTGACCGGCGACGTGTTCCACTCCCTGCGCTGCGATTGCCGCCTGCAACTGGAACTGGCGCTGAAGAAGATCTCCGACGCCGGAGCCGGGATCCTGATCTACGAGCAGCAGGAAGGTCGTGGCATCGGGCTGATGGCCAAGCTGCGTGCCTATGAGCTGCAGGATCAGGGACTGGATACGGTGGAGGCGAATCTGAAGCTGGGCTACGAGGCGGACTGCCGGGAGTTCGAACTACCGGCCGCGATGTTGCGGCACATGGGCGTGAAGTCCGTGCGGCTGATTACAAACAATCCCGAAAAAGTGGCCGCGCTGGAGTCAGCCGGGGTTCACGTGATCGAGCGCGTTTCGGCGGAAGTGCCCGCGCAGGATAGCTTCGAGCAGTACCTGCGCGTAAAGCAGGAAAAAATGGGACACATCTTTGAGTCGATGGACGAGACGATCCGTTAGCCGGTGCTGGACTCCTGGCGACGCGATTCCACATCGTTCAGTCCCTCATGCAACACGCCGGGATCACGCCCCGGCTGGGGTTTAGTTGCCTTTGATGGCGGCGGCAAGGGGAAGGGCAAGCCCCATGCACGCGACGATGAGCGATGTGCCTACGAGAGCAACGATCAGAAACATGGCAGAAATCCTCCTGGTGAGTAATGAATCAAATTCGCCGGAGCCTCGATGCGCACCGGCAGGTGCAACTTTCTTCCGCTGGCGGAGTGCTCGGTTGCGGGGTCAGCAAGGGAAACAACCCGCCAGGCGGAAGCAATCAGGGAGAACGGTGGCAGATGGCAAATACAGCAAGCGGTGCAACAAGGAGAGACGCGATTGGAAAATGACATCGACAGGTTGATTCTGCCCGCGCGGGGCTTCCGCCACAATTCCATTTGCGTAATGAAAGGCCCATCATTTGGAAAGGGGCTTTCTGTTACTGCGCTGGCGGCGGCATGACCCGCGCGGGCGATTACCGAGGTGGGAGAGTGCGCGGGACAGGCTAGATCCGTGGCCTCGAATCACGCAGCGGCGATTCCTGGATCGGTTCATCGCGGCCATGCAGAGGAATTTCCGTTCGCCGGAGATTTTCAGCGACGGGCGCGTTGTCGGTTTAAGGGCGGGGTTTCAACTGGGACGACGATGGGATTCGGCGGGCGCGATCGCGCACAGATTCTTCTTTGGATTTGCCTCAGGGCGTGAGAGGCGAGATCAGAACTGGTTCGTGATCTGGTTGAACTCGTTCCCGATCTGGTGGGTCAGCGCCTGTCCCGTTGCGACAGCTCCGAAGACAAGAACCAGGAGCAGCAGGACATACTCGACATAATCCACGTTCTGCTTGTACAGAAGTGTGTTCAACCGCTGCGTGACACGGATCATTTGATTTTTGCCCTCGGCTGACTGCGTCTGGAGAAGTTGGGGATTCCGCAAACACCGATTCAACGTGGTTTGATTCTGCCGGGTTAGGCGCATGGAAACCATTCCCATTGGGTAATGAAGGGCACAACATTTAGAAACGGGACGGACGTTACTGTGCATCCGGGAGGAACCACTCCCGCGCAGCACCCGGCAGACGACCCCCCGCACACCCCTAACTCAAGTCAATTAGTTTGAGCAACTTAAGCCGGGCTGCTCGAAGGACTTCATGCCTCGTGACGGTTTAGCTGTGGGGCCGGACCGTAATCATGACCACCCCATGCGGAGGGACCTGGGCCGCAAAATGGTCGGTCTGATGGTCAACTTCCTTGTCCGACCAGAGATCGCGAACGGTAGCGGGCAGCTCGGCCGGGTAGCCGATGTCGGTCCACTTCACCCCGGTCGAAATCGCAGTCGTGCTCAGATTGAGCAGGGCGACGGCGCGGCTGCCGTCGGCGAGCGGCCGCGACCAAACCTCGATGTCGCCGTCCTTCCTGATGCGACGAGCAGCCTCCCCCATGGGATCCTGATCGACGGCGATGACGGCGCGATTCAGCAGGATGGATTTCGTGTCCGCCGACATATTCGCGACGTCGGTGCCGACCAGCAGCGGGGCAGCGAACATCGCCCACATGCTGAAGTGCGTGCGATACTCCTCGGTGGTCATGCCGCCGTTGCCGATTTCAAGCATGTCCGGGTCGTTCCAGTGGCCAGGCCCGGAGTAATACGTGATATCGGCCATCTGCTCGATAATCTGCACCAGTCCATTGCCGCCCCAGGGCTTTTTGCAGTCCCAGCAATCCTGGATGTCGCCGGTCGAACGCCATGAATTTCCGACCGGTCGCGCCCACAGCCACGGCTTGTTGCTGCCCCACTCACAAATGCTGAAAACGATGGGCCGGCCCGTCGAAGCCAGGGCATCCCGCATCAGCGTGTAGGAGGCTTCGGCGTTCTGGCCCGGCAGCGTGTTGCACCAGTCTTCCTTGACGTAGTCGACGCCCCAGGCGGCATACTGGCGCGCGTCCTGGTATTCGTGGCCGATGCTGCCTGGCCGCCCGGCGCAGGTCTTTGTTCCGGCATCCGTATAGACCCCGAGTTTGAGCCCCTTGCTGTGGACGTAATCGGCGAGGGCCTTGATGCCGGAGGGAAACTTTTCCTGGTCGACAACGATGTTGCCCTCGGCGTCGCGCCCGCTCTGCCAGCAATCGTCGAGGTTGACAAACACGTAACCGGCATCCTTCATGCCGTTGGTGGCGATGGCGTCGGCCGTGGCGCGCACCACCTGTTCGTTCAGACCCTTGCAGGCGAACTTATTCCAGCTGTTCCAGCCCATCGGCGGAGTGCGCGCCACACCGTTGTCGAGAGCATGCAGCGCAGGCAATGGGACGATGAAAGCGGTTGCAGCAAGGAACAAAAGCCAGGTGCGCAGTTTCATGGCGGCGTGGTTCTCCTCGGCAGTCCGGGGGAATTGTACATCGACGTGCAACGGCAAGGCGGGCGGAGAGAACTACGGGGGAGGCGCCAGCACAAAGGGAGATCGTGTCCGCTAAGAGCCGAAGGTTTTGGGGTTTGCTTTCACAGCGGCATCCATACCGGCGCCCCCCGCTCCGAGGTCCTGCGGAGTCATCGCTGGTTTCACCGTGAGGGTCGCGTTGAAAGCAAGGAACCACGGCTCGGCGATGGCCGGCAGTTGCGAAGAATCCTGCATGTCGAAAAAGATGTACCCGCTGCGTTTGCCATCCGTCTCGGTAAAGTAAGCGGCTTCGGCCTTCAGGTCGCCCAGCACCTTCTGAATAAACGGACCCAACTGGCCGGTGCGAACTGCGGCATTGGCCGGTTCGACCGGCATCACCACTTGAAGCATCATGCGCATCGTGCAGCCCCTCCCAGGGCGTGGCGCGAATTATACCGGCGCGATGGAAAAGGCGCACAGTCCCTGGCTTCGCATACACTGGGTAGCGATGATCCAAAATCGTGCCCTTTGCTCCTTCCTGCTCCTGGCCGCCGCGGCCGCCTGGCCCTTGGCTGCGCAGACCACCCACCCCGCCGCGGCTGCCCATCGAACGACCACCGCAACGGCGCATCGCGACGCATCCGGTTGCGTGACTCCTCCGTCTGTATCGCCGAAGATTCCCGCCCTTTCTGCGACGGCTCCCTGCGCGAAGACGCTCTACACCGTAACCCGCACGCCGACGCTGAAGCTCGATTACGCGTCTCCGCTGGTGAGCGAGGGTGTACGCGAGGAACTGGGAGACAAGCCGGAGACCTTCTCGCTGGACTATGTCGATACGAAGATCGGCACCGGTCCTGCCGTTGAGCCGAAAAAATGCCTGAGCGTGCAGTACACCGGATACCTGGTGGACGGGACCAAGTTCGATTCCTCGCGCGATCGCAATCAGCCCATCGAGTTCCTGTACGGCGGCCATCGCGTGATTCCCGGCTGGGATACCGGCTTCGAGGGCATGCGCATGGGTGGCGAACGGCGTCTGTTCATTCCCTGGGAGCTGGCCTATGGCGAGAACGGCCGAGGGCCCATTCCCCCCAAGGCCGAGCTGATCTTCGACGTGGAGGCAGTGGGCCAGAGCGATCCGAAGCCGGCGGGCGGACCTCCGGGCAGCGAGTGCGCGCGGACTCCGCCACCACAAATGCCGAGACCTGGGGTTCCTCCGGCAGGAGCCGCGCCGAAGGGGGCAGCCACGCCGCCGGCAGGGGCAACGCCTCCGGCAGAGAAGCCTGCGCCGGCGACGCCTCCGGCAGGAACCAGCACTCCGCCGGCTTCGACACAGCCGCAGACCAAGCCGCAGTAGTAGCGGCCTTCAGAACGCATGCCCGACCGGCGCTGGCCCTCAGGTCAGCGCCAGTCGTCGATCACGTAAGCATCCGCGCGATTGAAACCCGCGATGTGCGGCCGCAGCATCGCCACTCCCTGAGTCATGGTGCGATAACCGCGGGAGCGCATGCGCCGGTAAGCGCCCTCCCGGGCCAGGTTCACGCCGGCTTCGAGGCTGACGCCACGCGAGGCGGCGAAGGCTTCGCAGGCCGTCAGCAGCCGGTCAAAGGACGCTTCATCGCGGGCGGCGCCGAATTTGACGTAGCACGTCTTCGTGCCGGCTTCAGAGCCGGCGCCGTGAATGCAGATGCCGAAGCCGTCCACCGCCGCGCGTGTGTGAGTCAGAACAACATCGCCCGTGCGCTGGGTGAGAACGGTGCGGATCTCCTGGGTGAGGTCGAGCCCCCTGTCGATGCGGTTGGTGAGTTTGGCGCAGGCGGCGATCGCCGGCTCGCGCTGCTCCCGGGGCAGTGCGGAGAGGACCGTGAGCGGAGCGGTTTGTGCGGCGGCCGCGTCGGGCGCGCGTGTCATCAGCGCTGTGAGGTAGGTGGGCCAGTAGCCGAATTTCTGATACAGACCGACATGTTTGGCGCTCTGGGCGAAAGTAAACAGGCCGGAGTAGCGCAGACCCCAGCGATCGAAGAGCTTGACAGTAGGCTCCAGCAGCCGCTGCGCAACGCCCTTATCCCAGAATTCCGGCAGAACCACGAGCGGGCCAAAGAAGCCGAACGAGCCC
Organism: uncultured Actinomycetota bacterium; assembly: GCA_963714445.1. Classification (GTDB taxonomy): domain Bacteria; phylum Actinomycetota; class Actinomycetes; order Streptomycetales; family Catenulisporaceae; genus Actinocrinis. The sequence goes on from CAVQPP010000129.1 coordinate 72,203, forward strand.
CAGCGTGTGGCGGCCACTGCTCCGATCAGACGAGCATCGAGGCGCGCGCCCAGAACCTTCACGTGCTTCGCATGGAAGCGCGGAGTCATGAAAGCGCGATCGCCCATAAAAACCATGGGATCGGGAAGGCCCAGGAAGGTGCCGAACGCCAAGCGCATGATGCGGTCGGCTTCGGGCACTTCCGACTCTTTCAGGGGACCGACTTTGACACGCAGATCGGAAGGCATGGATGGACGGCTCCGCAAGATTCTCGGGAATTCGGGGAACGCGGTACAGTGTATCGGATTCCGCTTGTCGGATGAACCGCGCGACGCCGCAGCAAAACAGACATCGCCTAAAGGGTGGAGACCGATGCCGAACCGGGTGCGGTTGTGAATCGAACCGCCGCGCGCGGATAATCGCTTCGCCCCTCCTGTCCCCAGGAATGAGTCTGAACCTGATGAAGACCAACGCGACCGTGCGCTCAGAGGAGAACCGGCTTGCTTATCCCGGATGGCGCGTGGCCGTGGTGTGCCACATCGGCGTGCTCTCCGGCTTTGCGACCGTCTTCATCTACAGCTTCAGCTTCATGGTCAAGCCGCTGGGGCAGGCGTTCGGCTGGGATCGCGAGCAGATCGCGCGCGCCTTCAGCCTGGCGGCAATTTCGGTCGCGATCTTCTCGCCGTTCATCGGCAAGCTGTTCGACCGCTTCGACCCGCGCAAGCTGATTGCCGGATTCATGACCGCATTCGGCCTGGGAATGGCCTCACTGGCGTTCCTGACGCCGCATCTTTGGCAGCTCTACGCAAACGCCGTCGTAATCGGGATCGCCGGAACCGGCACCTATCAGCTGGGCTATGCGCGGGTGATTGCGGCGTGGTTCGAGAAGCGGCTGGGCGCGGCGCTGTCGATTGTGGTGGCGGGTTCGGGAGTGGGTTCGTTCATCGTGCCGCCGCTGGTCGCGTACTCGCTGGCGACCTATGGCTGGCGCGAGACCTACCTGGGGCTGGCGGCGCTGCCGCTGTTCATTGGGATGCCGCTGACGTTGTTGTTCGCGCGCACGCCGCGGGCGGGCTCGGTGCATGAATCGAAAACAGCGATGCGTGGCGAGGCGGCCGAAGGGTTGACCTGGAAGCAGGCGCTGAGGTCAGCCAGTTTCTGGATGCTGGCGCTTGGAGTGGTCGCCCTCTCGCTGAGCGAGAATGGCGCGCTGGCGCATCTTGCGCCCATGCTGAGCGATCACGGACTCCGCGCGGAGCAGGTGGCGTTCACCGCGTCGCTGCTGGGCATCGCGAGCGTGACCGGGCGTTTCGTGCTGGGTTGGCTTCTGGATTTCGTGAAGGGCTCGCATATTGCGGCAGCGTCGCTGCTGGCCGCGGGCGCGGGCCTGTTGCTGCTGGCCCACGCGCGCACCTTTGAGGCCGCAGCTCCGGCGGCGCTGGTTGCCGGGCTCGGCGGCGGATGCGAGCTGGACCTGATTCCCTATATGTTGCGACGGTATTTCGGGCTGCGCTCGTTTTCCACGCTGTACGGGCTGGTCTACAGCACGTATGCGGTGGCGGGCGCAGCGGCTCCGCTCGTGGTGGGTCACGTCTACGACAAAACCGGGTCGTACATTGGAATCTTCAATGTGTTTTGTGGGGTTACGCTGGTGGCGTCCGTCGCGATGCTGGCGCTGCCCCGGTATCGGTATGCGGCGGCAGCAACGAGTGGTCTGGTCGATGAGGAGCCGCTGGCCGCGGCGAGCTGACAATTTCGAGAAGGGAGAAAAAGGGATGGCGCATATTGCACTGGAGCAGGGAGTCCCGGGAATCGTTGGGGCATTTCAGTTTCGGCCGGAGACGGCCAAACCGATGCGGGACCTCGCGGAGATTCTGCTGCGCGGGCCGAATACGCTCACCAGCGCGGAACGCGAGGCGATCGCGGCGTACGTGTCGAACGGAAACGAGTGCCGGTTCTGCCAGCTGTCGCACAGCGCGGCGGCAGCGGAGCATCGCGGAGGCCGCGACGCGGACTACGACTGGATCGAGCAGGTGAAGGCGCATCCGGAAAGTGCGGATGTTTCGCCCAAGCTGCGGGCGTTGTTCCGGATCGCAGGCAAAGTGCGCGAGGGCGGCAAAAACGTAACGCCGGCCGACGTGGCCTCGGCGCGGGAGCAGGGCGCGACCGACGTGGAGATCCACGACACGGTGCTGATCGCGGCGGCATTCTCCATGTACAACCGCTACGTGGATGGCTTGGCGACGTTTCAGCCCGAGGGCATCGAAGTCTACAAGCCGATGGGCAAGCGGATGGCGCAGGAAGGCTATGCGCAGAAGGAGCCAGTGGCCGGCGGCCGGTAGCGAAAAGCGCCTGAAACCGCAGGGGCGGTTAGCGCACGACGCCCATGTTATCGGCGGGCCAGTAGATGAAGGTCGCCTTGCCGTAGATGAGATCGCGGTCCACGGGCCCAAAGTCGCGCGAGTCCGACGAGATGGAGCGGTGGTCGCCCATCACGAAGTATTCGCCGGCGGGCACAATCATCTCCGCCATGGAGCGGGTGTCGCGGTAGCGGTGCGGCACGTAGGGCTCGTCGAGGGGCTCGCTGTTGATCCACACGCGGCCGTGGTCGATAAAGATCGAGTCGCCGGGCAGTGCGATCACGCGCTTGATGTAGCTCTTCTCCGGATCGCGCGGGTAGTGGAAGACGATGACGTCGCCGCGACCGATCTTTTCAAAGTGAAAGAAGAGCTTGTCGATGAAGAGGCGATCCTGATCGCGCAGCTCGGGCTGCATGCTGGTGCCTTCCACACGCACCGGCTGGTACAGCACGGTAACGATGAAGAAAGAAGCGATGACCGAGATGCCGATGTCGCGCGCCCACACGCGGAAGCGGAAAAGGTGGCGAGTCCAGGCGCGGAAACGGGGGTGAAGCACGGGTCAGGAATTCCTCGTTGAATCTACTCTATCCACATTACGCATGGCAGGGCGATTCGGTTTCACGGGATAACACGATGAACGCTAGCTGCAGCCGAGGCTCCCCGTCGGACAAAGGATGTGCGCCTGGCGGCCGGGTTTGGGCAGCGGCTGCGGCTGCGTGGATGCAGGGACAAGGGACGTGGGCCCGTTCAGATTCGCTTCCTGCAGTTGCAGCGGACGTTGCAGAACCATCTCCACCTGACTGCCGGACGGAATGTTGACGTCGGCGCCGCGCGTGAACAGCGCCACGATCCCGGCTGCGGCCAGCCCGGCGGCCGCGCCTTCGAGTCCTCCAGCGAGCGGATGGCCCCCTTCGAGCCCCCCGATCGACCCGATGGTGGCGCCGGTGGGCACGGCAACTTTGGCTGTCTCGCCGGCGTTATGCGCTTTATTGCTGCCGCCGTTCTGCTGGATCGTGCCCTCATCCCCGTTCACCTGCTGATGCTCGGCGCCGGGCAGGCTGTTGACCATGCCGGGAATCTCAACCACCGAGCCGTTGGGGAAAATCATCGAGGTGAAGTGCATGTTGAGCTGCGCCTTTTTCGCGCCGACACCGCGGCCGGGGCGCACGACGCTGTCGATAACGCCCTGCACGTAAACGCCTGCAGGGATCACGACGCGGTTGCCGACGATGGCCGGGAACGTGGAGTAAAGATAAACGCCGTCGCCAGGTTTGGCGCTCTTGGTGTTGATGGAGCTGCGGGTTTCAAGAAGGACTTTGGTGCCCGCCGGGACCAGAATGATGTTCGGCGCCGCGGCTGCAGGCGGCGGTGTGCTGGGGTCAGCAGGAGGCGTCACGGCGGCCGTCTGCACAGGCGCGGCGGCCGGCGCGGCAGCAGGGTGCCGGCGATGGCGCCGGGCCATCCTGCGCCGCCACCGTGAGACTTGCGGCGAGGAAGACAGCGGTAAGAACGAGATGGGCGCGCGTCATCGGCGACCTCCAGGAAGCCCACACCTATTGTGCTACGGGAGCGCGCGGCGGTGGGCACAATTCAAACGGCGGACCTGGTGATTGGACCGCCGAAGAGGGAGGGGGGTGAGCAAAGGGCAGCGCTCAGCCTGAACCGTCCAGGAACCGCAGATGACGAGGGCGAAAGAATCCGCCCCCATAGGCGCCGCTAGGACGCGGTCGCCGGTTTGGCAGCGACGATGGCCCACAGGAAGCAAAGAGCGATGAGTATCTCGACGATAACGGGAGCGGCGAAGAAATACCGATACGAATTGAGCGCGAAGACGAGGTAGGCGACCATGAAGGTCGCAAAAATCGGACGAAGTTGTGGGGCTGCGGTTTTGGCCAGAATGCTCAGCTGCCAGAAGACGATGGACTCAGCAGTGAGGAAGATAGACACCCCGAGGCCCATGCCACGGTAGTACTCCCAGAAGGTTCGCGTGACCCCGAGGGCGACGAATTGATTTGCCTTCATGGCGTCGACCGCGATGGTGGCCGGCCCGGGCGGAATCTTGCCGAAGACTCCGCCAACCGTATGCAGAACCGCGTGAATGAAGGTGAGGACTGAAGCGATGCGCAGGGCGAGTACGGCCTTCATAGGGTGACTCCTTCGGCGTCGTTGTTTTCAATGGCGCGAGCGTAGCACTCGAGAACGCCGATCCAGGCGCCGGGACCATCGAACAGGGCGCGGAGCTGCTCGTACCCTTCGCCATGGCGCTCCAGGCAGCGGTGTTCGAGGTTGATGCGCGTGGCGGACGCTCCCTCAGCGACAAAACTAAATTCAACTTCGCTGGCCTTGTCCGGATCGGGATCGAACTTCCAGTCTGGCCGGTCGTGGCCGGGACCGACGTGCCAGGAGAAGCAGACCTTATGGGGCGGATCCCAGGCCAGCACCTTGCCCCAGTCGCACTGCACGCCCTCGACGTTGCGCTCGTACCAGCGGCCGCCGACGCGCGGCTCGATAAAGATCGCTTCGAACGGCGTGTTGCCGATATGGTGGGTGGCCGGCCACCAGGCTCTCCATCTGCTCCACGAAGACAGACCACGCCCGAGCGATCGGCGCGCGGACGACAATGCTTTTACGTACGACGGCTTCTTCTGCGGTCATGGGCATTTCGTTCTCCTTTGGATTTCACGGGGCGTTCGGGTTTTTCGGCGGCGGCCTGAAAGGCGCTCATGGCCTGGGTCCACATGTGGTCGAAGTGGGCACGCAGCCGGGCGACGCCTTCGGGGTTGAGCTGGTAGAGGCGGCGAGTGCCGGCACGCGAGTCGGTCACCAGGCCCGCCTCCTTCAGAACTTTCAGGTGCTGCGAGACTGCGGGACGCGTGACCGGCAGAGTGCTGGCCAGCTGGTTGACGGCAAGCGCGCCGCCGGCCAGCTTCTGGAAGATGGCCATGCGGGTTCGATCGCCAAGGGCGTCGAGGCCGGCCTGTAGGTAAGCATCCACTTACGGTAAGTTATCACGAACCGATGGGATGTCAAGCGAGCTGAGAAAAAAGGCTGCCCCGGTCAGGCAGCCGTTTCCGCGTCGGATATGCCACGACGATGCGAATCCTAACGCGGCAGTCGCAGAGCACCCGCCGCGCTCAATCGGCAAGGCTCTTCGTGCCAGGGTTCTGCAGCGGAATGTCGGCGATGCCATTGATTTGATCGACGGTGAGTGGGGTATTGCCGGTGAGGGTGCCGTCGGTACCGACCTCGATGAGATTCTTGTTGGCCGCGGAGTTCACGCTAAAGCCGCGTCGAATGGAGACGATGCCGACGCCGGCCCGGACCAGGGTCAGGGTTACGAATCTGGCCTGTTCGACGGAGACTCCGGTGCCGATCCAGACGGCATTGGTGCCCAGGTTCGCGTTGCGGGGGTTTCCTTTGCCCTCCCGGACCTGAAAGCCACCTTCCTTCAGGGCATTAATGACGACTGGGCCATCGACGTCCTTGGGGTAGTAGGCAATGGTTACGTTGCTGGTGGCTGGGGATTTCTGAATGACAGGCAGGATCGCGGCTCGCGCGGCGCTGGCATCGACACTGCGCTGAATCGTGTCGGTAACAGCGGGGCTAACGCCGGCGGCACGGAGCATGGCCGTCAGCCGATCCACCCCGGTGAGAATGCCGGTGGTGTCGTTTTTGACGGCGGCGAGCTGCGTGCTCTGGTTGACCATGATTGTGCGATCGGAGTCTTTTTCATTGCTGTCGGAGATGCTGCCTGCAACCGAGCCGGCGGCGCTCAGGAATAAGAGGGCAACCAAAACCCACTTCTTATTGGGCTCCCTTTGCGGGTCGATGTAGAGCGAGGCCAGGCCCGCCAGGAGCGCGACGAGCGGCAAGGCGACAACCATCACGGCACCCCACATAAATTCTCCTGTCGATCAGCGAGTGATCCGAGCATGGTAGCAGAACGCGCCGGCGGCGATGATGCGCGCATTCACGGCTCAAAAGAGCCCAGCTGCGGGAGTCGCACGAGTGCGATAGGCGCCGCAGGAGTCGCAACGCGCGTGTCACCCATGACACGTTGTGTGTGCCGTTCCACGCGGTCATTCGCTGGCTGAGTTTCCTATCTCCATTGCATTGAGCAGGGTCGAGGTTGGAGCACAGCGTGCATTGTCTGACAGCGCACGACCGCTGAGGTGCGGAGAAGCAGCCGGTGGCAGAGCGAGGAGCGGAGGAGGATCGCCATGGAACTGTTTGCGGAAGGGCTGAGCGTGGTGGGGGCGATGGTGCTGAGCGTCTCGTTTGGCCTGCTGCTGGAGGAGCTGCTGTTCGGAGGGCTGGTCCGCTTGTTCTTCGCTCGACAGCGGGTGCCCAGCGTCGCCACCGAGCGAAAAGAGACAGGAGAAAAATCATGCTTGCGCTGAAGGATGTTTTGATCGTCGTGGGGCTGGTGGTCCTGGTGGCCGCGGTTGGCATTGCACTCTACGACCTGTGGAAGGTGCTCGATTATCCACGAAGACTGGCCCGGATGGCGGAAGCCGGCGACGAGGGCCCGAAGGAAACCCTGACGGAACCGGGCCCCGTGCGGTGGCAGACATGTGTCGGACTGGGGGTCGCCGCATGTCTGCCGCTGCTGATCGCCGACAGCATCGTGGTCATTCCGTCGGGCATGGGCGGCGTGCGCGTCAGCCAGATGCGCGGCACCTTGCCGGGCACGCTCTACTCCGGCGCTCATTTTGTTACGCCGCTGGTGGACAGCGTGCAGATGTTCGATCTGCGCGACAAGCTCTTCACCGCCGGGACTACCGTCCAGGCAGGCGCGCCTTCGGCGCAGAAGACGGCGGAGGAGCAGACGCTGGACGTTCAGTCCAAAGAAGGGCTCGACATCGGGCTGGCGATCACCGTGCGCTACCGGCTCGATCCGCGCCGGCTCGACTACATTGAGAGCCATTTGCCGCAGCCGGCGGATGCGCAGGTGGTGCCGGCGGTGGTGGCCAGCGCCTGGCGCGACCTGGCGCCGAGTTACACGGTGCGGGAGATCTTCAGCACCGATCGCGAGCGTGTCCGACAACAGGCGGCGGGGGTGATCACGAAGAAGCTGGCGTCGGACGGGATCATCGTGGAAGAGGTCATGCTGCGCAACATCCAGCTGCCGCCGGAGTACGCGCGTGGACTGCAGGATCTGCTGCTGAAGGAGCAGCAGGACGATCAGATGGCCGTCCAGACCGATATCCAGCAGAAGCAGGTGCGGATTGCCGAGCTGCAGGCCGAGGCGGAGGCAGCGCAAAAGGTGAAACAGGCTGAGGGCGACGCGCGCGCCAGGGTCGTGGAGGCGAAGGGTGAGTCGGACGCGATGCAGTACACCCTGCCCCTGAAGCAGAAGCAGATCGAGCAGTCAAAGCTGGAGGCCCAGGCGCGCAAGGAGGCGACGATCGAAAATGCTGACGCTGAGGCGCAGGCCAAGGTGATCGACAGCAAAGCGGAGGTGCAGCGGAGAAACATGCTGTCGGACGCGGAGGCCAACCGGATTCGGGTGACGGCGGCGGCAGACGCGGATCGCATGACGAGCGAGGCGAAGCTGCTGAACCAGTCGCCCCTGCTCATCAACAAAATCATCGCCGAGCGTTTGTCCGACAAAATCCAGATGGTGATGGTGCCGTCGGACGGCAAGTATTTCTTCGCCAGCGACGTCTTTAAGGGGATGGGGATGGCCACCCAGTCGGACAATCCTAACGGCTCAAACCAGGGCCGAAACGATGCGCCCAGTCTGCCTGGAGGACAAAACTAGATCAACTTCGATGCTGTTCACTGGCCGTTGGCGAAGTGCGCCGAAAGCGCGCCCACTCGGACGGCGTTCCCTGCGAACTCGGCTCGTCCAGGACGGGCTCAGGAGGGAGCGGGGTGGTCCACCTCGGTTGTCGGACACGGCGGCCGAGGTGGACGTTTGTGGGAGCAATGCGATGCAGAGCGCAGGATATAATCCGCCCCAGCGAATCATGATGAAGAGGTGCTGGGCTGTAGTGGTCGCTGTGCTGGCCTGTCTGACACCGGCGGCGCGTGCGGCCAGCTGGGAGCAGCCGGCGGCGGAGCTGGCGAAGCAGATTGCGGCGCTCAGTGGTCCGGGCGCGGTCAAGCTGACGATTAGCAACGATTCCGGTTTGCCGGCCTCCGAGGTTCCGGCAATCCAGCGGCTGCTCGAGCGCGATCTGCGCGGGTTGGGCGTGGTGACCGGAAACAAAGATAGCGCGACGCTGATTCGGGTGACGCTCTCGCAAAACTTGCAGGGCGGGCTGTGGGTCGCCGAAGTGGTGGAAGGCACAGAGACCCGTGTGACCATGCTGGCGGTGAATCTGGGCGCAGCGGCCGCGATGCCGGGCGCGCCGAATCTCGTGGTGCAGCGCACGCTGATGATCACCCAGCCCGAGCCGGTCCTCGACGCGCAAATCTTCACCGTTGGCACACTGGCGCGCCTGGTGGTGCTGGAACCGGAGCGGATCGTGACCTGGGTGAGAAGCAGTGCGGGGCTCGCCTTTGCCGGCGCGCCCGTGGGCGAAGGCTGGGTCGAGGATCAGCACTTCGCCATCGCCCATACGCGGCCGTTCCCGCGCGATATGCGCGGGGAACTGATAGCGTCGCAGGATCATCTGTTCGACGCTTATTTGCCGGGCGCGCAGTGCGCGGGCACCAACACCGGGGCGCAAATTGCGGTCGCGTGCGCCGACAGCGACGACCCGTGGCCGGTGTCGGGCCCCATCGGAAACCAGGTGGCCGGCGCCGTGGGTGGACCGGCCGGAGTTCCTCAGCGGGCCTTCTACAACGCGATGCGGGATTTCTTCACCGGCGTCCTGGCTCCGGGTTATGGGATGGATTTGCCTCCCTTCTACGAGGCGTCGGACATTCCGCGTCCGACAGGGACTGGCCTCTTGCTGAACACGGTGGACGGGCGGCTGATGCTGATCGAGAACAACACCCTGAAGCCGGTGACCGGCGCCGGTGACTGGGGGAGCGACTTTGCCGTTCTTCGCTCCGAATGCGGCTCGGGCGTACAGGTACTGGTCTCGGGATCGGGCGCCGCCGCTGCCGGCGACAGCCTGCGCGCGTATGAGATTGTCGGACGCGAGGCGGTGGCCGTGAGCCCACCGCTGCCGGTGGAGGGCGCGGTGATGGCGATCCACGCAAACAACAACGGAACCAGTGCGACGGTGGTGGTGCGCCGAGATGCGCCGCCCCGTTACGAGGTGTGGAATGGTGCGGCGCTTTGTAATTAGAGTCCTGCTCGCGTGTCTGACATTGTCTGCCACGGCGCGGACTCGTCCGCACTACGGCGGGACGCTGCGCATCGAGACCCAGGGCGATCCGTGGCAGATGCCGGACGGAATTGCGCGACGGCTGGTGCTCGACACTCTGACAACCGTGTCCGACGCCGGCGGCGCCCAGCCGGCGCTGGCGGTGCGCTGGGAGTCCCAGAATGCGGCGCACCGGTGGGAGTTCTGGATCAGGCCCGGCGTCCACTTCCAGGATGGTGATCCGCTCACGTCGGACGCGGTGGCCGCGGCGCTGACGGATGTCTGCTGCCCGGGGAGTGGCAGGTACGTGCCCGTGGCGGACGGTGCGCGGCGTGGGAGCGTCCGTGGTGTTCACCAGCGATTCACCCGTGCCGGATTTGCCCGAGCTGCTGGCGCAGACGGAGTTCGCCATTGCCCGGCAGCGATGCCTCGGGAGCGGTGATCGGAACCGGGCCGTTCCGCGTGACCGGGTATGCGAACGGCGCGCTGACGCTGGCGGCGAATGACGATTGCTGGTCGGGGCGGCCCTTCGCCGATATCGTCGAAGTGCGAACGCGCCGCACCGTGCGCGGATCAGTGGCTCGACCTGAGCGTCGGCCGCACCGACATCGTGGAGGTTCCGCCGGAGCTGCTGCGACAGGCCCGGCAACAGCGGATGAACGTACTGGTATCGCGGCCGGTGGATTTGCTGGCGCTAACCCTTGCGCCGTCGGGCGGGTTGGCGAGCCGGGAGATGCGACAGGCCGCGGCCCTGGCCGTGGATCGGACGGCGCTGTACAACGTCATTTTCCAGAAGCAGGGCGAGGTGACCGCGAGCCTGCTGCCCAGGAGTTGAGCGGCTACGCGTTTCTGTTTCCGTCCGACAGGGACCTGGATCGTGCGCGATCGCTGCGAGGCGGGGCAACCACGCCGCCGATGATGCTCGGGGCGTCGGACACCAGCGCGACGATGCAACTGGCGGCTGAGCGGCTGGCCCTGAATCTGCATGAGGCAGGGTTCAATGTGCAGGTTGCGCCGGCTGGGTCGCGTCCGACATGGGCCATGGAACTGCGCAGGGTACATCTTGAAGCAACGGGTCCCGGAGCGGGTCTGGACGAGATTCTGGCGCGCTTCGGGGAGAATGGTAGCGTGACCGGTATGGATGCATCCTCGCTGTGGCAGCAAGAGCGCGCGGTTCTGGATAAGGACACAATTGTGCCGCTCTTGTGGCTGCCGCGTGCGTGGGCGGCGGGCGAGCGGGTGCGCGACCTGCGCCTTTTGTCCGACGGCGCAACCGGATTTGTCTGACGCGTCGCTGGAGGGAGGCAAGTGACCCTGCGGCAGAAGATGCTGCTGATGCTTGCGCTGACGGTGATGGGCGTAGTGGCAGCGGTGGGATGGACGGGCTCGGTCCGCATCGGCCACGTTTTTGAAGCCATGGACCGGCAGCAGACCGATCTGCTGGTGGCACAGTTCCAGCGCGAGTTCAACCAGCGGGCCGGCGATACCGCCGCAGTGATGGACCGCATGGCGTCCAGCGACGTGTTGAAACGGATCGCGTTCGAACTGAACAACGGCGGCGACAGCGCGACGTACTTAACCGTGGCCTTGCCTCTGGCGCAGGAGTATCGGCTGGAGTATCTGGAACTGGTCGCTCACGACGGCAGCATCATTTCGTCGCTGCAGTGGACGGCGCGGTTCGGCTACAGGGAGCCGGCGATTGCCGGGGCAGGGAAGCCGGCGTTTCTGAAGCAGGAGGAACTGCCGGATGGTACGTCGCAGATCGGATTGTTTGCCGCGCGGACCGTGGTGGGCTCCGATCCGCCGCTGTATGTCGTGGGTGGGCGGCAGCTCGATGCGGGTTTCCTGAAGGATTTTTCTGTGCCCGCGGGAACGCAGTTGCTGATCTATCGCAACGTCTCGGGCCCGTTCGATCGCGCACAATTTCGCCGGGCAGGCGGAGGATGTGAAGGATCCCGAGCATTACCAGGCGCTGGTGGATGACGCGCGGACGAACGGGCGCAATGCCGAGGGCGTGGTCTATCCGACGAAGACGCCGCGAAGACAGCATGAGCGTGACGGCGATCCCGCTCAAGGCGCCGGACGGCAATGTGCTGGCGGTGCTGGTGATCGCGAATTCGCGCCGCGGCATGGTCGAGGTGCAGGGGCATATTCGCGACGTAGCCTACGGCATCGCGGGGCTGGGCATCATCTTCGCGGTGCTGGCGAGTCTGTGGATTGCCGCGCGCATTTCGCGTCCCATCGAGGACCTGGCGCGCGCGGCGGGACGCGTTGCGGCAGGCGACTGGGAGACGCGGGTGGATATTCGGGCCATGGACGAGGTGGGCGACCTGGCGCGCAGCTTCAACAACATGACGCGGCAGCTTTCCGAACAGCGCGATCGCCTGGTGCAGACCGAGCGCGTGGCGGCATGGCGCGAGCTGGCCCGGCGGCTGGCGCACGAGCTGAAGAACCCGCTCATGCCGCTGCAGATCACCGTGGAGAACATGGTGCGCGCGAAGAAGCTGCCGAAGAAGCAGTTCGATGAAGTGTTTAAGGAGAGCACCGCGACCCTGACCGAGGAGATCGATAACCTGAAGACGATTATCGGACGCTTCAGCGACTTCTCGAAGCTGCCGAAGCCGGAGGCGGTGGAAATGGATGCGCGCGAGGCGGTGCGGCGCGTGGTGAAACTCTACGGGCCGGCGCTCGAAGAGAAGCACATCGAGCTGGGGACCTCGATCGCCGCGGAACCGTTGCCGGTCATGGGCGATTCCGAGCTGCTGCATCGCGCGCTGTCGAACCTGGTATTGAATGCGATGGACGCGATGCCCGAGGGCGGAACGCTGACCGTGTCTGCCGTCCGCGCGAAGGAGAACGGCGCGATCTCCATCGTCCGACACCGGCGCAGGGTTTGACACCGGAGGAGTGCGAGCGCCTCTTCACGCCGTACTACACGACCAAGCAGCACGGAACCGGACTGGGGCTGGCGATCGTGCAGTCGGTCGTGTCCGATCACAACGGAACCATTGCCGTCGAGAGCGCGGAGGGCGGTGGCGCGCGATTCGTGATTGGGCTGCCGCTGGTGGAGAACGGAGGAGGATGAGCAAAGCCGACATTCTGATCGTGGACGACGAGGCCAACACTCTGGCCTCGCTGGCGCGTGCCTTCCGGCTGGCCGGCCACGAGGCCACCGTGTGCGACAACGCGGCGAAGGCGCTGGAGCTGGCGAAGTCGCGCCCCTTCGATCTGATTCTGTCCGACGTGGTGATGCCGGGCCGCGACGGGCTGGCTTTGCTTGAAGACCTGAAGGCGAGCGGCGTGGCAACTCCGGTGGTCATGATGTCGGGACAGGCGCACATCGAGATGGCGGTGAAAGCGACGCGCCTGGGCGCCATGGATTTCCTCGAAAAGCCGCTCTCAACCGACAAGCTGCTGCTGACCGTGGAGAATGCGCTGCGCCTGAAGCGGCTGGAGACCGAAAACCGTGGAGCTGCGGCGCCGCGTGGGCAAGCATGAGCTGGTGTGGACCGGCGAGGCCATGCATCGCGTGATGGCCCAGATCGATCGCGTGGCGGCGAGCGAAGTCGCGGGTGTGCATCTACGGCGAAACCGGGACCGGCAAGGAACTGGTCGCGCGCACCCTGCACGAGAAAAGCGCACGGGCGGCGGGACCGTTTGTGACGCTGAATTGCGCGGCGATTCCGGCGGAGCTGATCGAGTCGGAATTGTTCGGACACGAAAAGGGATCGTTCACCGGGGCTGCGCAGCGGCACATCGGGAAGTTCGAGCAGGCGCATCACGGAACGCTGTTTCTGGACGAGATTGGCGACATGCCCGTCGCACTGCAAACGCGCCTGTTGCGCGTGCTCGAGGAGTCCGAGGTGGAGCGCATCGGCGGCGATAAGCCCGTCGCTGTGGACGTGCGTGTGGTCGTGGCGACGCACCGCAACCTGGAGGAGATGGTCGAGGCGGGCGCCTTTCGCCGGGATTTGTATCATCGCGTGGTCGTGTTTCCGATCACGCTGCCGCCGCTGCGGTCGCGGAAGGAGGATATTCCCGCGCTGGTGGATTATTTCGCCCGCCAGGTGAGCGCGCAGAACGGATGGAAGCCGGTGCCGTTTACGCCGGAGGCAGTCGAGGCTCCTGCGCGAATATGCGTGGCCAGGAAATATTCGCGAGCTGCGCAATGCCGTGGAGCGCTTGTTGCTGCTGGCCGGCGACAACGTGGACGTGTCAACCGTCGAGATGGCCCTGCCACACCGGGCAGCGAGCCCGGCACACGGCCCAGGCTCTGCCGCATCAGAAAGCGGTCCCCTGGCACAGCGCGTCGCAGAGTTCGAGCGGGCGACATTGCTCGCCGAGCTGGAGCGCAGTGGCGGCCACGTCACCAACGCCGCAAAGGCGCTGGGTCTGGAGCGAAGCCACTTCTACAAAAAGTGCCAGCAACTGGGGATTGATCTGAAGACTGAGCGGGGCTGAAGCTGCTCTCGGCCCCCGGCACAGATTCAGTGATCTGCTGCGACTAACGTACCGATCTCCGTGTCCCAGATTACTTCACGCCCGTGGCCAGCAGCGTCGTGCTGCTATGCCGTTGATGCGCAGTCAGCCGCGGCGGAGGCGGCGGTGCATAGCTGCGGTAAACCGTGATGTGGAAGCAGGCCTGATAGAACTCCTCTTCGACATCGATTTTGCCGGCGGTCTGCAGGGGCAGCAGCCACGCGCGCATCCACGAGATCTCCGACAACGACATGCCCTTCTTGCCGATGTCGACCGCCGCCCCGGTCAGGTGTGGGGAAGCGATGTCGCCCTCGGCCGGCGCCGCATTGCCGTTCACTGCGATCAGCGCGCGCTGGAAGTCGACCGTGCGCACCGCCGAGTTGACCTGCAGCGAGCGGTGGAATCGCGCAGCGTGGGCGCGCGCGAGATTCGCAAGGAAGCGAGCGGCCCAGGGGCGGCAATAGCGCCGATTGGCAGGAAGATCGGGATTGACGCGGAGCGAGGAACTGACGGGCAGCGGGACGATCTCCCGCGCCGTCTCCAGTCGATCGAGCTGAGCATCGTCTTCAATGCGCACCAGGCCCTCGGCATCATTGCGCCGGTTCTGGCGCGTGAGCGAGGCGAGGGATCCGCGCAGCGGCGGAACGAAGCGAATGCGCTGCAGGGATGGAATGGTGGCGCGGGTCTGGGGCGATCGCACGGTGAGGGCCGCGCGCCGGGTGACGGCGCGTCTGGATTCCGATTTCCGTGAATGCGCGCTATGGCTGGCCGAGGTGCGACAGCCGACCGAGGCCGGACTGGCAAGAACCGTGCGAGAAGCATGCCCGGCCACCACGCCACAGTGCGACGATGCGATCGTCCGGCGATGGGAGTGATGATGGTGACGGGTGGGTGCGGCAAAAACCGGCAACGCCAGCATGAAACTGGTTGCGACGACAATAGAGGCTGGACTGCGCATGCGGACCTGCGGGGGTTATCGAAAGAGCAATACCAGAGTATCCGACGTTGGCGAAGGAAAAAAGTAGCGATCAGGGTACGTGGGAAAGGAAGTCGCGAGCGGCCGATATCCGGTGGCCAACGGCGTGCAGCCAACGGTGAGCGGTGCCAGCCCCGAGGCGCTGCAGGCAAGCTCCGGCGCTCTTCGTGAACCTTCGCGGGTTCGCCGCCCAGCCGGGATTTTCATTCCGATCGAACGGGGGCGGGAGTACAATTCCTCGAAATCAAAAAGATCGATTCCGCAGTCAGAATTCTTTCCGGAGGGATGTTTATGGCCGAAGCTGTCGCCCAACCTGATGCCACTGCGCAGCCGCTCAACGAAGTGCAGCGAATCGTCGATACGTTCGGCGCGCCATCGAAGCTGGCAAAGGACATCGTGCGCAGTGCAGCATGGTGGGGTCCGTTCATCGTTCTCATCCTTGTCAGCATCGCCTTTTCTTTCACTGTCGGCAAGAAGATCGGATGGGCCGCCGTCTACGACAACGCCATCAATCAGAATCCAAGGATGAAGCAGATGATCGAGAACCTGCCCGCCGATCAGCAGGCCATCGCGCGGCAGAAGGGAATCGCGCGGCAACCCTACACCGCCTATGCCGCTCCGGTTTTCTCGCTCATCTTCACCGCCATTTTCGCCCTGCTGATCTGGCCCACCATCAACTTTGGTTTTGGTGGAACTGCGAAGTACTCGAGGATTTTTGCGGTTCTCATGTACTCGAATCTCATCGCCTATGGGGTGAAGTACCTGCTCGCGGTGATTGCCATTTTTGCCGGCCTCTCGCCGGAAAGTTTCAACTTCAACAATCCCGTCGGCACCAACGTCGGATATTACCTCGTGGGCAATTCGCCGCTCTGGCTTGTGACCATGGCGTCCTTTATCGATATCTTCGGCATCTGGTCTCTCGCCGTCTGCGCCATCGGATGCGGAGTGGTGGCCCGTATCAAGACCAGCTCGGCCGCCATTGCAGTCTTTGGCTGGCTCATCGTATTCATGCTCGGCATCACCGGACTCGTGGCCGCTTTCACCTAGCCCGGCAGGATCAAACCCACGAAAACCAAAGGCCCGCCGAATGGCGGGCCTTATTGTTTGCTGTCGAAGTCCCTACTCTTCCTCTTCCTCTCCCGTAGGCTTCTTCGCGTTGGCGATGATCTTGTCCGCGATCAGCTGCGGCACGATGTCGTAGTGATTCATCTCCATGTGGAAGCTGCCCCGGCCCTGGGTCATGGCGGTGAGGGTTGCCCGTAGGTCAGCATCTCCGCCATCGGAACTTCGGCGCGGACGATGGTGTTGGCCCCGAGGCCCTCCATGCCCTGCACGCGGCCGCGGCGCTGGTTCAGATCGCCCATCAGCGCGCCCGCGAATTCCTGCGGCGCCTCGATCTCCACGCTCATGATCGGCTCCAGCAGAGCGGGTTTGGCCTGCTCCATGCACTTGCGGAAGGCAATGCGGCCGGCCATCTTGAACGACAGTTCGTTGGAGTCGACATCGTGGTAGCTGCCGTCGTAGACGATCACCTTGAAATCCACGACCGGGTATCCGGCCAGATAGCCGCGCGCGGCTGACTCCACGATGCCCTTTTCGACCGCGGGAATGAAGTTGCGCGGGATGGCTCCGCCGAAGACATCGTTTTCGAATACGAAACCGCCGCCGCGCGGCATCGGCTCCAGTTTTATTTTGCAGTCGCCATACTGGCCGTGGCCGCCGGTTTGCTTCTTGTGGCGGCCCTGAGCGTCCGCTCGCCCGCGAATGGTTTCGCGGTAGGGCACCGTGGCGCTTTGAGGTTGACCTCGGTGTGATAGCGCTTGCGCAGCTTGCTCACCAGGGCCTCGATGTGCGGCTGGCCCGCGGCGCAATCAGAAATTCATTCGTCTGCGGGTCGCGGAAGAAGCGCACCATCAGGTCCTCTTCCATCAGCTTGTGAACCGCCGGAGCGAGCTTGTCCTCGTCGGCGCGCGACTTGGGCTCGATGGCCCACGTCATCGCCGGCTCGGGCATGGTCACCGGCTCGTAGAAAATTTCCGCGCTCTTATCGCCCAGCGTGTCGCCGGTGAGGGTTTCGCGGAGCTTCGCGATGGCGCCGATGTCCCCCGCGTGCAGTTCGCCAACCGCAACCGCCGTGCGCCCCTGCATGATCGAGAGGTGCGAGAACTTCTCCGCCGTGCGCCGTGAGTAGTTCTGCGCGGTCGCATCGTTCCTCAGCACGCCGGAGAACACCTTGAAGAAGCTGATGCGTCCGGCGAACGGATCGGTCATGGTCTTGAAGACGTAGAGCGAGAGCGGCTCCTTGTCGTCCACTTTGCGCATGACAATCTCCGGCGACTGACCTTCCGTAGTCGCCGCCGCTCCGTTGCCTGCCCCGCCCGCAGCCGCAGTGACGGTGTTGAGCACGGCCCGAGCCGCCACCGGTTCGCGCTCGATCGGCGCCGGCGCATATACCTTCAGGAAGTCCAGCAGATGGTCGGTGGCCACATTGCCCAGGCCGCTGGCGTAAAGCACCGGGAAGATCCGATCCTCGCGAATCGCCTCATGCAGCGCGCTGATCAGGTGCTGCTCCGGGATCGTGCCCTCTCTGAAGTATTCCTCCATCAGCTCGTCTTTGCCTTCGGCCACCAGCTCCACCAGCGTCTCGTGCGCGCGCTGCGCCGGTTCTTTCAGCGACGCGGGAATTTCCCCGATCTTTCCGTGACCATCGCCGCCCGGCGTATAGAAGAACGCCTCCATGGTGACCAGGTCGACAACACCTTCAAAACCTTTGCCGTCCGCAATGGGTAGCTGCAGCGGAACGCACTGGCGGCCAAAGCGCTCGGCCAGCGTGGCCAGCGTCGATTCCGCGGATGAGCTGGCGCGCGGATGGTCCATCTGATTGATGACCACAGCACGGGGCAGATTGAATTCCTCGGCGTATTTCCAGACCCGCTCGGTCATGGGCTCGACGCCGGTCACGGCGTTCACGGTCACCAGCGCAGTTTCCACCGGCGCCATGGCGGCGCGCGCTTCGTGCACAAACATATGGAAGCCGGGAGTATCGATGAAATTCACCTTCA
Organism: uncultured Actinomycetota bacterium; assembly: GCA_963714445.1. Classification (GTDB taxonomy): domain Bacteria; phylum Actinomycetota; class Actinomycetes; order Streptomycetales; family Catenulisporaceae; genus Actinocrinis. The sequence goes on from CAVQPP010000129.1 coordinate 90,321, forward strand.
CGCCGTTCCACTCGGCGAAGGCCACCGCGTTCTGCATCGTGGTGCCGCGGGCAACATCTTCTTCGTCATACGCGGTAACGGCCGATCCATCTTCCACGCGGCCGAGGGTGGGCGTCATTTTCGCGGCATGCAGCAGAGCGGAGACGAGCGTGGTCTTGCCGCTGTGAGCATGCCCCACTACAGCCACGTTGCGGATCTCACTTCCCTGGTAGGTTTTCATGGATTGCTCCTTAAAAAACAGAATGGTTGCGGCCCGGCGAATTCAAAAACAGGCAAGTAGACATCAAATCGCGCCCGAGGGCCGTGACGGCGGATACAAACTCGCATGGCACAGGGATTTCCGGAAGGCGTCGCAGTTGGCGTCTGATCGGAGGCGGGATGGGTACCGGCGCGCCTTGACTGCGTGCCAGCACGGGCGGTTCTTCGATCCTCGTCCGGCATACAAAAAACGTTCCCGCGAAGGCGGATTTTCGGAGTCCGATGGATCCCGCGTTCACAGGAACAGGAAGGGTAGCACAGGGAGGGTTGGGGTGTCGGTGGAACTGGCCTGGCCCACCGCGGCCCGGAACAAACAGCGTCCTGGCGGTGTCTGACAACCTAACCGTCTTACTATGGAAACAAAGGCTGGCGGGCGTCGCGGGGGGCGCATCCCATAAGAAAGTGAGCCGCAATTTCAACTGGATCTGGTACCTCGGCGCCGCGGTGTGGTTCCTGAATGCGGCGCTGGCGATGTACCACGGAAAGCTGCGCCTGGGGCTGACCAACGCGGCCATCTCCGCGGTGTTCCTGGCGGCGGGCATCTTTTTCGGGAAGCAGTCGAAGCGCCGGTCCGGTGGCGGCAACGGCCGGCGACCCCTGAGATAGAAAAAGGCGGGTCGGAGAATCCGATCCCGCCCCTGTTCTTTTACGCCCTGCTAAACCACCGCGGTTGCCACGGCCGCCGGTCGAGCCACGTCCTGCTCCGCCACCGTCACACACTCCTCGAGAATGTCGAGAGCAACGGCCGCTTCGTGCTCATTCACGATCAGCGGCGGAGCCAGACGGATCGAGTTCTCCCCGCAGCCCAGAATGAGCAGCCCGCGCTCAAAAGCCAGATCGACGATCTGGTCGCGGAGCTTCGGAGCCGATTCGCGCGTCCCCTGATCCTTCACGATCTCGATGCCGATCATCAGCCCCCGCCCCCGCACCTGCCCGACGATCGGATGCCGCGACGTCCAGTCCCCCAGCCGCGCAAACATCTTCTCGCCCTGGCGAGTCGCATTCGCCAGGCCTTCGCGCTCCAGGACCTCAAGCGTCTTGAGCGCCGCCGCAATGCAGACCGGGTTGCCGCCGAACGTAGACGCATGCGAGCCCGGCTTCCAGTCCATGATGGCGGCGCGCGTCATGCACACCCCCAGCGGCATGCCGGAAGCGATGCCCTTCGCCATGCAGACGATGTCCGGCTCCACGCCGGTGTGCTCGATCGCCCACCACTTGCCGGTGCGTCCCGCGCCCGACTGCACCTCGTCGGCCACCAGCAGGATGCCGTGCTGGTCGCAGATGCGGCGCAGCTCCTGCATGAAGATGGTCGGCGCAACCACGTAGCCGCCCTCGCCCTGGATGGGCTCAACGAAAATCGCGGCGACTTCCTCCGGCGCAAGCGTCGTATGGAAGAGCTTCTCCTCGATATAGCGCGCGCAGCCCAGAGCGAAGGCTTCTTCCTCCTGCGGACCGCCCGAACAGCCCCGATACGCATACGGATACCGGATATGCGTGACGCCCGGAACCAGTGGCGCAAAGCGCCTCCGTTGCTGCGGCTTTGACGCCGTGAGCGACAGCGCGCCCATCGTCCGCCCGTGAAAAGCCCCGAAGAACGCGATGATGTTCTGCCGCCCCGTGTGGTAGCGCGCGATCTTCAGCGCGCATTCGATCGCCTCCGCTCCCGAATTGCCATAGTAAAAACGATGCGGCCCCGGCATCGGCGCGATCGACGAGAGCCGCTCCGACAGCGTGATCAGGCTTTCGTAATAAAAATCGGTGCCCGACATGTGAATCAGCTCACCGGCCTGCTGTTGAATCGCGGCGACGACCTCAGGGTGACAGTGCCCGGTCGAAACCACGGCAATGCCGGCGGCAAAGTCCAGAAACTCGTTGCCGTCCACGTCTTCCACGCGCAGCCCGCGGCCGCGCTTCGCCACCATGGGATAGGAGCGCGTATAGCTGGGCGAGATCAGCCGATCGTCGGCTGCGACGACGCGGCGAGCCTCCGGGCCGGGCAGCGGCGTTTTGATCTTTGGGCCGTACTTCTGCAGAATTTCCTTTGCGACGGTCATGTTCTCTCCTTGCGATAGGTTGCGGTCGAGCCATCGGTGGACGGCGGAAGAACGATAGCGATGCGGTGAGAGAGGTCATCTTCGGGCACGACGCAGGGATTCAGGGTCGTGGACAGCGGTGACTAGTCGCTGCCGAAGAGACTCGGTCGCGTGCGGGTAGGCAGGGTGCGACGATAGCGGCGGGGAGCCATGGCGCGCACAAACGACCCGTTCCAGCTATGTGGGCTGAAGAGGGTCGGGATGGAAGCGCGTCGCATCGGTTTGCCTGGCCTGAGCATAGCACGGGGTGCGGACGATTCGACGTGGACTAAGGGAGCGTGCGCACTTTCGCAGAGGTCAGTTTCGCGGCCCTGACTGCGAATCTCCTGTCGAAGGTTGCGAATTCGTCGGCGCGCGATGCAGCCGCGTGACCGTCTCGCTGTGGGCATCCTCGAATGTCCGCATGACCGTCTCGTCGTCCTCGAAGGTCTCGGCCGGGTGACCGGCCCGATCAACGAAAGCCCGGATTGCGATCTCCCCGGGCTCCACGTCCGGGTCATCGCCGTGCACCAGAACATTCACCTGCGCGAACGTCCCTTCAGGAAAGGCCGACCGGAGCTGTGCTGCCAGGGAATCAGATAGTGCCTCGTCCACGGTGTCCTCCTGGAGTGCACGTCTTCTCTGAGTTCGTGTGGAAGGGAACCTAGCAAGTGGCTACGACGATCCTCGCCGGGCCATAAGGCGGGCATGAGCCCCCGGCTAGGCCGTCATCCCATCGTCGTCCTGGTGCCGCTCGTCGTCGACGTGCGCATCGATGGCGTCGGTGATGGCCTTGTCCGCGCCGCGCGCCTCGTGCTGGTAGATCATGGCGGCCCGCTCGGAGTCGTGGCCCATGCGCGTCCGCGCCCGCCTGCGGCGGTTGCGTCACCAAGCCGTCGTGGCGACTCCGGTCGCCTTCTCCGCGAGGGCCGGAAGGCAATCGCGATGCTGTCCAGCCTCGCCACGGCTGACCCGCAGGACATCGACCAGCAAATAGGGCGGACCCGCAGCGGGCGCCGGGCAGCAGCCTGGTGGTACCACTAACACTGGGCCTGCATTGTCTATGAACCCGTTCGAGTGAATAAGCAGGCCGTCTTCCTCGAGGTCGATGACGACCTTGCCTTTCACGTGCGGGGCCTGGAGCTCGACCGCGGTGCGGATTTGCTCGACCGGGAAGGTTGCGGCGATGGGCACCCGGAGCGTAAAATGCTAAGCCGCAAGCGGCAGAGGGAACCCTTCGGTCTGCCGCTGGCGGCTACGCCCTGCGTTCGTTACAGCCCCTGCACTTCCCACCCCTTGATAGCGCCGCCGCACCAGGGCATTCGCATCCTTATTATTGGTGACCACCAACTTGGCCGCGTCCCATTCCAGCGTCTCTTCTGGAAAGCGCGTGGCCAGACAACCCAGCAACACCGACTCGGTCAACGGCCCGGAGTAATCGAACGGCGTCGAGGTCTCGGCCATTGCCCCGGCACGCTTCGACGAATTGCAGATAATGGTTCGCGCCCGCGGGCTGCGGAAACTTGTAGCCCTTGAACTTCTCTTCGGGCAACAGAATCGGGGCCGCGATGTACGGCGAATACAGCACGCCATCCGTGCCAATGTAGATCGAGCCCTGGTCACTCGGTTTCCGTTTGCCGAGCAGGGCCAGAATTTTCGCCGGCGGCCGGCGATTGCCGTCGTACCAGTGCAGCGTCAACCGATCGGCCGTCACTCGGGTGCCGGGGAAGTATGTATTGCACGTGGCAGTCCAGCCCCCAGCTATCGGCATTGACTGCGCCACTGTCCGCCTGTACCGAGGTCGGAGCCGTCAGGCCAGCGCGCGCGAACACGGGATCGAGGATGTGACAGCCCATGTCGCCAAAGGTGCCGGTGCCGAAGTCGAGCCGTTTCCGCCAGTTTCCCGGATGATAACACCTCCGCCAGATAAGGGCCGCTCCGTTGGCCACGCCGAGCCAGAAATCCCAGTTGAGCTGGGCCGGCACCGGATCCTTGCGATCCGGCCGCGGATTGCGGTCGCCCCAGTGCTTGCCGCTCCAGCTATGGACTTCCCGCACCTTGCCGATCGCCCCTGCCTGAATGGTCGCGATGACGGTGTTATGAACGGCATGCGAGTGAATCTGAATGCCCATCTGCGAAACGATTTTGCGACCGCGAGCGGCCAGGGTCAGCTGCCGGGCTTCGTAAATCGTCTGTGTGAGGGTTTCTGCGTATAGACGTGCAGCCCCTGTTGGATGGCCCGCATGGTGATCGGCGCGTGCATGTGATCCGGGGTGGACACGTTGACCGAATTAAGGTTTTTCTCCTTGTCGAGGAGTTCTCGCCAGTCCTGATAAATGCGGCCTGCGGAGAACAGCTTGCGAACCTCGGCGGTGCGGCTCAGATCGACGTCGGCCACCGCTACGAGCGAACGTGCTTGCCGGCGGCAGAGAACGGATGTCGGAGATGGCCATGCCACTCGCGCCGAAGCTGGCATGGTTGAGTGTCTCATTCGGCCCGGCCTGGGCGTGAACCCGCGCCAAACACGAACGGCGCGGTGAATCCCGCCGCGGCCAGCCCCTTCAGAGCGGTGCGGCGGGTGATGTGCTGAGGTCGTCATGGGTAGAAATCCCCCGGCGGTCAAATTGGTTGCTATGGAAATTTTGGCGATGTTCCGAGTGTACTTCCCGAGAGGAACGGCTTCAACGCTTTTCCTTTTCTGCGCTACGTTCGTCACAACTTTGTCCGGCCTGGCGGGAAAAGCGGCCCACATTTGCGCTGCTTCCCCCTGCCAGGAAGGACTTACGTCCCGTGGTCTCGTTGGCAGGTGCCGGCCCGTCAGCGTGACAAACACATCCTCCAGCGTGGCATGCCGGGTCGTCAGCCGGGCCGACATCCCTCCCCCGTCCTTGCAGTGTTCCAGCAACGCCGGTAGGGCCAGATGGACCGCCGTGACCGCCAGACAATACTCGTCGCCCTCCTGCCGTGCCGACACCACCGCCGGCAGCGACTTCAACCCTGCCAAAGCCACCGTCGTCCCATCGTTCAAAGCGAACTCGACGAAATGATCGCCGCCCAGCCGGGCGATCAACTCCTGCGGCGATCCCAGAGCAATGACCTTGCCGGCATCGACCACCGCCACGCGATCGCAAAGTTTTTCGGCCTCGTCCATGTAATGCGTGGTCAGCAGGGTCGTCCGACCCGTGCCCGCAGGTTGCGGACGATTTCCCACAACTGCCGCCGCGACTGCGGATCGAGGCCGGTGGTCGGTTCATCGAGAAACAGCAGTTCCGGGTCGCCCACCAGGGCACACGCCAGCGAAACCGCTGCTTCTGGCCGCCGGAGAGCTTGCCGACAGTACGCCGTCGCTTTTTCCGTCTAGCCCGACCTGTTCCACAATGGCCGTCGGTTCCAGTCCACGGTGATAGAAACTGCGGAACAACGTGACCGTCTCACCCACGGTCAATTTTTCGGACAGACGGGTTTCCTGCAACGAAATGCCCAGCCGTTGGCGCAGGCCCGTCGTCGGCCTGGCCCCGACGGTTGACCGAGAAATTCGCACTTCGCCGGACGCGGCCGATAACAGCCCTTCCAGGATCTCAATCGTGGTAGTTTTGCCGGCACCGTTCGGCCCCAGCAAGCCAAAACATTCGCCCGGCCGGACTTCCAGGTCCAGTCCGTTGACGGCGTTCACCGGCTTGGGCCGGGCCGGGTAACTTTTGTGCAAATCACGGCACGCAATGGCGGTGTCATACGGCGAATTATAGGGAAGAGCGTTGGGGTTCGTAGAACCGGCTTAAGCCGGAATGGAGCGCCGCTTCCGCCTGAAGAGATCGTCCCGCTTTGGAGGCATTACGTAGCAATGGGTTACGCCATCTCGCAACTGCAAGCTGCCAGCTTGGCCGAGTCTGGCAAGCTGGCAGCTTGCGTTACAGTCATCGCAAGCTGCAGCTCTGCGTTACGGTCATCGCAAGCTGGCAGCTTGCGTTACGGTCATCGCAAGCTGGCAGCTTGCGTTACGGTCATCGCAAGCTGGCAGCTTGCGTTACGGTCAAGGCACCCAGCAACGTAAATCGTTGCTACGTAATGCCTCCAAAGCGGGACGATCTCTGAAGGGCGGTACTACCAACCAGGAAGCAAATTATTTCCCGCGCCGGTGACCTGCCCTGCCATCCGAAACGGTTGGCCGCTATGATAGCAAAAACGACTTCTCCTTCTTTTTCGGGCTCCCACCCCATGGCCGAGGAACTAGCTGGTCCCAATATAGCCGCCACGGTGAAATCCGAGCGCGATGTCGCTGCACTTGCCCACCCGCCCGGATTGGATTCAGGCGACCGTCGAATTTCTCCGCTGCCGGGCGGTTTCTGTGCGGCGCGTGCCAGGTAGTCGCGGTCCGGCAAGTTGTTGGTGGCCTTGCACGAGCCATCAGCAACGCGGTGCTGCACGGTAATCTGGAGTTGGCTTCGGCGCTGCGCGAACAGGGCGACAACGCCTTCGCGGAAGCCTTGGCCTGCGGACCGCCAACCTGCGCCTGGCGAATCGCCTCGTGGAAATCCTGGTGGATTACGATGGCGTCCGCTGTCAATGGATTATCACCGATCAAGGCAAGGGCTTCGACGTGGAGGGGGTCTTGGCCCGCGCCACCAGCGACGATCCGGAAGTGCTGTTGTCCAGCGGCCGGGGCATCATCATCATGCGGACGTTTCTCGACGAGGTGAAGTATGAAGCCAACGGCCGCCGGCAAATTCTGCACGTTGTTGCGCAGTTCGGGCGTGGAACAGCGGCAGCACGACCGGGTGGCTTTGCACAAGGATCTGAAAATCGTGCCCGATCGGCTCGAGACGGTTCGATCGCCTGGGAGGCCGCTTACGAGGCGGTGTCGCGAACTTTTCGCAGCAGGGGATCGGCTTATTGCAAACGCGGCTGGCGGAGGCGCAACACATCCTCATCGGCATTGCCACGGGCGTGGGTGAGCCGGTCTATTTGCCCGCCGAGGTCAAGCATTGTCGCGCCATTGGCGGCGATCTTTTTGAACTGGGTTGTCGCATTCAGCGCGTTCCGACCAGGAGCCTTTATCCATTGC